>NZ_VMNX01000126.1 GCF_009377235.1 Streptomyces acidicola
TGGCCCTGCCGGCGGGGACCGGGGACGCGGGGTGGCTGCGGGCGTTCCACGCGGTCGTACCCGAGGTGATCGAGGACTTTCGGCCCCAGGTGATGGTGACGCAGCACGGGGCCGATACGCATTTCGAGGATCCGTTGGCACATCTTGCCGTCTCGTTGGACGCTCAGCGGGCCGTGCAGGTCGCCTGTCACGACCTGGCGCACGAGTACGCGGACGGGCGGTGGGTCGCCCTGGGCGGGGGCGGATACGCCGTGGTGGAAGTGGTGCCGCGGTCGTGGACGCATCTTGTGGCCATCGCGGCGGGGCGGCCGATCGAGCCCGAGGCGATGATTCCCGAGGAGTGGCGGCAGACGGTGTTCGCGCGGACGCGGCAGCCGGCGCCCGCGCGGATGACCGATGGGCGGTGGCCGGTGGTGTGGGCCGACTGGGAGGCGGGGTACGACCCGGCGGACCGGCTGGATCAGGCGGTGCTGGCCACGCGCCGGGCGGTGTTTCCGTTGCGGGGGTTGTTGCCGTAGGGGTGGAGGCGGGGTTTCCTCGCCCAGGGCTGTGCGGTTACGCCGACAGTGCGGTCTTTGCCCGTTCTCGCGGTCCCCTTCCACCCGATGCGCCACCATCACCCCCGTGTTGAGCACCGGAGCGCTGCGGGAGCATCTGTTGGCTGCCGGGCTTGCGGGGGTCGTGGCCACTACGCGGGAGGCGAGCCTGCGGAGTTATCGGCTCTTCGCGGCTCGGGATCCCCGGGTGTTGATGGGGCTGGATCCCGAGGGGAGTTGGGGGCAGTCGGAGCTGATCGCGTTGATGGCGGACAGGTGCGGGGTTTCGGAGGATCCGAGGATCACTTCCGGTCTGGATGCGATCGATCCGGAACTGACTCTGGCGGCTCTGGACGCCTTTGCGGAACGTCTTGCGGAGGCCGCACGGCGCAGGGCGCCGGTGCTTCTCGGGACCGGACATCCCCATCGACTGCTCGAGTTCTACGGCGGCCTGGCAGACGCCTTGTCGGCGGCTGGGTGTGAGGTCCTCACCCCCGCGAAGGGTAGACGTGTCGACATAACGACCCGGTTCGGTCTACGCACGCACAACCTCGACTACGCACGAGGGGTCGCGCTGGTACGCGAACCCGGCGCCAGGAGCTCCGGTTGTGAGACCGGCGCGCACACACATTCACCACTCCCGGTTCGTACCGTTCTGGCCGCCGCCGCGGCGCGCGGGGGGCCTCTCCCGGAACTCGTCATCGGGGACCACGGCTGGGTCTGCGGGGCAGGTCAGCTGGGGTTCGAGGTGGTGGGGCTCGCGGATACGGACGATCCCGCGCTCTTCGTCGGGCAGGCGGAGGGGCGAGTGTCCGTGGTCGTTCCACTTGATGACGCTGTGCGGTCTGATTACTACCGACCGCTTACCCGCTACGTACTCAATCGAGCGTGTCTGTCACAGTAAGGCGCCGATGCCATCCCCTCTTCCCCACTCGCATCACCCGCCCCTACATTGGGGAGTGAGCACGCAACGACGAAGAGTCACCGGAAGGGGAAGCCGGTGGCCGTCGAGTGCGGAAGGTTCAGGTGTGTCATGGCTGCAGCTGGCGAGAGGCCTCTGAACGAGGTTCAGTTCCTGACCGTGGCGGAAGTCGCCTCGGTGATGCGAGTGTCGAAGATGACCGTGTACCGGTTGGTGCACAGCGGTCATCTGCCGGCGATCCGGGTGGGGAGGTCGTTCCGGGTGCCGGAGCAAGCGGTCCACGAGTACCTTCGCGAGAGTTATGTGGGGGTGGAGACAGCCTGACGGCGTACGGGTGTTGAGGGGTCACGGGTTCCTGCGGGACTCCCGGGGCTCCTCGGCTCCCCCTCGATTACGAGCTCAGCTCTCGGGCGGGTAGGCTAGCCCCTCGTAGGTCGTGTGGGCCCATGGCCCTCAGCACCGAGTGAAGAGAAGTGAGCGAGGGTAGTCGTGGGCTCTGTTATCAAGAAGCGGCGCAAGCGGATGGCGAAGAAGAAGCACCGCAAGCTGCTCAAGCGCACCCGCGTTCAGCGTCGCAACAAGAAGTAAGGCCTACCCCGAGGGTGGTGAATCCACCCGGGGACTGACCCCGTCCACGGGGTACGGCCCCGCGAGGGGTTCGTGCCCGTCGAGGGCAGGTCCCTCCAGGGGTGCGCCTTACGGCTATGTGCGAGCGCTGCGTCAACGCGCTCTGTGGCCCCCCACCAGCCGGTGGGGGGCCACAGCCGTGTCCGGGGGCATGGAGCGCATGGAGCACCCCGCGCTGTGCGTACGTCTGTGTGTGCCCGATGGCTCGGTCCCGTCGTACGACCACTCGTACGACAGCGGGAACTCGTCACTTCGTGCATCGGGCGGTCATCACAGCGCAACGTCGACCCGCTAACGTGGCCGGACATACGGGGAACGCGACAGAGTACGAGTAGCACCGCACAGGTGTGTGCCGGCGTCTGGAAGGAAGGCGTTGATCTTGGGCAAGGTCGTGCTCGTGACCGGGGTGGCCCGTCAGCTGGGAGGTCGGTTCGTACGACGGATCCAGCGTGACCCGGAGGTCGACCGTGTGGTCGCGGTGGACGCGTTGCCGCCCGAGCATCATCTCGGCGGCGCGGACTTCGTGCAGGCCGACATCCGGCAGCCGACGATAGGGCGTGTGCTGGCCGAGCACGGCGTGGACACCGTGGTGCACATGGACGTCACGGGCACCCCGTTGGGCAGCGGCAGCCGGACCACGGTCAAGGAGACCAACGTCATCGGCACCATGCAGCTGCTCGGCGCCTGCCAGAAGTCCCCGGCGGTCAAGCGGCTCGTGGTGAAGTCCAGTACGAACGTGTACGGGTCCGCGCCGCGCGATCCGGCCGTGTTCACGGAGACGATGCCGCCCAAGTCGCTGCCGAGCGGTGGCTTCGCGAAGGACACGGTCGAGGTCGAGGGGTATGTGCGCGGGTTCGCGCGGCGGCGTCCCGATGTGGCCGTGTGCGTGCTGAGGTTCGCCAACATCCTGGGGCCGTGCGCCGACTCGCCGCTCGCCTCGTACTTCTCGCTGCCGGTGCTGCCGACGGTGCTCGGCTACGATCCGCGGCTGCAGTTCGTGCACGAGGACGACGTCATCGAGGTGCTGAGGATCGCCTCGCACGAGCCCGCGCGCTCCACGCTCAACAGCGGCACGTTCAATGTCGCCGGTGACGGGGTGCTGCTGCTGTCGCAGTGCGCGCGGAGGCTCGGGCGGCCTACGGTGCCGTTGCTGATGCCCGCGCTCAGCTGGGCGGGCTCCGTGGTGCGTACCCTGGGTGTGACGGACTTCTCGCCGGAGCAGCTCCGGCTGCTGACCCACGGGCGGGTCGTGTCGACGGCCCAGATGCGCGAGACGTTGGGCTACAGACCCAAGTACACGACAGCGGAGACGTTCGCGGACTTCGCTCGCAGCCGCGGTCCCGGGCTGCTGCCGCCGGAGGCCCTTTCGAGGGCCGTCGACCGGATTGCCGCACTGCCCGCACTGGGCGGTGGCCACCCCCCGACGCAGAGCGCCAACTGAGGAGCGCATCAACGATGGCGGACGCCAAGGTCATTCCGTTCGACGACGACCGGTCGCGCGCCGGTGCCCCGCAGCGCCCGCCGCGTCGCCGGAGTGCTGGGGGGAGCCGGCGCAAGCGCGAGTCCGCGCGGGTCGCCGAGGTTCAGGAACTGCAGGAACGGCAGCTCGGGCAGCATGATGTTCCTGTGACGGGTGAGCAGCCGGAGGCTCCGGGAGGGCCTCAGAAGTCCCAGGACGGCGGTCTGGAGCGTCGTATCGCCGGTGGGCTGGCCTTTCTGCGGAAGCGGCTGACCGGCGACTACGAGATCGACGACTTCGGGTACGACGCCGAGCTGACCGACCAGGTCCTGATGTCGCTGCTGCGGCCGATGTACGAGAAGTACTTCCGGGTCGAGGTGAAGGGCATCGAGAACATCCCGGCCCAGGGTGGGGCGCTGATCGTCGCCAACCACTCCGGGACGCTTCCGCTGGACGGCCTGATGATGCAGGTCGCGGTGCACGACAACCATCCGGCGGGCCGCCACCTGCGGCTTCTGGCGGCGGACCTGGTGTTCATGTTGCCGGTGGTGAACGAACTGGCCCGCAAGGCCGGGCACACGTTGGCGTGCGCGGAGGACGCCGAGCGGCTCCTGGCGCGCGGTGAGCTGGTCGGGGTGATGCCCGAAGGGTTCAAGGGCATCGGCAAACCCTTCAACGAGCGGTACAAGCTCCAGCGCTTCGGCCGTGGCGGTTTCGTGTCGACCGCCCTGCGGCAGGGCACGCCGATCATCCCGTGCTCGATCGTGGGCGCGGAGGAGATCTACCCGATGATCGGTAACGCCAAGACGCTGGCGCGGCTGCTGGGCTTCCCGTACTTCCCGATCACGCCGACGTTCCCGTGGCTCGGTCCGCTGGGCGCGGTTCCGCTGCCGACTAAGTGGACGATCCAGTTCGGCGAGCCCATCCCGACGGACGGTTATCCGCCGGAGGCCGCCGATGACCCGATGCTGATGTTCAACCTGACGGACCAGGTCAGGGAGCAGATCCAGCACACGCTGTACAAGCTTTTGGTGCAGCGGCGGTCGGTGTTCTTCTGAGGGGCGCTTCTGCCGAGTGCCACGTCGTAGGCGGGTATGCGGGTACGGCGGTGGGGGCGCCCCTCCGTTGAGGGGCGCCCCCACCGCCGTACCGCAGGAAGTTAGTTCGCGTCCTTGCTGTCGATGCCCAGGCCGGGCAGGAGGCCCGGGAGGAGCGGGGGCAGGGTGACGTCCGGCGCCGGGGCCGGGGTGGTCTTACCGGACGACGGGGACGGGCTGCTGGTGTCCTTGGGCGGGTCCAGCAGGCCGCCCGTGTTGCCGCCGAGCAGACCGTCGCTGCCGCTGTCCGAGCTGGAGGGCTGCGGTTTGCCGCTGTTCTGGCTGTGCCCCGAGGAGTCGCTGCCGCTGGCGCTGGGGGCCGGGCGGTCGGTGTGCGCGGAGCCGGTGGAGCCCGGGCCCGTGCCGCGCTGTTCGTCGCCGCCGGGCTGTACCGGGGGCTGTGGCAGGAGCGACTGGAGCGGGGCGACCTCTTCGTCTATGGCGTCGAAGACCGACGAGACCTGCTGACTGACGTCCCCGAGTTGCACGGGGAGCCGGTCACGCAGCGCTCCCCAGGCCTCGCGGTGGGAACGCGAGAAGGCGGAGAGGGCCTGGATGGGGCCCAGGGACTCGGGATCCCGCTGGTACGCCTCGTGCAGCAGACGGTGGCCCTCCGACGCGTCGTGCCGCATGCCCATGAGGGTGCGGCGGACCTCGCCGAGTGATTCGTGGTCGAGGGCGCCGCGCCGGTCGCGCTCCATGAGCCTGCGGGCCTCGCTCAGCCGGGTGGACGCCTGGTCGAGGTAGAGCTCGCCCTGGTCCGTGCCGTTCTCGGCCCAGGTCAGCTTGAACTCCTCGATGCCGCGCTTCAGGCCGTACAGCGAGTCACCGGGGAGGGCGTCCGAACTGGCCGCGGCGACACCGCCGAAGGCACCCGCGGCCACACCGACACTGAGTCCGCCCGCGGCGAGCCCCTTGGTCAGCCGTGAACGTGGTCGCAGTTTCCCCAGTGGGCCCGCTCGGTGAGCGCCCCGCGCCCGCTTGCTTCGCTGCTCGGGCACCGAAGGGTCCGCCGCCTCGCCTCCCGAAACCGTGCCCTCCTGAAGCATGGTCTCCATCGCGGCCACGAGCTGGGCCCGCTGGACGACCTTGACCTCGGGATCGAGCTCCGGCTTGGGCAGCTCGCCGAGGCCGGTCGCGAGGGCCAACAGGCGGCCCTGCTCGGTCTGTGCCGCGGCGGCCGGGGCCGGTCCTTCGGGCTGCTCGGCCGCCGTGTCCCGGTCGGGCAGCTCCTCCAGAGCCTGGGCGAAGGCGTTCGCCCGCCGGTGCGCCGATACGTTTGCGATCACTGGCGGCACCTCCTCTCGTCATGACGGTCGGCTCCCCAGGGGATCCTGAGGGTTCCACACCCCGACCATTTCCACACGATCGAGTGACCGGTGTCAGCCAAGGTGTGACCACAGGGAGCCTGCATCCCGCACAACGAGCGGCGCGGCACATGGGTTACGGACGGCGGATGATCGCTCCGAGAACCCAACGGTCTTTTACGGAAGGTTAGTTGGTAGTCGCCGAGCGTAGGCGGTGGTGCTCAGCGGGCGTCTTCCGGCAGGAGCCGGGCGAGGGTGCGGACGGCGCGGTACTGGAGGGTCTTGATCGCACCCTCGTTCTTGCCCATCACACGGGCCGTCTCGGCGACGGAGAGGCCCTGGAGGAAGCGGAGGGTGACGCACTCCTGCTGCTGCGGGTTGAGGCGTCGTACGGCGTCGAGGAGCGCGGCGTTGGACAGGGACTCCAGGACGGAGTCCTCGGGGGAGCGCTCGACCTCGTTGGCGTCGAGCATCTCCCCGGTGGTGACTTCCAGGCGGAAACGGCTGGACTTGAAGTGATCGGCGACCAGATTGCGGGCGATCGTCACGAGCCAGGCGCCGAAGTCGCGACCCTGCCAGGTGAAGGTCCCGATCCGGCGCAGGGCGCGCAGAAAGGTCTCGCTGGTGAGGTCCTCGGCGGTCGCCTTCCCGCCCACCCGGTAGTAGATGTAGCGGTACACGGTGTCGCTGTACTGGTCGTAGAGCCGTCCGAACGCGTCGGCCTCGCCGGCCTGGGCGCGCTCCACGAGGTCCATCATGCGTGCGCTGTCGCTGTCCGCGGCGGGACGGCGGGCGGTGGTGGTCGAGCCGGTGCGGCCGCGTCTGCTGACCACCGCGCTGCTGTCGGCGAGCGCGTAGCACGGGCTGGCGGGGACAGCGGGAACGGCGAGCGCGGGTGCGGCGTACGCGGTGGGGACGAAGCGGCGCAACATGTCGTGGACCGTTGCGCGCAGCGTAGCCAGGCCCGAGGCGTCAACCCCGACGTGTGGGTACACGGGACTCCCAGAGGCAGAGCTTCCATCACATGGAGTACGGGACCGTTCACCCGTCGTAGCGACGGAGGGGTACCGGTTTGCGTCTGAGGAGAATAACGCTTCGTGCAGGCACTGCTACACCCAGTTGCTCAAATCATCGATTACGTCGCTTCTGATACCGATTGGCGCCTGTTCAAGTGCCGTTCTGGTACCGCTTGTTGTTCATATGAGTCCGCATTGCGCTCCGCTCGGGGGCGTGTTGTGGCCGGGTTCGGGGAGTGTGACTGGCGGGGGTGATGTGGGGGTAAGGGGTTGTGAATACGGCTCCCTCCGGGGATGTGGCCGGGGGCGACTCGTCTGCCGGGTTTCTGTGTGTGGCCGGCTGCGGGGCGTATGGGGCTGGTCGCGCCCACGCGGCGGAGCCGCATATTCAACACACAGCCCCGCGCCCCTTAAAAACACGGGCGCGCCCGAGCCCGAGCCCGTGAGCTCACCACGCATCGGCAGCCGTGTCCGCACCCGCCACCCACACCCGCAGTCGTATCTGCACCCGCGCCCGCCACGCACCCGCAGGCGCGTACGTACGGCAGGGGGTGTGCCGGGAGGTGTCCGCCCGCAGCGGCCGGCGTCCGCCGCCGGGCATCCTCACCACACTCCAGAACCGCCGGACCGAGGACGGAGACCTCTCGGAGCGCCCCCGACTCACGACGAAACCTCAGGCGGCGCGAACCCCCGCCCGTCGGCAGGTGTCAGCGGCGGCGGCGGTGCAGGGCGATCGCGGCGGCCGTGCCGCCCGCCACCGCGCCGACACCCGCTGCTGCGGGGAGGCCGACCTTGGCGGCCTTGCGTGCCGTGCGGTAGTCGCGCAGGCGCCAGTCGAACTGGCGGGCGTGCTTGCGGAGCTTGGTGTCCGGGTTGATCGCGTAGGGGTGGCCCACCAACGAGAGCATGGGGATGTCGTTGTGCGAGTCGCTGTAGGCGGCACAGCGCGAGAGGTCCAGGCTCTCCGCGGCCGCCAGCGCGCGTACCGCCTCCGCCTTCGCCGGGCCGTGGAGCGGCTCGCCGACCAGCTTGCCCGTGTAGATGCCGTCGACGGACTCCGCGACCGTACCCAGGGCGCCGGTCAGGCCCAGGCGGCGGGCGATCACCGTGGCGATCTCCACGGGGGCCGCCGTCACCAGCCACACCTTCTGGCCCGCGTCCAGGTGCGCCTGGGCCAGGGCTCGCGTGCCCGGCCAGATGCGTTCCGCCATGTACTCGTCGTAGATCTCCTCGCCGATCGTCATCAGCTCGGCCACCCGGTGGCCCTTGACGATCGAGAGGGCGGAGTCGCGTGCGTCCTGCATGTGCTCGGGGTCCTCGACCCCGGCCAGCCGGAACCACGCCTGCTGCCAGGCGAACCGTGCGAGGTCGCGGGTCTCGAAGAACTTCCGCTTGTACAGGCCCCGACCGAAGTGGAACAGGGCGGCACCCTGCATGACGGTGTTGTCGAGGTCGAAGAAGGCGGCGGCCCGGTCGTCGCCGTGCACGGGGAACTGCGGTTCGGCCTCGCTGGTCAGTTCCTGTTCCTGCGAGGACTTGCGCGCTGCCTCAGCCGAGGCCTCGCCTGCCAAAACGCTCCGCGCCGTGGCGGAGCGCCTACGGGGAGTGAGCCATCCGAGAGCGGCCATAACGCGAGCATAGCCAGTCTGTTCGGTGCTTCCGGAGTTGAGAGGTTTGAAGGGTGTGAACTCTCCGAGGCCGTGTCGTTAAGGAAGCGGTCCGATCGGCGTGTCCCCATGCGGAGGCGGCCGGCCGCGAGCTCGGGCGCGGCCCTGCGGTGCCAGGGGTCCCGCGCGCCGCGAGGAGCGCGAGAATGGCCGACATGAGTCCCTTCTTCAGGCGTGCTGAACGGCGTACGGATAAAGACACATCCCAGGGCCCTCAGGGCTCTCAAGGCTCCCAGCAGGCCCAGGAGGCCCGAGAGTTCCGGAAGCCTCAGGACCGTCTGGTCACCCTGATCCGTAAGCCCGGCTGCCATCTGTGTGACGACGCCCATGCCGTCATCGAGAAGGTCTGCGGTGAGCTCGGGGTGCCCTGGGAGGAGAAGGACATCACTCAGGACGAGGAGCTGTACCGGAAGTACTGGGAGCAGATTCCGGTCGTGCTCGTGGATGGACAGCAGCACACGTTCTGGCGCGTGAACGAGCAGCGCCTCCGTAAAGCCCTCACATCCGGCCTGACTGAGTAGTCCAACTGGTCCAGAACGTCGCTTAGGATCGAGCCGAACTGGTCTCGGGGGCGGGGATCGTTGAGGAGTGTGTGCGGTTTTGCCCCCATCGAGTGAGGAACGCGTGTGCCCGCGCGCCGGTTCCATGCGGATGCGCCGGGGGCGCGTGACCCCGGTCACGTTGCCCGGGCAAATCGGACACCATCTTTGTGCACGCGTTCACAAAGACATAGCCTGCATTCGACGGGGCGGTCTGGGGACGTATGGCCGCCTACAGCCCCGCGCTACCCGCAGGAGCACCGTGGCAACTGGCAGAACTCACCGACCGGCGACTCGCAGCCGAGGGATTCCCGAGGCCACCGTCGCCAGGCTTCCGCTGTACCTCCGGGCCCTGACCGCACTGTCGGAGCGCTCGGTACCCACGGTCTCCTCCGAGGAACTCGCGGCCGCGGCGGGAGTGAACTCCGCGAAGCTGCGCAAGGACTTCTCCTACCTGGGCTCCTACGGGACACGGGGTGTGGGATACGACGTCGAGTATCTCGTGTACCAGATCTCGCGTGAGCTGGGGCTGACCCAGGACTGGCCGGTTGTGATCGTTGGTATCGGTAACCTCGGCGCCGCGCTGGCCAACTATGGCGGGTTCGCGTCCCGTGGTTTCCGTGTCGCAGCGCTGATCGACGCCGATCCGGCGATGGCCGGGAAGCCCGTCGCGGGCATCCCCGTGCAGCACACGGATGACTTGGAAAAGATCATCGATGACAACGGCGTGTCCATCGGTGTCATTGCCACCCCCGCCGGAGCCGCCCAGCAGGTCTGCGACCGGCTCGTCGCCGCCGGAGTCACCTCCATCCTGAACTTCGCGCCGACCGTGCTGTCCGTGCCGGACGGCGTCGACGTACGCAAGGTGGATCTGTCGATCGAACTCCAGATCCTCGCCTTCCACGAGCAGCGCAAGGCCGGTGAAGAGGCCACGGGCGAGTCCGAGGCCGTCGTCCGGGCTCCCAAGGACTCCGGGAAAGGGCCCGACGGGGACGTCCCCGCGGTGATGCCGGCATGAGTCTCCTCGTCGTCGGGCTGAGCCACCGCAGCGCCCCGGTCAGCGTGCTGGAGCGGGCCGCGCTGTCCACGGACGCCCAGATCAAGTTGGGTCAGGACACGGTCGCCGCCGAGCCGGCCACCGAGGCCGCGGTCCTCGCCACCTGCAACCGCATCGAGCTGTACGCCGACGTGGACAAGTTCCACGCGGGCGTCGCCGAGCTGTCGACGCTGCTCGCCCAGCACAGCGGGGTGGGGCTCGACGAGCTCACCCCCTACCTCTACGTGCACTACGAGGACCGGGCCGTCCACCACCTCTTCTCCGTGGCCTGCGGGCTCGACTCGATGGTGGTCGGCGAGGGTCAGATCCTCGGGCAGATCAAGGACTCGCTGGCCCAGGCGCAGGAGCTGCACACCGCCGGTCGGCTGATGAACGACCTGTTCCAGCAGGGTCTGCGCGTCGGCAAGCGCGCGCACTCCGAGACCGGTATCGACCGCGCGGGCCAGTCCCTGGTCACCTTCGGTCTGGAGCAGCTGGCCTCCGGCACCGACGTCGAGACCTGGGCCCGGGGCAAGCGCGCCCTCGTCATCGGCGCGGGCTCCATGTCCTCCCTCGCCGCGGCGACCCTCGCCCGCGCCGGCGTGCGTGAGATCGTGATCGCCAACCGGACGTACGAGCGCGCCGAGCGCCTCGTGCAGATCCTCACCGCACAGGGCGACACGGACGTGACGGCCCGCGCCGTTCCGATGGACGCGGTGGCGGCCGAGGTGACACGTGCCGGGCTTGTCGTGTCCTGTACCGGTGCGACCGGACTGGTCCTGACGGCCGAGTCGGTGGCGACGGCGGTCGAGGGACGTCTCCCCGCGCAGACGCGCTCCGCGTCGGTGGGCGCCGAGACCGCGGGCTCCGAGACTCCGGGCTCCGAGGTCCCGCTGCCCCCCACCTCCGTCGGTACCGAGGAGGGCTGCCCGCTCGACCTGGCGACCGTGCCGGGCGGCGGCTTCTCCGTGGCGGGGGAGGCCGCGGTCGCCGGGATGGACGCGGCCACGCTGGAGCAGCACGCCGCCTGGGTGGACAACGCGACCGTCGACCGCCGCGAGCGTGGCCGTGCGCCCGTCGCCGATGCCGAGCTCATCACCGCGCTCGCCGCCACCGTCCGCGTCAGCGGGCGGATCCCCGAGCGGCGCAGGCCCGAGCCCGTCGTCGAGGTGCCCCGGCCGGAGCCCGTGCTCGCGCTGCTGGACCTGGCGATGCCGCGGGACATCGACGCGGCCGTGCACCGGCTGGCCGGAGTGCGGCTGGTCGACATCGAGTCGCTGGCCGAGGCCTCCGCGGACGCGCCCATGGCGGCCGACGTGGACCAGGTGCGGCGGATCGTTTCCGACGAGGTGGCCGCGTTCGGCGCCGCTCAGCGGGCCGCCCACATCACACCCACCGTCGTGGCCCTGCGGACCATGGCCGCCGATGTCGTCGCAGCTGAGATCGCACGGCTCGACGGGCGGCTGCCCGGCCTCGACGACAAGCAGCGCGGCGAGATCACGCAGACCGTGCGGCGTGTCGTGGACAAACTGCTGCACGCGCCGACCGTACGGGTCAAGCAGCTCGCGGCCGAGCCCGGCGGCGCCGGGTACGCGGACGCGCTGCGGACCCTGTTCGACCTGGACCCGGAGACGGTCGCCGCCGTCTCGCGGGCCGACGATGAGACCGACGGCTCCAAGAGGGACGCCGAGAACCGAGGGCGAGCATGAGTGAGCCACACGTACAAGGAGCCCTGAGGCTCGGGACCAGGCGGAGCAGGCTCGCCATGGCCCAGTCCGGGCAGGTGGCGGACGCCGTGAGCCAGGTGACCGGACGGCCCGTCGAGCTCGTCGAGATCACCACCTACGGTGACACGTCCCGCGAGCACCTCGCGCAGATCGGCGGAACCGGAGTCTTCGTCACCGCGCTGCGGGACGCACTGGTGCGCGGCGAGGTCGACTTCGCGGTGCACTCGCTCAAGGACCTGCCCACCGCACAGCCCGACGACCTGGCGCTGGCCGCCGTGCCGAAGCGGGAGGACCCGCGTGACGTGCTGGTCGCCCGGGACGGGCTGCGGTTCACCGACCTGCCCGAGGGCGCGCGCGTGGGGACCGGTTCCCCGCGGCGCATGGCCCAGCTGAACGCGTACGCGCGCAGCCACGGGATGAGCATCGAGACCGTGCCGATCCGGGGGAACGTCGACACCCGCATCGGATACGTGAGGAACGGTGAGCTGGACGCCGTCGTCCTCGCCGCCGCCGGCCTCAACAGGATCGGCCGGATCGACGAGGTCACGGACTTCCTGCCGGCCGACATGGTTTTGCCCGCCCCCGGCCAGGGGGCACTGGCGATCGAGTGCAGGGCGGGGAACACCGCCGAAGACGCAGCTCTCGTCGCCGCGCTCAGTGAGCTCGACGACCCGCACACGCGGGGCGCCGTGACCGCCGAGCGGTCCCTTCTCGCCGCCCTCGAGGCCGGTTGCAGTGCTCCCGTGGGCGCGCTCGCCGACCTTCTGGGCGACGGGCAGATTGTCAAGGAAATGCGCCTGCGCGGCGTCGTCGGCACCACCGACGGCTCGACGCTGGTGCAGTTGTCCACCACCGGTCCCGTGCCCGAGACGTACGACCAAGCAATGGCGCTCGGCCGTGAACTCGCCGCCGAGATGCTTGCCAAGGGCGCGGCCGGTCTGATGGGGGAGCGAGCACATTGAGCCCCACCACCCTTCCCGCCGGTCAGGACCACGGGCACGTCACCTTCCTCGGTGCCGGACCCGGGGATCCGGGACTGCTCACACTGCGCGCCGTGGAGGCGCTGGCGAACGCGGACGTCCTCGTCGCTGAGCACGAGGTGCTCGACGTGGTCCGTGCGCACGCGCGGTCGGGCGTCGCCGTCCTGGACACCGACGCCGATTCGGCTGCCGCGTCCTCGGCGGATACGTTTCCGGGCACGGGCACGCCGCAGCTCGCGGTTGTCGACGGCGCGTCAACAACCGCTGGTGCACCCGCTGTGCGGGATGCGGCACATCTTGTCATGCAGGCCGCGCGGGGCGGCAAGCGGGTCGTCCGTGCGGTGTCCGGTGACCCCGGCCTCGACACGTACGCCGCCGAGGAGATGCTGGCGTGCGCCGCCGAGGGCGTGCCGTTCGAGGTCGTGCCCGGTGTGGCCGCCGCCGTGGGCGTGCCCGCGTACGCGGGTGTGCCGCTGCGGGACGCGCAGGGCGCGGACGTACGGTTCGTGGACGCGCGCACGGCCTCCGACCGGTGCTGGACGGAGGTCGGAGCGTCGGACGGGACGGTCGTCGTGTCCACGACGCTGGACTCGGTCGCCGCGGCGGCCGGTGAGCTGGTGGCGGGCGGCCGTAAGCCGGACACCCCGTTGACGGTGACCGTCGCCGGTACGACGACCCGGCAGCGCACCTGGACGGCGACGCTCGGCACGATCGCGCAGACCCTGAAGCAGGCCAAGGTGCTGCCCTCGCCGGAGGGCGGCCGGCCGGTGATAGCCGTGGTCGGTGAGCGTTCCGCCGCCGCCCAGCGCGACCAGCTGTCCTGGTTCGAGTCCAAGCCGCTGTTCGGCTGGAAGGTCCTCGTACCGCGGACGAAGGAGCAGGCGGCGTCGCTCTCCGACCAGTTGCGGTCGTACGGGGCCGTGCCGCACGAGGTGCCGACGATCGCCGTCGAGCCGCCGCGGACGCCCCAGCAGATGGAGCGGGCCGTGAAGGGCCTGGTGACGGGCCGGTACGAGTGGATCGCGTTCACCTCGGTCAACGCGGTGAAGGCGGTCCGGGAGAAGTTCGAGGAGTACGGGCTCGACGCGCGGGCCTTCGCCGGGATCAAGGTCGCGGCGGTGGGCGAGCAGACGGCGAGGGCACTGGTGGCCTTCGGTGTGAAGCCGGACCTGGTGCCGAGCGGGGAGCAGTCGGCCGCGGGGCTTCTGGAGGACTGGCCGCCGTACGATCCGGTCTTCGACCCTATTGACCGGGTGTTCCTGCCGCGCGCCGACATCGCCACGGAGACGCTGGTCGCCGGGCTCATCGAGCTGGGCTGGGAGGTCGACGACGTCACGGCGTACCGGACCGTGCGGGCGTCGCCGCCGCCGGCGGAGACCCGGGAGGCGATCAAGGGCGGCGGGTTCGACGCCGTGCTCTTCACGTCGTCGTCGACGGTGCGGAACCTGGTGGGTATCGCGGGCAAGCCGCACAACGTGACGGTGATCGCGTGCATCGGGCCCGCCACGGCCAAGACCGCCGAGGAGCACGGGCTGCGGGTCGACGTCATGGCTCCCGAGCCGGCGGTCCACAAGCTGGCGGAGGCGCTGGCGGACTTCGGTTCACGACGGAGGGCCGCCGCCGTGGAGGCGGGGGATCCGGTGACTCGGCCGAGCGAGCGGCGGCCGGGGGCGCGGAGGCGTCGCTCCACGTCGACCTGACGAGCTGACGTCGAGCCGACACGGGATGGCGGGGGCCTGCGGGTGCCCCGCCATCCGTGCGTGTCCGGGGTTGGTCCGGGGTTATCGGGAGGTCGCGCCGGCTGGTTCCGGTTCGTTCGTCGGTGTGCCGGTGGGGTGCTGTGGTCCTCGGGCGAGGACGTAGCAGAACAGGGCGGCCATGACGGCGACTCCTGCCCACATGGCGTGCTGCCAGCCGTCCACGAACGACTCCTGGGCGGCACGGATCAGAACCTGCGCATGGGGGCCGGCCTGTTGCGCGGCGTCGAGGGCGTTGGCGACGCCTTCGCGTGCGGTGCCGGCCGGGCCCTCGGGGACGCCGGCGAGGCGGGAGTCGATGGCGTTGCGGTAGCCGGAGGACAGGAGTGCTCCGAGCAGGGCGACGCCGAGCGCGGTGCCGAACTCGCGGGTGACGTCGTTGAGCGCGGACGCGACGCCCTGGCGCTCGCGTGGGAGGGCGCCGGTGATGGCCTCGGTGGAGGGTGTCATCGACAGACCCATGCCGATGCCCATGGCGAGCATGCCGGGCAGGACGGACAGATAGCCGCCGTCGACGGAGACGATGGCGGCCATGAGCGCCAGACCGGCACCGGCCAGGAGGATTCCGGTCGTCATGGTCGCCCGGGGGCCGATGTGCGCGGCCAGCTCGGGGGCGAGGCCGGAGGCCATCATCATCAGCACGGCCATGGGCATCAGCGCCAGGGTGGACAGCAGCCCCGACCAGCCGAGGACGGCCTGGAAGAACGGGAAGAGGACCACGAAGATGCCCGCCTGGACCCCGAAGAGCACCAACAGCGTGATCGAGCCGCCGGCCAGAGAGCGTTCGCCGAACAGGCGCACGTCCAGGAGCGCGGCATCCCGGCGACGCAGTTCCCAGGCCACGAAGACACCGGCGGCGATGATGCCGACAGCGAGGCTGAGCAGGGTCGGGGGCGAGGTCCAGCCGCGCTCCGGGCCTTCCTGAAGGACGAAGATGAGCCCGACCACGGCGACGACGGAGGTCAGCGCGCCGACGGTGTCGAAAGCATGCCCGGACGTCTCGCGGGAGTTGGGGACGGAGCGCAGCGTCATGATGAGCGCGACGATGACGAGTGCGACAGGCAGGACGAACAGCCACCGCCAGTTGGCCACGTCGACCAGAGCGGCCGAGAGGAACATGCCCAGGACGCCGCCGCCTCCGGCGACACCGGTCCACACGCCGATCGCCCGTCCCCGTTCGCCCTCGGGGAAGGTGGAGGTGATGACGGCGAGGGTGATGGGCATGATCATCGCCGCACCGACGCCGCTGAACAGGCGTGCGGCGAGCATGACCTCTGCCGACGGGGCGAGAGCTGCCGCCGCACTGGCGACGCCGAAGACGGTCAGGCCCGCCAGCAGCATGGGCTTGCGGCCGAAGCGGTCGCCGATCGCGCCGAGCGGCAACAGGAGTGCGGCCAGGCTGAGGGTGTAGATGTTGATGATCCACAGGATCGTGCTCTGCGAGGCGCCGAAGGCGACGGCGAGGTCGGGCTGGGCGACGTTGAGCCCCGAGACCGAGGCGATGACGGCCATCAACGCGATACAGACGGCGATCAGGATCGTGCGACGCTGACGCGCGTCGGGCACGCCCTCGCCGGCGGCGCCGCTCGGCGCAGCGCTCACCTGGCCAGGCTGGTTCGTACTCATGGATTCCTCTCAAACAAGGCATGCAGGCGTCGGCGCCGGAGCAAAGCCGAAGCGCCAAGGGGGACAGAAGTGGGCCCCGCCCTTCGCTTGCGCGGTTGGTGTGCCGCGGGCTACGGGGCCGGTGAGTGCGCGGCTCGCTGCCCCCGGTCGTTGTGGGGCCGAACATGAACGACGCTAAGCGCGACTTGCCGTAAACGCATACGATGTTGCCTATGGCGCAAGAGACTGATGAGCTGGAC
Organism: Streptomyces acidicola; assembly: GCF_009377235.1. Taxonomy (GTDB): domain Bacteria; phylum Actinomycetota; class Actinomycetes; order Streptomycetales; family Streptomycetaceae; genus Streptomyces; species Streptomyces acidicola. The sequence goes on from NZ_VMNX01000126.1 coordinate 16,536, forward strand.
AGCCTGGTACGCAAACGCATCCGCGCCCTGCGCGTGGCTCAGGGCTGGTCCCTGGAGGAGCTGGCCGCCCGCGCCAATGTCAGTCAGTCCACGCTCAGTCGCATCGAGAACGGCCGGCGCCGCCTGGCGCTGGACCAGCTCGTCACCCTCGCGCGCGCACTGGACACGTCCTTGGACCAACTGGTCGAGACCGCCACGGACGACGTCGTCTCGAACCCGATGATCGACGGAGCCCACGGGCTGATGCGCTGGCCCATCAAGGCGGAACCCGGCATGACCGTCGTACGCCAGCGCATGACCAACCCGCCGCCCGACAGTCCCTCGCGCATGCGCGCCCACTCCGGCCGCGAATGGCTCGTCGTCCTCTCCGGCACCGCGATCCTGCTCCTGGGCAACCGGCGCCTTCGGATCGAGACCAACCAGGCGGCGGAGTTCCCCACCATGCTTCCGCACGCCATCGGCGCCGAAGGCGGACCGTGCGAGATCCTGGGCATCTTCGACCGCGACGCCCGCCGGGGCCACCAGCGCGGCGAGGACGCCGGGAACGCGAACCGCCGGTCGCCGTAACTGTTTTGCGTGTTCCGCAGTGCAGTGGGCCATCGCCTTGCACATTCCGAAAGCCACCGGGCCATACGCGGATGGCCTGCTTAGCGTGGGCGCATGAACCATGCCTCCCCGCACACGGCGCAGCACGGCGCGCACCACGTTCACGAGCACGACGCAGGCGACCAGGCGGAGATCCTCGACCTGGACGCGGAAGTGCTCGCCGAACACATCGCGTCCGTCATCGCCTGGCTGCCCATCGAGACCAGCCCCCGCCGCATCGTGGACCTGGGCTGCGGGACCGGAGCCGGCACCCTCGCCCTGCTCAAGCACTTTCCCGAGGCCGAGCTGACGGCCGTCGACTCCTCAGCCACCCACCTGCTCCGCCTGCGGGAGAAAGCAGCCGCAGCCGGAGCAGCCGACCGCGTGCACCTCGTCCAGGCCGACCTCGACGCGACGGCGTGGCCCGAACTCGGCACGCCGGAGCTGGTCTGGGCATCAGCTTCCATGCACCACATGGCCGACCCCGACCGCACCCTGCAACAGGTCCACGACCTGCTGGCACCGGGCGGGCTGTTCGCCGTCGTCGAGCTGGCCGGCTTCCCCCGGTTCCTGCCCGAAGGCGCTCCAGAAGACGCTCCCGGACTTGAGGAGCGCTGCCATGCCGCACTTGACCACCATCACGCCGAGCACGTCCCCCACCGCGGTGCCGACTGGGGAACCAAGCTGACAGAAGCCGGCTTCACCGTCGAGGGCGAACGCACCGTCACCGTCGGCATCGGCCCGACCCACACCAACGCGGTGGGCCGCTACGCGCTCAGCAGTCTGCGCCGCATGCGCGGCAGCGCCGCATCCGCTCTGACGGCCAAGGACCTGACCGCTCTCGACCAGCTGCTCGACACCGACAGTCCTCACAGCATCCTGCACCGCAACGACCTGCGGGTGCGCACCGAGCGCACGGTGTGGGCCGCACGCCGCACCTGACACTCGTTCCCTTACTGACAGCGGCCGCCACTGACAGCGGCCGCCATCGCGGCCTGGGCCGGGCCGACATTCCGTCGGCAAAGGACCCTCGGGGCAGGCGTAGCGTAGGTGGCATGTCGAAGTACGGATCGTTCCCCGGTACGCGGCCCCGCCGGCTCCGTACCACGCCCGTCATGCGCCGCATGGTCGCCGAGACCCGCCTGCACCCGGCCGACTTCATCCTGCCGGCCTTCGTCCGCGAGGGCGTCAGCGAGCCGGTGCCGATCGCGGCGATGCCCGGGGTCGTGCAGCACACACGGGACAGCCTGAAGAAGGCGGCCCTGGAGGCGGTCGAGGCCGGGGTGTCCGGGATCATGCTGTTCGGGGTGCCGGAGGAGAGCAAGAAGGACGCCTTCGGGACACCCGGGACGGATCCGGACGGGATTCTGCAGGTCGCCATCCGTGATGTGCGGGCCGAGGTCGGGGACGAGCTGCTCGTCATGTCCGATCTGTGTCTCGACGAGACCATTGATCACGGGCACTGCGGGGTGCTCGACGAGCAGGGGCGCGTCGACAACGACGCGACGCTTGAGCGGTACGCCGAGATGGCGCAGGTGCAGGCCGACGCGGGCGCGCACGTGGTGGGGCCGAGCGGCATGATGGACGGGCAGATCGGGATCATCCGGGACGCCCTGGACGAGATCGGGCGTGAGGACGTCGCCGTCCTCGCCTACACCGCCAAGTACTCGTCCGCCTTCTACGGGCCGTTCAGGGAGGCTGTCGCCTCGTCCCTGAAGGGCGACCGGAAGACGTACCAGCAGGACCCCGCCAACGTCCGGGAGTCCATGCGGGAGTTGGCCCTCGATCTGGAGGAGGGGGCCGACATGGTGATGGTCAAGCCCGCGGGGCCCTACCTCGACGTCCTGGCCCGGGTCGCGGACGCCGTGGACGTGCCGGTCGCCGCGTACCAGATCTCCGGCGAGTACTCGATGATCGAGGCCGCCGCCGAGAAGGGCTGGGTCGATCGGGATCGGGCGATTCTGGAGACCCTCACCGGGATCAAGCGGGCCGGCGCGCAGAACATCCTGACGTACTGGGCCGTCGAGGCCGCGCGGATGGTGTGCTGACGTCCCGCCTTTCTGGCTGACGATCACGGTCGGGCTGGCGGCAGGACAACGATTTCACCTCACCCCCGCATCAGATCGGAGAAGGTCGGGCATCGGTACGTCTTCGGTTTGGCAACGGCTGAAAAACGCTTCGGGGAATACTTGGGGGTGCCCCCGACAGCCGTCGGTGATCTTCTGTGTGTCTGTCCTGAAAACGACGTCGGAAGCTGAGGACCTGTCGGAAGGTGAGTGGCGTCCTGCCAGGTGAGCGGCGTACACGAAGTGAATTGACGCGGATCCTGCGTGTCCATACCTTCTGCGCTTGGCCTGATCCATCTGGAGGGGCCGAACGTCGACCCCTGGGGGGATGCCATGAACTGGTTCGTCGAGGTACTCAAGAAGTACGCGGTCTTCAGCGGGCGTGCGCGGCGCAAGGAGTACTGGATGTTCGTGCTGTTCGCGTCGATCATCTACGTCGTGCTGGCGGCCATCGGTTTCACCGTCCTCGACTCGCTGGTGCCCGCGCTCGTCTTCTACGTCGCTATCCTGCTGCCCGCCCTGGGCGTCACCGTTCGCCGGCTGCACGACACGGGCCGCACCGGCTGGTGGATCCTGATCGGTGTCGTCCCTCTCGTCGGAGAGATCGTCATGCTGGTCTTCCTGTGCGGCGACAGCGAGGCGGGGGAGAACCAGTACGGCCCCAACCCGAAGGCGATTCCTGCGCACGCCTGACGTAGCCGCGCGCTTCGGCCGATGCCATCAGGCCGCCCGGTCCGTTTCCGGGCGGCCTTCCGGCGTCAGGGGGCCGTGGCCTGGGTGGCGGGCGGGCCGGGGTGACGGTGCGTGGGCGCCTGTGGGCCGCGCGGCGGGCCGTAAGGCCTAGGCCCAGCCCTCAGCCGCCTGTCCCGAACCACGCCTCCGCGAGGTCGTCCAGGCGCGGCTGGGGCGGGGCGGGCAGTTCGCGCAGATGCCAGGGCAGGTCGCTGAAGACGTGCAGCAGTGCGTGCGCGAGCAGCTCGCGCGGGGGGTGCGGGGTGCGGCCGTACGCCTCGTAGAAGCGCCTGAGCTGCCGGGCGTCGGCGCACGTCACGAACAGGGCGGCGCCCGCGAGGTCGTACGCCGGGTCGCCGATCATGACCGGTTCGAAGTCGAAGAGGCCGGTGATCCGCCAGCCGCCCTGCGGGGCGACGGTCAGGTGCTCGCGCATGAACTCGGTGTGCAGCAGCACGCGCCCCGAGGGCGGGGCGAGCGGTACCGAGCGCAGGAAGTCCGGCATCTGCTCCAGCCAGGGCTCGGTGAGGCCGTTCGTACGGTGGTGCCGGACCGCCTTGGCCCGCTGCACGGCCAGGAACCGGTTCCAGTCCGGCGGCCCGACCACGTCGGTCACCGGCTTCGGGTCCAGGGCGTGCAACGCGGCCAGCGTCTCGGCCGCCTCGGTGACGATCCGGTCCTGGTCGGCGGCCGGAATCCGGTGCCACTCCATGGCCAGGCTCTCACCGGGCAGCCGTGACATCAGCACGAACCGCCAGCCGTTCTTGTACAGGTCGCCCGCCTGCAATCGCGGTGTGGGAACGGGAAGTTGACCCCAAAGGTGGGACAACACCCGTGCCTCCCTGATGGCTTCGGCGGCCTCGAAACCGGGATAGAGCTTCAGGACGAGCGATTCACCGACCGAGTACACCGGCAGCGAACCGTCCTCGAACCGCACCAACCGGGCCCCTTCGAGCCCCAGTTGTTTACAGAGGTCCTGTGCCGCCGGTCGCAGCAGAGCCTCGTCCCGTACGACCGCGTTCAACTCGTCGACCGTGTCCACGCTGGGCAGCATGCGGGCAGCCTAGGGCGTGCCGGGAGCCGCCCGCACCGCGAAGTCCGTGGGTGCACGGGGTAGGTACCTCATTCGGGTGTGGAGAGGGACCAATGCGGGACCGTGGCGTGTGGTCGCCTGTACGATGCGGCCGGCTCGGCGGTCGGCGGGCGGGGTGCCGTGGATCCCCCGTGCGGGAGCACCCTCGGTCCCGTCCTCAGCTCCTCACTCAGTCCCTCACTCAGCCCTTCACTCAGCCCCTCCTCAGTCCCACCAGAACGACCACGCCCGCTGCCCGAGCACCTCGTGCGCCGCGTACGCCCGCAGGGTCTCGTGGTGCCCCTGCGTGATGTTGTCCGGGCAGAACGCGAAGTGCTCGGCGGCGACGGCCTCGGCCTCGGCCTGTGTGGTGGGCGGGGCCGCCACGGACAGGACGAGCTGGTCGAAGGTGAGGGCGACGACGCGTATGCCGAAGCGGTCCTCCCAGGAGCGGAGCACCGCGCACAGACGGGCGATGTCGCCCTCGTGGTTCATGGGGCCGGTCCAGCCGACGGCCGCCGGGATGTCGGCGGAACGGCGGGCCGGGACGAGAGCGAGACGCGGCTCCTTGAATCCGGAGCCCGCCTCGACGAGGGAGTCGGCGACCTCGGCGGCTCGGGCGTCGGGGGCCGCGGTGAGAGGGAGCGCGGGGGAGAGGCCGGGCCACACCGCACCGTACGGCGCGACCGTCTCGTCGTAGGTCAGGGGCTCGCCGAAGACCTCGACGACTCGCTCCCTGCCGGGGTAGTCCTCGTCCGCGTCGGGCTCGTCCGCCGCGTAGTCCTCCCAGTACTCCGCCAGCACCTCCTCGGCGTCGTGGTCCCCGGGATACGACATCTCGCCCGGCATCAACTCCCACTCCGCCGGGCCCCCTTGAGCGCCGCCGGTGTCCAGCAGCACAGGAAGGAGCCCTGCCCGGCCGGCGGGGGAGCCCAGCGCCGCCCAGTTGCCCGGGGACGCCTGCCGCTCGGCGTGCCACAGCAGCGGTTCGTGCCACGCACCCTCGCGAGTCGCGTCGATCAGTCGCCCGGGCGGAAGCGCAAGCCCGAGGGAACGCCCGCTCGGGTCGGCCGCCAGCTTCGGCAGCGGGTTGGGAAGAGTCGCCATGCCGGTGACTGTAGGGGGTGGCACTGACATTGATATCAGCGCACACGTCCGTCGAAGCACTCAGTGCTGCCCTCCGCCGGACGGAAACAGGCCCGGACGACGGTCCCGGGGCGGATCGCGGTCATCGGGGTGTAGACGTAGGTCTGCGCGTCGGCGTCGTCCTCGATCTCGGCGCGGCGGACACCGTGGTTTCGACCGCCCGCGGTCAACTCGAGCCGGTCACCGATCCGCGTGTTCCACATCCGGGCCCAACTCGTCCCGCACTTGCTGCTGTAGCGCAGCTCCAGATCGGCTCTGGTGGCGGTGTGGTGCGCGGCGAGGGTCTTCGGACCGGCGCCGCATCTCATCTGCATCGGGCTCTTGCCCTCACATGCGGCCCCTCGGCAGAGGGGTCCGGGAGCGGAGGGGGACACGGGTGCGTACGGCCGCGGTTCGCCGTCCTGGCGCGGGAGCAGGAAGAGGGCCACCGCCACGCCGCCGGCGGCCACGGCACACACCGACGCCAGCACGGCCATCACCGCCACACCCCTGTGACCGGCCCGCGTGACCTCTTGCCGGGCCGGCTCCCCATGATCCAAGGGCAGAGACGTGGACGGCTGTGACGGCGTATCCGTACGCGTCGCTCCGGTCGCGCGCCCGCTCCACTGCGACTCCGCGATCTCCCACAGCGCCAGACACCGGCCGTCCGGCTCGCCGGCCAGCCGGCACAGCTCCTGCACCGCTGTGCGCGGCGGCAGCGTCTTGCCGTTGAGATACCGTTCCCAGGACGACTTGCTGAACGCGGTCTTCCCCGCGAGGGCCGCCAGGCTCAGACCCGTACGTGCCTTGAGCTCCCGCAGGGCGGTGGCCAGTCGCGCGCGTTCCGGCGACGGCGTCGGAGGTGTCGGCGGGGGAGTGCGTGTCATCCCCGTAGGGCTTTCCAGGTGTGCGGCCCGATGATGCCGTCCACAACCAGGCCGGCCCGTTTCTGTGCGTGCCTGACCGCGCGTTCCGTATGCGGACCGAAGATCCCGTCGATGACCCCCGGAGCGAAGCCCGCCCTGCGCAGCAGGCACTGTGCCTCGGCCACCTCCGGCCCGGCGCTGCCGTTCGCCAGGACGGCGCCCTGGGTACGGCTGTTGTCGGCGTACCAGCGGCCGTCGATCCGCTCCACACGGCAGGTGTACGTGGGCTGAGCCGACTGTGACTGTGACCCCGGTGCCGACGTCGGCACCGCCGACGAGACGTGAGGACGCGCCGCCGCTCTGCCGTCGCCGTCCCCGAACCGTACGACCAGCAGAACCGCCGAGGAGACGGCCAGCACGAGGGCCACCGCCAGTGCGACGAGGGCGACGCGCAGAGAACGCCCGTGCGGCCGCGCCTTCGCGGCCACGGTCTGAGGATTCTCCCGTACGGCTCCGGTCACCAGGGTTGTCTCCGGGGCGGATGCGCCTTTGCGGTTGTCTCCCCAGGCCTCGGCGGCGACCTCGTGCAGCGCGAGCAGCCGGATCGGATCGTCACCACCGATCAGGGCCATCGCCTCCACGGCGTCCCGGGGCGGCAACGAGCGGCCTCCCAGGTACCGTTCCCACGACTTCGGGCTGTACCCCGTCTTCGCCGCCAGCTGCGGCAGGCTCAGCCCGCTGTGGTCCTTCACCCGGCGTAATCGCACCACCAACTGCCGGACCCGCGGATCCAGTTCAGCGGGCAGTGCCTTCCAACGCGACATGTTCCCCCCACTCGCGTTCCGTGGACGGCGGGCCGTGGTCAGGCAGCCCCCCCGTAATTCTGTCATTCCGCGCATTCTGCGTCAGCTTCCACGTTGTGCCCCATACCTCGGTTCCCGCCTTGGCGCCGAATCAGCCGGCGCCCGCCGCGGCGGCCCCGCCGGGTCGTCCCGCCGGCTCGTCCCAGCAGGTGCCGTCTTCGCAGGTCAGCGAGTGGGACGTCCCGCGATGACGTCACTCTTGCGGCAACTGTGGCCAGCCGTTCCGCCCGCCCAGCAGTCTCGTTGCAGAGCCGGCCGGTGCGGTCGGCCCCGCCATCGCAACGATCATCGGAGGGGAACAGCATGCGAGCTCTGACCAAGACACTCGTCGGTCTCACCGCCGCCGTCGGAATCGCCGCCGGGACGCTGGGGGGTGCCGGCACCGCCTTCGCGGCCGCCGTGCCGGCCCAGCAGCAGGTGGTGAGCTCCGAGGTCACCACCCTCGCCGTGAACAACCTCGGCCTGAACACGACCCGGGCCAAGAACTGGCAGTGCTGGCTGCGCGACACGGGTTACAACCCCGGCACGATCGACGGGCAGCTGGGCACCAACAGCTGGAAGGCGGCGCAGCGGAAGTTCAACGACCTGGGCCTCAACGCCGGTCCCGTCGACGGAGCCGTCGGGACCAACACGATCAAGGCGCTGCAGCGCTACCTGAACACCTACGGCTACGGCCTTGCCGTCGACGGGGACGCCGGAACGAAGACCAAGGCCGCGTTCTGGGATTTCAACGCCACCGGCTGCTGAGCTGGGCGAACGTCACGGCCCGTCCTCCCTACGGGGGAGAGGACGGGCCGTGTCCGTTTCTTCAGGCGCTCAGAGACGCTCAGGTGTCCTGATGCCCAGCAGCGCCATGCCCCGGTGCAGGGTGCGGGCCGTGAGGTCGCACAGGAACAGGCGGTTCTCGACCTGGGCCGGGGTGTCGGCCTTGAGGACCGGGCACTTGTCGTAGAACGTCGTGTAGAGCGCCGCCAGTTGGTACAGGTACGACGCGAGCTTGTGCGGCGCGTACTCCGTGGCCACCTCTTCGATGGTCTCCGCGAAGCCGTCGATGTGCAGGCCAAGGGCACGCTCGGCCGCGGCCAGGTCCAGCTCCGGGTGCGCGGTCGGCTTCGCCTCGCCCGCCTTGCGCAGGATCGACTGGATACGGGCGTACGCGTACTGGAGGTAGACGGACGTGTCGCCGTTCAGCGACACCATCTGGTCCAGGTCGAACTTGTAGTCCCGGCTCGCCGATGTCGACAGGTCCGCGTACTTCACCGCGCCGATGCCCACCTGGGCGCCGCGCTCGGCGATCTCCTCCTCGGACAGCTGGTGCTGGGTGTCCTTCTCCCGCACCACCGCCGTCGCCCGGTCGATCGCCTCCTCCAGCAGGTCCACCAGCCGGACCGTCTCGCCCTCACGCGTCTTGAACGGCTTGCCGTCCTTGCCGAGGACCGTGCCGAAGGCCAGGTGGAGCGCCTTGACGTCGTCGTTCAGCCAGCCCGCCCGGCGGGCCGTCTCGAAGACCATCCTGAAGTGCAGCGCCTGGCGGGCGTCGACGACGTACAGGAGCGTGTTCGCCTTCAGGTTGAAGACCCGGTCCCTGATTGCGGAGAGGTCCGTGGCCGCGTAGCCGTAGCCGCCGTCGGACTTCCGCACGATCAGCGGGACCGGCTCGCCGTCCGTGCCCTTGATGTCGTCGAAGAACACGCACAGCGCGCCCTCCGAGCGCACCGCGACGCCCGACTCCTCCAGCAGGCGGCATGTCTCGTCCAGCATGTCGTTGTAACCCGACTCGCCGACGATGTCCGGGTCCCGGATCTCCATGTCCAGCTTCTCGAAGACCGAGAAGAAGTAGATCTTCGACTCGTCGACGAACCTCTGCCAGGTGGCGAGGGTGTGCGGGTCGCCGGCCTGCAGGTCGACCACCCTGCGACGCGCCCGCGTCTTGAACTCCTCGTCCGCGTCGAACAGCTTGCGGGCCGCCTTGTAGAGGCGGTCGAGGTTCGACATCGCCTCCTCGCCGGAGGCCGCGGTGTCCTCGGCGGCCGCCTTGTGGTCCAGCTCGTGCGGGTGCTCGTCCAGGTACTGGATGAGCATGCCGAACTGGGTGCCCCAGTCGCCGATGTGGTGGCGCCTGACCACGTTCTCGCCGGTGAACTCCAGGATCTGGACCACCGCGTCGCCGATCACCGCGGAGCGGAGGTGGCCGACGTGCATCTCCTTCGCCACGTTCGGCTGGGCGTAGTCGATGACCGTCGTGCCCGGGTGCTTCGCGTACGGGATGCCCAGGCGGCCGTCCGTGTCCGTGTACCGCGCCGCGAGGTTCTGCGTGATCGCCCTGTCGGTGATCGTGATGTTCAGGAAGCCGGGGCCCGAGACCTCGATGTCCTTGATCACATCGCCGGACTCGACCCGGGCGACGACCTGGGTGGCGAGCTCGCGGGGGTTGGCCTTCGCCTTCTTCGCGAGGGCGAGGATGCCGTTGGCCTGGAAGTCCGCCCTGTCGCTGCGTCGCAGCAGCGGGTCCGCGTCGGCCTCAGGCAGGGCTGCCGAGAGGGCGGTCGCGAGGCGCTGGTGGACGGAGGCGGTGAGGGACGTGACCGGGGCCATAGGAGTGGGTGCCGTTCTCCTCGTGGGTACGGGTGGATGCGGTCAGTATCCCATGGGGGGTAAAGCGAATTTCTCGGGCGCGGGTGGGTGGGGTGGTGTGGGGG
>NZ_VMNX01000127.1 GCF_009377235.1 Streptomyces acidicola
GCCTGTTCGGGCGGGCGGGCCTTGTCATGTCGTCCCTGGCCTGCTTGACCTTCTGCTGGGCCTGCCGCCTCTCCCGCTCCTTCTCCTGGCGATCCCTCGGGCGGTCGTTCGGCTTCGGTTGTTCCGTTGCCTGCGGTCGGTTCGGGTTGTTCGGCCTCGTCGGGTCCTGGGGGCGAGCCGGGTCGTTGGGCCTGGCAGGCGTTTGGGGCCCGGCAGGTGCTTGAGGCCTGGCTGGGTCGTTGGGCCTGGCGGGGTCTCCGGGCCTGGGCCCCTCCCCGGGCTTGCCCTGGTTGTTGCGCAGGCCGGACGCGATTCCCTTGAACTTGTCGCCGACCCTCTTGACGTACTTGCCGATGCCGCTGAGCAGGAACTCGTAGGCCAGTTCCAGGAGGGCGACGACGCCCGCGGCCACGGCCCTGGCGAACTGCGGGCCGGCGTTTCCGCTCTTGACCGCCTTGAGGTAGTCCATGAAGAGGCCGAAGGCGGCCAGGATTTCGCTGAGGGCGCCCCAGGCGGCCTTGAGGGCGTCGATGATGGCGAAGACCCAGCCGGCGCCGGGGATGAGCTTGGTGATGACCTTGGTGATGACGATCTCGCCGATGATGATGGGCAGTTGAGGCAGCGCCTCGTCCCAGGCCTCTTTCACCAGCTGCTCCACGGTTATGCCGCCGTTGAGCAGTAGTTGGAGTTCCTCCGGAGAAAGGCCGAGGATTTCCTGGATCTTCTCGCCGATCCAGTTCTTGACGGCCGAGGTGACTTCGTCGAAGAGGTAGTTCTTGGCGCCGTCCTCGGCGGAGGCCTTGGCGCCGGCGAGCCAGCCTCCCGGGTCGGTGATGATGTCGGCGGCGATCATCGCCCACTCGCCGAGGGCGTTGAGCAGGCCCATGGCGAAGTCCATGATCCCGTTGACCGCGGTCATGACGGCCGAGACCGCCATCCGGAGCCCTTCGCGCAGGCCGTCCAGGAGCCCGCTGAGCATCTTGCCGATGTCGTCGAGGAGATCGTTCATCATCTGGCGCAGCTGCTCAGAGATCTGGTTGACCAGGGCGATCGCCGCGTCGCGGATCCGGATGATGAGGTTGCGGATCCGGTTGGCGATCTCGATGAGCCCGTTGAGGAGGTCGCGACCCAGCTGGATCAGAGCCTCGACGAAGTCCTCGAACTTCTCGACGATGATTCGGCGCGCTTCCTCGATCCAGCCGAGGACGGTGCCCTTGAAGTCCGTGATGAGGTCGGTGATCGCCTGACGTGCCGCCCTGAAGAACCCGAGGATGTCCTCCTTGAGCTCGTTGAGCTTGTCACGGATATACGACCAGGCCTCGGAGATCCAGTTGCCGGAGTCGTTCTGCGCGGTGTCCTTTCTCCGGACCGCGTCGTCCTTGGCCTTGGTCGCCGCTGTTCCAATGCCCTCCTCGTTCGTGGTGCGGCGTTCCTCGACGTCCTTGTCGGTCGTCTCCTCCTTGTCCTTGACCTCCTTGCGGACGGCCTCGACCTTCTCGGTCTTCTTCGTCCCGAGGGAGTCGAGCTCGCCGTCCTGCTCCGCCTTCCACTGCGTCCGGGACGCGGCCACCTCGTCCCTGGTCCGCTGCCGCTCAGCGGTCTGCGCCCTGCTGTTGGTCTCGATCTCGCTGCGGACCTGCCGCTTGTGCTGTTCCTGCGACTCCCGGAAGCCTTTGTCCTTGTCCTGGCGCTTCTCCGACATGGTCTGCTGGCCGTCGGTGAACGCGCGCTGGAGCTGCGGTCCTCGTTCGTGTTCCGCCACCGCGGAAACGGCTTCCGGCGGAATCCGGCCCCCGACCGGCGCGCCGCCTGCCGCGCCCCCGCCGCCCTGCCCCTTGGCGCCTGGTACCCGGGCGGTCAGCGTTTCCGGGGGCGCGTCGGGATAGATCTGGTCCTCGCCCAGCGGCCGGTCGGCATCGTCGCGTCCCGATGAGTGAAGCTGCTGGCTCTTGCTGTCGAGTTCGCCCTCCTGCTCGACGCTGCGGCCGTCGGTCTCCCCCTGAAGACCGACCCCGGAGGCGCTGCCGACAGTTGCCTGGGCGAGCATGTCGTCCTCGGTCGGCAGGTCGAGGATCCAGCTCACCAGGGCGTCAGTGTCGATGACGTCCTCGTCGGCGCCGAGGAAGCTGGTGACGCCGTTCACCACCCCGGCGACAACCTGGGCCCCGGCTGCCAGTCCCATCTCCAGCTTGCTGGGCTCTTTGATCTCCGGCAGGGCACCTTCCGCCGGCTGGGCACCGTCCACGGTGGCCTGCTGCTGTTCCGGTGAGTCGACCTGGGCGGCGGGGTCGCCCGAGTACTGGCCCGGAGCCGCGGTGCTGGGCGCGCCGGACAGGGTCTGCGGGGCGCCGGCCGGGCGTTCCATCGTGGGCGGTGCCGACTGCAGGGTCTGGTGCTCGTCGCCCACGGTCCTGTCGACCGCGCCGTTCACACCGCCGAGAGCCTCAAGGGCGCGGTGCGGCTTGAGCCTTGCCGCCGTGCCGAGCCCGGCCTCCGGTGTCACCTGGGACAGGTTGGGGGCGGCCGGCTCCTGTTTGGGCGGGGCGGGTGCGGCCGCGCGTGCGCCGCCTCCGCCTCGGCCGCCGGAGGCACTGCGCGTCCCTCCGCCGCCCTTGACGGACCGCGAAGGCCTGGAGCCGGACGACGCAGGCCGCGCCGGTGCGGCAGCGGGCCGCGGGGCCGGCGCGGGCTCCGGCGCGGGCGCGGACTGCGGAGCCGGCGTGGACTGCGGGGCCGATGCCGGGGGGGATGCCTCCGGCTGTCCCGCAGCCGGGCCTGACTGCCCCGCGTCACCGGACGCTGACTCAGGAGAGCTGTCCCCGCCCGAGACATGGGTGTCCCGGGCGGGGGATGCCTCGGCCGGAGCATCCGTCGTCGAACCCTGGCCGCCCGGCTGGGCAGAGGTGCCCGGCCGGGACGCCTCGGACGTGTCCGGGCCGCCGGTGGACTGCTGCCCCGAACCACCCGATGCGGTCGCAGACGTGCCGGAGGCCGCCCCGGACGCCTGCCCCGCGGCCTGACCCTGGCCCTGGCCCTGGCCCTGGGACCCTGATTCGGACTCGAGTTGGGAGGACTGGGCCTGGGACTGACTCTGCGACGACTCCTCGTCGCCGCGCCCGGACTCCTGGTCCGTCTTCTGCTGCCCCGCGGAGTCGGGCTCCTCGGCCTGCCCCTTCTCGGATTCGGAGCGTCGGCTTTCCTGTTCTGCGGTGTCGAGGTCCGCGGACTCCTGTTTCTGCTCCGAGACGCCGGTACGGTCAGCGGCCGTACCGGACGACGAGGGCAGCGGTCCGACTTCCTCCTCGACCGGCTTCTCCATCCGGAGCGTACGCATCCGCTGGTTCTCGGCCTCCGCATGGGCGGCCGGGGAGCCGTGGGCGTCGCCATCGGCGGGTGTCGGCTCCGCGGCCTCGTCATCCCCCGAGGCGGCTTCCTCCGCATCCTCTTCTTCCCGCTGGGTCTGCACCTGCTCGGCCTTGGTGGGGCGCGGCTGGGGGAAACTCGGTACCGCCTGGTCGCTCGAACCGGGTGTGATCTTGTCAGCGGTCGGAACCCCGGATATGTCGAGGTCGGACTCGGGGAGGAAGTCCTCGGGCTTGAGTTCGGTGTTCCATGCGCTGTCCTCGCCGAAGGCGGCGGTCTCCTCCTCGGCTCCGCTCAACTCACCGGCCGCGTCCGCCTCCAGGCCGAGCGGCTCGTCGTCCGTCTCGCCGTCCTGGGGGCGCTTCCCCTCCAGGGTGCTGCGGCCCCCCGGGTCTGCCGTCTTGAGCAGCGGGCCGGGCTCCACTCCGGCGAGTTTCGTGTCGTCCTGTGCGCGCTTGTCCTCCTCGCGCACCTGCTGACCCTCGATCAGGGGGTCCACGGCTCCCGGCCGGTTCTTGGCCGCGGACTCCTCCTTGCCCGCCTCGGAAGCCCCTTCGGCGGCTTCACTGTCGGCGGCTTCGCCGGAACCGTCCTTGGCCTGCCCGGACTTCTCCGACTTCCCGGACTGCTGGGACTGGGCGGACCTGTCGGCCGCCGCCCCGCCCTGGCCACCGGTCGGCCCGGACGTTCCCGCAGCCGTCTGCCCGGCGGCTCCGGTCGACTGCTGGGACTGACTCCCTGCCGTACCGCCGCCACTCTGCCGAGCCGTCTGCCCCGGCAACTGCCGATCCTGCTGTCCCTGCTGCCCCGAGTCGCCCGTCGCCTCTGCGTCGCGCTCGGCACCCGGCCCGTCCTGCGTCTGTCCGCCGGTCCCGGGCTCGTCATCGCTCCGTTCGCGCGCCCGCTCCCGTTCCTGCCCCAGTTGCTCGGTGACGTCCGGCAGGGCCTCGGGCGTGCTCAGGACGTCCTGCTCCAGCGGGCTGCTGTCCTCGCTCTGCTCGACCAGATCGATCAGCCGATCGTGCTCCGCGGTGACAAGACGTGACTCCAGCCGGTCCAGGACCGCGTCCTGCATCTCCGGGGAGAAACGAGCGAGTTGCGTCCGTACCCGGTGGGAACGATCCTCCGGGTCGCCGCGCAACGACCGCAGGACACCGTTCGCCAAGCGGTCGAGGAGAGTCGCGGGGTCCACGTGCTCCATACGGCGCCGGTCCGCGTCCACAGTCGCGTACCGCAGCCAGCCCGGCGTCGCCTGCCCCTCCTCGACCTCCGGTGCCGATGACTCGGGACCGGTGGAATCCGAACGTACGAGATCCTGCGCCGCCGACTCCGCCTCCCGCTCGATCGCCTGCTGCGGCAGGCTCACGGCACCCAGTTCGCGTCCGGCGCGCAATGCACCGAGCCCGTGCGGGTTCTGGACCGTGTGCAGCAACTCGTGAGCGAGCAGCCGCCGGCCCTCCGCCGTGCCCGGCCGGTAGGCACCCTCGCGGAAGAAGACGTCCTGACCGACCGCGACCGCATCGGCGCCGAGGAGGTCCGTGAGCTGTCCGGCGTCGCGGCCCGTGTGGAGGCGTACGCGGCTCAGGTCGTGGCCGAGCTGCTCCTCCAGCTCCCGTCGCACGCCCGGGTCGAGGGGCTGGCCCGCGCCGCTGACGATTTCCTTTGGCTCGGGGGTACGGGACTTGGCGGCCCGCTCCTTGCGCTTGCGGCGGCGCTGTTCGGCCGACTGCTCCGAACTGTCCTGCTGCGTCTGGGAGGTCATCGCGTGACCTCCCCGTGGCCGCTCAGTCCTTCATGCACCGCGCGTGCCAGTTCCTGGCCGAGGCGGCGGGCCGACAGGCCGGCGGGCAGGGGCGGGAGTCCGGACAGCGCGTCCAGGGTCAGCGGGCCGTCCGTCGCCAGCGGTACGCCGTGCCTCTCCACCAGTCGGGTCAGCTCGCGCTCGAAGGCGGCCGAGACCCCTTCGGGGTCGACATGGAAGCCGTCGAGCACGAGTTCGCCGACCTCCACCCGGATCGCCGACGGCTGCTCCCTGTTCACACCCATCCCCGTACCTCCCCCGGTGTCAGGGACCGCTCCAGCTTCAGGTACTCCGTACGGGCCGCCGCGAGCATGTGCCGCATCTGGAGGCGGTCGCCCTCCTCGGCGGCCAGGAACGCGCCGGACAACGCGATGTTGCGGATCGAGCCGCCCGCCACCGTGAGCTGTGCCAGGAGCTCCGGGTCGATGTCCTTCACCGGGGCCTGCGGCGGCAGTACGCGGCGCCAGATCTCGGCTCGCTCGTGCTCGGCCGGGAACGGGAAGTCGACGACGAAGCGGATACGGCGGAGGAAGGCGTTGTCCAGGGCCTTCTTCATGTTGGTGGTGAGGATGGCCAGGCCGCGGTAGGCCTCCATCCGCATGAGGAGGTAGCTGACCTCCAGGTTTGCGTACCGGTCGTGGCTGTCCTTGACCTCGCTGCGTTTGCCGAACAGCGCGTCAGCCTCGTCGAAGAGGAGCAGTGCCCCGCCGCGTTCCGCTGCGTCGAAGACCCTGCGCAGGTTCTTCTCCGTCTCGCCGATGTACTTGCTGACCACCTGGGACAGGTCGACGATGAACAGGTCGAGCCCCAGCTCCTTCGCCATTACCTCGGCTGCCAGCGTTTTGCCCGTACCCGAGCCGCCTGCGAAAAGTGCCGTGACGCCGAGGCCCCGGCGCAGCGTCCCGGCGAAGCCCCATTCCTGGTGGACCGTCGGGCGCTGGCGTACATGCGCGACGATCTCGCGCAGCACGCTGGTCTGCCGGTCGTGCAGGACCAGGTCCTGCCAGCCCGCCTGGGGTTCGATGCGGCGGCCCAGCTCGTCCATGCCGATCCGTGCCTCGTCGAGACCGGCGCGCCAAGCGAGTTCGGCGGCGTCGAGCTCGTCCTCGTGGGGGAGGTCTCGGCGTACGGCGGCGGCAGCCGACCGTATGACGTGCGGGGGCAACTGGAACTGGGCGACCAGGGAGCGGAGTTCAGAGTCGCGCAAGTCGGCTACGTCCTCGAACGCGGCTGTCCAGAGGCCCAGCTGCTCCTCGTCGTCCAGGCGCGGGACCGTCACGCGGGCGCCGTGCGGGCGTTCCGAGCGCAGCGGGTCCTCGCTCGACACGACGACCGGTACGGCGGCCCCGGCAAGGAACGCCTCCGTCGCCGCCCGCTGGTCGCGCTCCAGCTCGCCCACCTCGACCAGCAGCGCGGCGGGCAGCAGGATCGCCTCGCGCTGCCACAGCCGCGCGAGCCGGTCGCGTTCGGCGGGGTCGGTCGGGACGTCCTCGGCGGCCATCGAGTACAGCCCGAGTCCGGAGCGGGCGGCGGCCGCGGCCGCGATGTCGGCCCGGCTGCGCAGGTCCCCGCCCGTCACCTGCACCAGCAGCGGCGCCTCGGAGCCGGTACCCGTGGTCCAGCCGACGGCGATCCGGTTCGCGGCCAGGTCGTACGACGGCGGCAGCGCGTCCGGCACCGGCGTGCGGCGCAACTGGCCGTGCAGCCGGGCGTCCAGGTAGGGCGAGTCCAGCAGGAAGTGCAGGATGCGTTCGTCGAGGCGGAGCCGGGACGTCGTCAGGCGTGTCTCGTCATCCAGCTCCACGATCCGCCAGCGCCGCAGCGGTGCCACGGGGGTGAGCGCGCTCCAGTGCGGCTCGTCCAGCGCGGCCAGGGCGAGCGAGAACGTGGGGTACGTCCGCTCGCGGTCGCCGCAGGCAGCGGCGCAGCGGGCCGCGGTCGTGGGCTCCAGCTCGTGGGCGGCGGTGAGGAGGACCAGGTCGCGCTCGAAGGGCGTGAGACCGAAGCACGCGGCGAGGGCGTCGAGCGGGGCGGTTCCGGGACCGGCCGAGGACGGGGATGCCATGGTGGTGCCGGGTGCGCCCGCGTCGTCGTCACGGGCTGTGTCGTCCCGGGCGCCGTCGACTCGCGCCGCGTGGGCGTCGACTCGGGCCAGGACGCGCTGGATCTCCGCCGTCAGCGTCGACCCGCCGTCCGGCGCACCAGCGGTGCCCGGCTGCTGCGTTCCCTGCGCCCCTCGCGTTCCCTGCTCTCCCATGTCCTCACCTGCCCCCGTCGGTCCCACGTGGCCTCAGTTCTCCGCGCCGCCGTCGGCGTTCCCGCTCTTGTCGTTCGTCACCTTGTTGTCCGCCGTGGGTGGGGCAGGCTTCGCCGCCCTCTTCGCGGCCTTGGCCGCCTTCGCCGTCCTGATGGGCTGTGCCGCCTTCCGCGTGGCGGCCGGAGCCTTCGCCGCAGTCCTGGCGGCGCTCTTGGCCGAGCTCCTCGCCGCCGGTTTCGCCACCGCCTTGGAGGCCGCCTCGGCGGCGGGTACGACGGGCTCAGCGGAGCCCGAGGCCTCGCCCGCGCCCGTACCCGTCTCGCCCGTACCCGCCCCGGCCGAACCCGGCGGCACCGGCGCCCCCGGCGCCCCGAACGGCAGCACCCGTACGTCGGTCCGCTCCACCGGCTTCGCCGGCACCGGTGTCTCGCGGCCCTCGATGAAGACGAGGGCGGCCTGGTACACCACCGAGAGGGAGTACGGGGTCTGGTGGAGCATCCCCCACAGCTTCGACGTCTCGTCGATGTCCATCACCGTCGGCGTGAACCGCACTCGCTGCGCCGCCTCCGCGAGGTCGCTGCCCGCCAGGTACGGCTTCTCACCGGCCCGTTCGATGACGTCCTTCGGCAGGATCGGTATCTCGTGCAGGGTGCGCACCACGGAGCCGATGAGCCGCTCGCCGACCAGTTCCGACTCCTCGCCGTACGCGCTGATCAGGTAGTGCAGGTCCAGTGCCGCGGCGGGCCGCTTGCGCAGGGTGCCGTCGGCGGCGCGGGTCGGCAGGTCGTTGCCCCGTTGCGAGACGTTGGGCGTGACCTGGTAGCAGAACACCGAGATGGTGGGCTCGGACGGCGGCTCGGTCGGTGGTTTGCCCAGCTCCATCTTCACGGCCAGGTCGAGCTCCGGCCCCCCGAGGTTGGACTCGATCAGCACGGCGAGGGCCTGGGTGACATGGGCGATGGCGAGTGCGTTGCTCATGACGTCGGTTCCTCAGTCCCTCTGCTCCAGTTGGTCGTACTGGTCCTTCTGGTCCCTCTGGTCCCTCTGGTCCCTCTGGTCCCTCTGGTCCCTCTGGTCCTGCTGGTCCTGCTGGTCCTGCTGATTCCTCCGGGACGGCTCATGTGCGCCCCCGTGCCAGGTACTCGGCGAGGCTCACAGTCGCCTCCGGGCGCCCCTGCGGCTCCGGGCGCCGCTTGCCGCCGCCCGGCGTGGGTGACGACGCCGTCACCTCCAGCCGCCCGATCTGCACCTGCACCACCTGCTCGGGAGCCCGTCCGGGCCGCCGGGCCGCGGCCTGTCGTACGGCGTCGCGTGCTGCCGCCGTGTCCGCGGCGCTGGGGAGCAGCGCCGCGGAGACGGCGGCAGGGGAAGCGGCGTCCGAGCCCGGGGGGTTGGGCACGGACGCCGCGCTCTGGGCGGGGGCCCGGTCGGGGCGGCCCCGTCCCGCCGTGCGGCGCGCCGGGTCGGCGACCGGCCGCGGTCCCGGAGCGACCGGCGTGGCCGGACGCAGCAGCGGGGCCTCGGGCACGGCCGGCCGGGCCTGTCGGGCCTCCGCGTCGGCGGGTGTCTGCTCGGTGTGTACGACGGTCCGTTCCCGTTCCGTGCGCACCCGGGTCTCGCGCACCGCCGGGCGCGGCGCCTGGGGCGGCGGGACGGCCGAGGGTGTGGCGGAGGGCCACAACGGCTCGGGGCCGTCCGGGTCCGGGGCACCGGCCCGTACGGCTTCGACCCGCTCGAACGGTCCGGGCAGCCGGGGCCGTACCCGCACCACGCCCGGCCGCGGGGTGGCGGCCGGGGCGGTGTGCCGGGCGATCAGCCGGTCGAGGAAGTCGGACTGCTCCGGCGAGCCCGCCGGCCGGCTTCCCGAAGGGGAGTCAGGCATCCGCACACAGCTCCAGGTAGTAGCGGCGCCGCAGCGGGCTGAGCGCCAGGATCTCCGGCTCGCTCCAGCCGTAGGCGGTGGCGAGCAGGTGGACGTCGAGCAGCACGTCCCGTGCCCAGGCGTCCAGTTCGGTCCAGAGGTAGGAGGCGATGTCGAGTTCGGCCCGGGTGGCCTGCCCGCACTCGGGGCAGGCGATGGTGAGCGTCACGTCGGCACCGGGGTCGGCGGCCTCGACGGCCTCGGCGATACGGCGCTGCACCGGTACGGGCAGTTCGTCCGCGGACACGTCGGCACCGTCACGCACCGCCGAGACCAGGCACCGGGCGAGGAGGGCCCCGCGCGGGTCGGCGGCCCGGGCGACCGCCGTCAGGTCGGCGACGCCGGGCAGCCGGAACTGCACGTCCCAGCCGCCCTCCGCCACCCGTATGACCGTCTCCTCCCGACCGTCCTCCCCTACCCGCACGATCGACTCGTCCCGCCCGCTCAGCGACCGCGCGAACTCCCCGGCGTCGAGGTCGAACTCCATGTCCTCGCCGCACGCACCGCACTCCAGACGTACCTGCATCCGTTCGCCGAACAGGGCCCGGCGCAGCGTGAACAGGTCCGCCTCGCGTGCGCCGACCGGAAGCACCGGCAAGCCCTGTGCGTCGAGGTCCGGGCGCGCGGTGCGGTGCAGCAGCAGCGCGCGCCCGGCCGGTGCCTCGGCGAGTCCCGCCTCCCAGGTGGCCAGCAGGTCGGCCGCCCCGGTGATCGCCATCTTCTCCCCCCGCTCCCCTCAACCGGTTTTAGGTCACGCCGGGTTGAGGAACGACGGCTCCTCCGGCTCGGGAATCTCGTAGTCCCGTTCCCAGCCCTCGCACTCCAGCTTCAGCGACTGGATGGCCACCGCGTTGGCGTTGGCGTCCAGTTCGCCGAGGACCTGGTACTCGCTGGGCCAGGTCCGGTACAGCTTGTGCGAGACGGCGACCTGGCCGGCTTCGTTGAGGACCTGGATGACGATGTCCTTGCGGAAGTCGGCGAGGGACACCTCGGAGCCGAGCCCCGCCCCGACCTGCCAGACCTTGTTGGCCCAGCGGTCGAACTCGGGGTCGTGGGTGACCCCGCGCTCCAGGGTGATGCCCTCGAACTCGGAGCGGCCCGGCGACTTGCGCGGGGAGGAGGGGTCGCCGCCGTGGCGGTGCTTGACGACCTCCGTGGTCCGCTTCAGTGGACTGATCTTGCTGATGCCGGCGACCGTGCGACCGTCCCACAGGACCAGGAACTTGAAGTTCTTGTAGGGGTCGAAGCGATGCGCGTTGACCGTGAACTCAGCCATCGGATTCCTTCAGCTCTCCCAATTCTGCGACGGTGCTAGAGCGCGAACTGCCCCGACGTCTGCTGGATTTTGACGATCACGAACTCGGCCGGGCGGACCGGCGCGATGCCCACCAGGACGTTGACGATGCCGTTGGCGATGTCCTCGTCCGTCGTGGTCTCGCTGTCGCACTTGACGAAGTAGGCCTCGCGCGGCGTGCTGCCCTTGAAGGCGCCCTGGCGGAAGAGGGTGTGCAGGTACGAGGAGGCGCTGAGGCGGATCTGCTGCCACAGGCTCTCGTTGTTGGGCTCGAACACGACCCACTGCAGGCCGCGTTGCAGGCTCTCCTCCACATGCAGCGCGAGCCGCCGGACGGGCACGTACTTCCACTCACTGTCCAGCGCGTCGGAGCCCTCCAGCGTGCGCGAGCCCCACACGAGGGGGCCGTTCAGCGGGAAGGTGCGCAGGCAGTTGACGCCGAGCGGGTTGAGCAGCCCGGTCTCGCGGTCCGTCAGGTCGACGGTCAGCGAGTGCACGCCGGCGAGCTGCGCCTCCGTGCCCGCCGGGGCCTTCCACACACCGCGCTCGGAGTCGGTGCGCGCGATGACGCCCGCGACCGCGCCGGACGGAGGGAAGGAACGCAGCCGCCCGGTGAGGGGGTCGGTGAGCTGGATGTGCGGGAAGTACAGGCCTGCGTGGTTGCCGCGCACCGGGTCGAAGGCGGACAGGCCGGCGCGGGCGGTGTCCACGCTGACCCAGGTGCTCGGCGCGTCGACCAGCAGGAAGATCCGGCGCTCCTGGCACAGCCGCTCGGCCGCCGAGACGACCGTGAGCATGTCCTCGGTGTTCTCGTACGCCGCGAGCTCCGGCAGGGCCAGCAGGTTGACGTCGGCGACGCCGCGCAGGGCCTGGATGCCGGTCTTGTCGTTCTCGCTGCCGATGAGGTCGCGCGGTCCGGGGGCCTCGCCGTCCTCGCCGCCCTCCAGCGGGAACACCGGCGGGTTGACGGAGGCCTCCAGGCCCAGGTCGTTGGCGCACTCGCCGAGGAAGCGGACGACGTCCTCGGGGTCGGTGGAGCCCGCGACGATCTGGAGGCGGCGGCCGAAGGGGATGACCTCGGCGCCCGCGAAGGCGTGCTTGCCCGGCGCGTCGGGCAGCGCCCGCAGCTTGCGCTCCAGGAGCAGTGCCAGCTCGGCGACGGTGCACGGGGCCTCGCCGTCGGCATCGGGGTCGTGGAGTGTGAACTCGCGCTCCACGTCACCGATCTTGACGGTGAGGTCGACGGCCAGGTTCGGCAGCTCGTGCCCGAACGGCTTGGAAACGGTGCCCGACGGGTCGGGGCGGCCCTCGCCGACGGCCTCGACACGGATCAGCCGGGAGCCCGCGTTGATCACGGTCGGCGCGTAACGGCCGTGCCCGGCGTCCATGGACAGCCCGGTGAAGCTCTCGCGGGCGTCGCCCTTGGCGTCGTACACCCTGAGGTTGAAGGTTTCGTCGGGGTGGGGGGTGTCGTAGTCGACGGCGACGCGCAGGCCGTTGCCCCACATCCCCGGTTCCTTGGCGTGCACTTCGAGGACACGGCTCTCGCTGTGGCCCTCGGTGGACTCCAGGACGACGCAGGCGGCCTTGCCGCTGCCCGCCTTGGCGACGCGGACGATCACGGCGACGGAGCCGCCGTTCGCGAAGAACTGGTGCACCGCGTAGGCGACGGCGCTCTGCGAGCCGAGACCGCCGAAGCGGCGCTCGAACTCGGCGAACCCGGTGACGCGCACCGGCTCGTTGAGCGGGCCCCGCCGGGTGTGACCGACGAAGGCGGTCACCGAGGTGGTCACGGCGGAGATCGTGCGGGTGCTGCTGGGAAGCTCTTCGACGTAGACGCCGGGATACGTCGGCCTGGCGGTACTTGCGTTCGTCGGCATTCCCCCTCCTATCCCTTCTCGGGCACCGGTGAAAGGCACCAAGAGGCGGCAGAGGGAGTCGTGTTCGTCCGGCGCGCGCGGGCTGTGCCGGCGCGATGACGCGCACGGTCCGCGGGCTCGGCATCAGTTTCCCCCGTCAGTTCCCCGGTCGGACGGCCGTCCGGGTCAAGCAGCGCGCTTGTGACCCCTGATGCTCAAGTGCTCAACCCACCTTGGTGACTGGGGAGTTACAGGAGCAAGGTGCGTTCAC
The DNA here is from genome assembly GCF_009377235.1 of Streptomyces acidicola. Taxonomy (GTDB): domain Bacteria; phylum Actinomycetota; class Actinomycetes; order Streptomycetales; family Streptomycetaceae; genus Streptomyces; species Streptomyces acidicola. The sequence continues at coordinate 12,767 of NZ_VMNX01000127.1, forward strand.
GCCAGTCCGGAAGGAGGTTCCATGAAGGGTGGCGAACACGACTCGCACACGATGTGCGCATGTCGGGACAGATACTTCACGCATCTCGCACAGGTGGTATTGCAGCAGAATGGAGCCCATGTCCCGACACACCCAGCGGCCTCGGCGGAGGCACCCCTCAGCTCCGCCACACAATCCCCACTGTCCTTGCGGTCTTGCGGAGACGTACGAGAACTGCTGTGGCCGATTCCATACGGGTGGGACGACCCCACCGACGGCCGAGGCGCTGATGCGGTCCCGTTACACCGCTTTCGTCAAGCGGGACGAAAGGTATCTGCTGCGCACATGGCATCCGCGTACCCGGCCCGCGCGGGTCGACTTCGAGCCAGGGCTGAAGTGGACGGGCCTGGAGGTCCTGGAGACGACCGACGGCTCCGCCTTCCACTCCGCGGGAACCGTGACCTTCCGCGCCTCCTACCGGGGCGGCTCGCTGCACGAGCGCAGCCGGTTCGAGCGGGTCGACGGGGCGTGGGTGTACGTGGACGGGGAGTTCGTCGAGTAGTCGGTTCGTCGAGTAGTCGCTACGGCGCCGGCCGGCCGCCCGGCGCCAGGATGTCCAGTTCCTGGAGGGCGCCGACCGTGATCTCGCGCGTGAGCTCTTCGGCGCGGTCCGCGTCGCCCTCACGGACGGCCTCGGCGAGGTGGACGTGCAGGGTGACGGCCTCGGGGTCGGGGTCCTCGAACATGACCTCGTGGTGGGTGCGGCCCGCGAGGACCTCCGCGACGACGTCGCCGAGGCGGGCGAACATCTCGTTGCCCGAGGCGTTGAGGATCACCCGGTGGAAGGCCATGTCGTGGACGAGGTACTCCTCCAGCCGGTGACCGCGCGAGTTGGCCACCATCCCGATGGCGCACTCGGTGAGCTCGGCGCACTGTTCGGCGGTGGCGTTCCTCGCGGCGAGCCCCGCGGCGACGGGCTCGATCGCGGAGCGCAGCATGGTGAGGGAGCGCAGCTGGCGCGGGCGGTCGGCGCCGGCCAGGCGCCAGCGGATGACCTGGGGATCGTAGACGTTCCACTCGGCGGCGGGACGGACCGTCACGCCGACCCGGCGGCGGGACTCGACCAGGTGCATGGACTCCAGAACACGGACCGCCTCACGCATCACGGAGCGTGACACCTCGAAGCGCTGGGCCAGCTCGTCGGTGCGCAGCACGCTGCCGGGCGGATACTCGCCCGCGGTGATCTCCGGGCCGAGGGTGTCCAGTACTCGGCCGTGCAGCCCCCGGCCCGGTGTGCTCATGGAGATCAGGGTACGAGGAGAGCCGCGCCGAGAAAAAGTCAGACTTATATGTCACAGACTCTTGAATTCGTCGTACCTAATGGGTTTCAGTGTGCTCGACGTCAGGTGGCGTCGAACGACGTCGCGCGACCATCTCGTGTTGCGCACGCACTGCGGGCGGTCTGCGCGCGGCCTGCGCGTGACGTCGGATGTCGATGAGGACAGCGAGGTAGAGATGCGTTCCCCCCACGTCGTCGTGGTCATGGGTGTGGCCGGGACCGGCAAGACCACGATCGGTCCCCTGCTCGCGGCCCGGCTCGGCGTTCCGTACGCCGAGGGCGACGACTTCCATCCCGAGGCCAACATCGCCAAGATGTCGGCCGGGGTCCCGCTGGACGACACGGACCGGTGGCCGTGGCTGGACGCCATCGGTGCGTGGGCGCACGGGCGGGCCGGGCTCGGCGGGGTCGTCAGCTGTTCGGCGCTGAAGCGGAGCTACCGGGACCGGTTGCGGGCTGCCGCGCCCGAACTGGTCTTCGTGCACCTCATCGGTGACCGCGAGCTCGTCGGCGAGCGGATGACGCATCGTCAGGGGCACTTCATGCCCACGGCGTTGCTGGACTCGCAGTTCGCCACGCTCCAGCCGCTCCTGGCGGACGAGCCGGGTGTCGCGGTCGACATCTCGGGCACTCCGGAGGAGATCACCGAGCGGGCCGTGGCCGCGCTCGGGGAGCTCGACCGGCCGTCTCCGTAAGTCCGTCGGCGTCAGTACCTCCGCAGCACTTCTGCAGTGCTTCTGCGGTCCTTCTGCAGTCCTTCTGCAGTCCTTCTGCGTAGGTACTTCCGCGCAAGCACTTCCCCGCGGGACCACTCCGGGCAAGTGTTTCTCCTCACCCCCCTCTCCCCCCCAACCCCCCGTCCATACAAGGGATTCACCGTGACCAGACTCAGTGTCGAGATGCTGGCGGCGGAGGCCCCCGAACCGATCACCTCGGCGGGCCACGCGCAACTGGGCATCGCAGTACTGGCGGGCATAGCCGTCATCGTGCTGCTCATCACCAAGTTCAAACTCCACGCCTTCCTGGCCCTGACCATCGGCTCGCTGGCGCTCGGCGCCTTCGCGGGAGCACCGCTGGACAAGGTCATCACCAGCTTCAGCGCCGGCCTCGGCTCCACGGTCGCGGGCGTGGGCGTCCTCATCGCGCTGGGCGCCATCCTGGGCAAGCTGCTCGCCGACTCGGGCGGCGCCGACCAGGTCGTCGACACGATCCTGGCGAAGGCCGGCGGCCGCTCGATGCCCTGGGCGATGGTGCTGATCGCCTCGGTGATCGGTCTGCCGCTGTTCTTCGAGGTCGGCATGGTGTTGCTGATCCCGGTGGTGCTGATGGTCGCCAAGCGCGGCAACTACTCGCTGATGCGGATCGGCATCCCGGCGCTCGCGGGTCTCTCGGTGATGCACGGTCTGGTCCCGCCGCACCCCGGCCCGCTGGTCGCGATCGACGCGGTCAAGGCCGACCTCGGGGTGACCCTCGCCCTCGGCGTGCTCGTGGCGATCCCCACGGTGGTCATCTCCGGTCCGCTGTTCTCCCGGTACGCGGCCCGCTGGGTGGACGTGCCGGTACCCGAGCGGATGCTGCCGCCCCGCGCCTCGGAGGAGCTGAAGCAGCGCCCGGGCTTCGGCGCGACCCTCACCACGGTGCTCCTGCCGGTCGTCCTGATGCTGGCCAAGGCACTCGTGGACATCGTCATCGACGATCCGGAGAACAGCGTCCAGCGCGTCTTCGACGTGATCGGCTCCCCGCTGATCGCGATGCTCGCGGCGGTGCTCGTGGGCATCTTCACGCTGGGCCGCCCGGCCGGGTTCACCAAGGGCCGCCTCACGGAGGTCACCGAGAAGTCCCTGGCCCCGATCGCGGGCATCCTCCTCATCGTCGGCGCGGGCGGCGGCTTCAAGCAGACGCTGATCGACAGCGGTGTCGGCCAGATGATCCTCAACATCTCCGAGGACTGGTCGATCCCGGCGCTGCTGCTGGGCTGGCTGATCGCGGTGGCGATCCGGCTGGCGACCGGTTCGGCGACCGTGGCCACGGTCTCGGCGGCCGGCCTCGTCGCGCCCCTCGCGGCCGACATGTCGACCACGCACGCCGCCCTGCTCGTCCTCGCCATCGGCGCGGGCTCGCTGTTCTTCAGCCACGTCAACGACGCCGGTTTCTGGCTGGTCAAGGAGTACTTCGGCCTCAGCGTCGGGCAGACCGTCAAGACGTGGTCCGTCATGGAGACGATCATCTCTGTGGTGGCCGGGGCCATGGTTCTGCTGTTGTCGCTCGTGATCTAGCGGACGACAGGCACGGTCCGCCCGCAGCCCGAGGCTTCGGGCGGACCGGCCCCACGGATGGCCCCCGTCAGGCCGACACGGCCCCCACAGCTGTTGGCCGAAACAGCACGGACGACTCATAAAACGCTGTTGTCGTCCTTCCCCCTGGTTGGCAGACTCGCCCCGCCGACGTAAAGGTCACATCGGCAACGGGGCACTTCATCTCATCAGGGGGGAACATCCATGAAACTCAGCGCGCCCAGACGCGTACTGGCCCGTGCCACGGCCGTCCTCGTACTGGCCATGGGCATGGCCACCGGCTCGACCGGCCTGTTGTCCGGCGCCGAGGCGCACGCCATGCCGGTCACCGAGGGATCCTTCAGCTTCAGCGGCGACCCGGGCGACTACATCAGCGGTGGCCGGTCCTACGCGTACGCGACCGCGTCCGACGACCGCCTCAACATCACGGCCGACAGCGACAACAACACGGTCTCCCTCTCCGTCGACGGAGCGAACGGCGACTGGTGGTACCTGGACCTCGCGGCACCGTCCGGCCAGGCCCTGGCGCCCGGGACGTACACCGGAGCCACCCGCCATCCGTTCAACGAGCCGACCGAGCCGGGCCTGTCCCTCAGCGGCAACGGGCGCGGCTGCAACACGCTCACCGGCGAGTTCACCATCTCCGACGTGGAGTTCGGCCCGCAAGGGTACGTGAAGAAGCTCGACGCCACCTTCGAGCAGCACTGCGAGGGAGGCACCACCGCCGCTCGTGGTGAGGTCCACATCGACAACCCGGCCCCGCCTGCCGAGCTCGACCTCGGCCTCGCCGTGGCGGTGGAAGGCACCGCGAGCACCCTGAACGGCAAGGCCACCCTGCACGGGACGGTGAGCTGCAACAAGCCGGTGCGGGTCACGGTGGCGGGGGACGTCACGCAGGTGAAGAACCAGACCCTCATCCGGGGTTCCTACTCCGCGTCGGTGTCCTGTGTCCCGGGCGCTCCGGTCGAGTGGACCGGGACGGCCGTACCCACCGGCTCCGTCCCCTTCCAGCAGGGTCTGGTCGAGGTCGAGGCGCGGGCAACGGCGACGGACCCGGACTACGCACAGCCGGTGACCGTCAACGAGACGGTACCGGTGCGCCTCCGCCGGGGCTGAACGTCAGGCTCACCGGCGAGCCGTGGCACACCGTGAGGCCACGCCCGGACCCCCGGGCGTGGCCTCACGGCCGCCACAGCGGGTGCTCCCGCTCCGCCCACTCCCTGCTCACCGATCCCGTGCGCAGCCCCTTTCGCGCCTCGGGGTCGCCCAGGGCCATGCCGATGTGACCGGCGAGGACGATGCCGATCGTCAGGGCCAGCCAGTCGTGGACGAAGGTCGCGCTGGTGCGCCACATCAGCGGGGTCAGGTGGGTGAACCACATCATCAGGCCCGTGCCGAGCATGACGAGGGTCGCACCGGTGATCCAGGCCGCGTAGAGCTTCTGACCCGCGTTGAACTTGGCCGCGGGCCGTCGGCCGGGAAGGCGGCGCACGGCCGAGCGGAGCCAGACCCGGTCGTGCGGGCCCCAGCGGTTGAGGTGGGTCAGGTCCACCCGGAAGGCGCGGGAGGCGAGGCCCGCCAGCACGGGGAGCGGGAGCAGCAGGCCCGACCACTCGTGGAGGGTGACCACGAGGGCGCGGCGGCCGACGAGTTCGGCGAGTTGCGGGATGTACAGGCAGGCCGCGGTCACCACGCACACTCCCATCAGCACGGCCGTGCTCCGGTGCACCCAGCGCTCGGCGCGGCTGAAGCGGCGTATCCGGGCGGACGGGGCGGACCGGGCCGCCGGGGTGTCAACTCGTGGGCTCATCGTCGCGTCCGTTCGACCGGCCGACCCAGGCGTCGACGTCGTAGCCCCGTTCCTCCCAGTACCCCGGCCGGACCTTCTCCATGACCGTGATGCCGGAGAGCCACTTCGCCGACTTGTAGAAGTACATGGGGGCGACGTAGAGCCGGACCGGACCGCCGTGGCTGTGGCTCAGGTCCTTGTCCTGCATGCGCAGGGCGACCAGGACGTCCGCGCGGCGGGCCTGATCGAGGGTCAGGCTCTCGGTGTACGCCCCGTCGAAGCAGGTGAAGCGGATCGCGCCGGCCGAAGGCCGCACTCCCGCCGCGTCCAGCAACCGGGACAGCCGTACGCCTTCGAACGGCGTGTCCGGTACCCGCCAGCCCGTGACGCACTGGACGTCGCGCACCATCCGCGTCTGGGGCAGGGCTCTGAGTTCGTCGAGGGTGTACGACGCCGGGCGGTCGACCAGGCCGTCGATCGTGAGGCGGTAGTTCGACTCGTCCTTGCGGGGGACGGACGACGTCACCGAGTAGTAGCGGAAACCTCCGCCGTTGGGGAGCAGGCCGGTCAGGCCCGTGGGGTCCTTGCCGGCCGCCCCGCCCAGGAAGGACTCCAGGCCACTCTGGAGCGCGGGCGCGGCGGCCAGGCCGAGCGCTCCGAGTCCGAGCGTGCCCAGCACGACCCGGCGGCCCACCGGCGCGCCGCGCTCGTGGGGCTGTTCCTCTGGGGGCTGTTCAGTGGTCACCCACCGATTCGAGCACCTGTCACCCCGATGAGGCCAGTGGCCGCGGGTGCCCGTATCAATCTGTCAGGGTTCTGTAATCACCGGCGCCCCGACCGTGGGACCGGCGAGCAGTCCCATGGCGCCCGGGCACGGCCCCGCTCAGCCCACCGCCTTCGCCGCCGCGCGGCCCGCCGTGCGCCCGGAGAACAGGCACCCGCCCAGGAACGTCCCCTCCAGCGACCGGTAGCCGTGCACGCCGCCCCCGCCGAAGCCCGCGGCCTCGCCCGCCGCGTACACGCCCTCCAGCGGGTCGCCGCCCTCGGTCAGCACGCGCGACGACAGGTCCGTCTCCAGGCCGCCGAGGGACTTACGGGTGAGGATGTTGAGGCGGACGGCGATCAGCGGGCCCGCCTTGGGGTCGAGGATGCGGTGCGGGGCGGCGGTACGGATGAGCCGGTCGCCGAGGTAGTTGCGGGCGCCGCGGATGGCCATGACCTGGAGGTCCTTGGTGAACGGGTTGATGATCTCGCGGTCCCGGGCGACGATCTCGCGGCGCAGTTCGGCCTCGTCGATCAGCGGCTCCTTGGTGAGGGCGTTCATGCCGCGGACGAGGGAGCCCAGGTCCTTCTCGACGACGAAGTCGACGCCGTTGTCCATGAAGGCCTTCACCGGGCCGGGTACGTCCGCGCGGGCCCGCCCGATGACGTCCTTGACGGACCTGCCGGTCAGGTCGGGGTTCTGCTCCGAGCCGGAGAGCGCGAACTCCTTGCCGATGATCTTCTGGTCGAGCACGAACCACGTGTGGTCGTGCCCGGTCTTCATGATGTGCTCCAGCGTGCCGAGCGTGTCGAAGCCGGGGAACAGCGGCACGGGCAGCCGCTTGCCGCGCGCGTCCAGCCAGAGCGAGGAGGGGCCGGGCAGGATGCGGATGCCGTGGTTGTCCCAGATGGGGTTCCAGTTCTGGATGCCCTCGGTGTAGTGCCACATGCGGTCGCGGTTGATGAGGTGCGCGCCCGCCTCCTCGGCGATGCCGAGCATCCTGCCGTCGACGTGCGCGGGCACGCCGGAGACCATCCTCTCCGGCGGACGGCCCAGCCGCTCGGGCCAGTTGGCGCGGACGAGGTCGTGGTTGCCGCCGATGCCGCCCGAGGTGACGATCACCGCCTGGGCCCTGAGCTCGAAGGCGCCGGTGACCGTGCGGCTGCTGGCCTGGCCGCGCAGGATGCCGGAGGGCTCCAGGATCTCGCCGGTGACGGTGTCGACGGTGCCCGCGCTGCGGGACAGCCCGGTGGCGCGGTGCCGGAACTTCAACTGGACCAGCCCACGGGCCACCCCGGCCCGCACCCGCCGCTCGAACGGCTCGACGAGCCCCGGCCCGGTCCCCCAGGTGATGTGGAAGCGGGGCACGGAGTTGCCGTGCCCGCGCGCGTCATAGCCGCCGCGCTCGGCCCAGCCGACCACCGGGAAGAAGCGCACGCCCTGCCCGTGCAGCCACGCGCGCTTCTCGCCGGCGGCGAAGTCGACGTACGCCTCGGCCCACTTGCGCGGCCACTCGTCCTCGGGACGGTCGAAGGCGGCCGTGCCCATCCAGTCCTGGAGGGCGAGCGCGTGACTGTCCTTGATCCGCAGCCGCCGCTGCTCGGGCGAGTTCACGAAGAAGAGCCCGCCGAAGGACCAGAAGGCCTGCCCGCCCATCGACTGCTCGGGCTCCTGGTCGAGGAGGATCACCGTACGGCCGGCGTCGACGAGCTCCGCGGTCGCCGCGAGGCCGGCGAGGCCCGCCCCGATCACGATCACATCAGCGTCGTACGACATGGGGCCGTCCTCTCAAGAACGCGTCAAAACAGGCCAGACAGGGTGAGGCAGGTCGGGAGCCGCACCGAGCCGTTGTTACCGACCGGTCAGCACCTGGACCCAGATCCTTCGGCACAAGAGTGGGCGAGTCAACTGCCGGGGTGTGTCCGCTCTCCCGGACAGCCCGTGGCCGGGTCGCCGCAGTCGACGCTGTCGCGCTGAGAGGGTCGTACGGCCCCGGGTCCGCCTGCTTGGATGGGCTCATGAGCGCCGCCGACGAGATCCTCGACATCGTGGACGAGAACGACCGGGTCATCGGGCAGTCGCCGCGGGGTGAGGCGTACGCGCGGGGTCTGCGCCACCGCTGTGCCTTCATCTACGTACGCGACGCCGAGGACCGGGTCTTCGTCCACCGCCGCACCCCGACCAAGCTGGTCTTCCCCTCCCTGTACGACATGTGGGTCGGCGGCGTGGTGGGCGCGGGCGAGTCCTACGACGACGCAGCACTCCGCGAGGCCGAGGAGGAACTCGGCGTCTCCGGTCTGCCGCGGCCCGCGTACCTCTTCAAGTTCCTGTACGACGACGGAGCCGGCCGGAGCTGGTGGTCCGCCGTCTACGAGGTCCGCTGCGACCTCCCGGTGAACCCGCAGGCCGAGGAGGTCGCCTGGCACGGCTTCCTGCCGGAGGACGAGGTGGAGCGCCGGCTGACCGAGTGGGAGTGGGTCCCGGACGGCCTGGACGCCTACGAGCGCTTCAAGGCGTGCCGGTCCTTGGGCTGACCTCTCGCCCGACCCCTGTCCCCCCCTCGCCCCGGGGGTCCGGAACAACGCCCGGTAGGGTCCTGAACGTGAGCGAATTCATGCGGAACGTCCGGTTGTGGTTCGCGCCGCAGGAGGTCCGGGAGGAGGGCGGGACGCCCGACTACCGGTTCTCGCTGGCGAACGAGCGGACCTTCCTGGCCTGGCTGCGCACCGCGCTCGCCCTGATCGGCGGGGGCTTCGCGGTGGACCAGTTCCTGCCGGACCTGCCGTGGGGGTGGCGGGTGGGCCTCGCGCTCGCGCTGCTCGGGGCCGGTGTGCTGTGTTCGCTGCGGGCCGTCAACCACTGGGTGCGCTGCGAGCGGGCGATGCGGCGCGGCGAGGACCTGCCCGTGTCACGGTTCCCGGCGCTGCTCAGCCTGGCCGTCGCCGTGGTCGCGATCGCCATGGTCGTCGTGGTGCTCCTGAGGTGGGAGGGATGAGCGAGGAGCGGGACCCCGGGCTCCAGCCGGAGCGTACGCGGCTGGCGTGGCGCCGTACGACCCTGGCGTGCACGGTCGCCGCCGTGCTCGCCGCGAAGACCGCGCTGCACGGCGGGGCGACCACGGTGGGCTTGCTGGTCTGCGCGCTGTGCGGGGCCCTCTGGCTGTGCTTCCTCGCCCTCGCCCACCTGCGCATCCGCGCCCTGGCCACGCCTCGCCCGCCGGTGATCACCGCCCGGCACGCCACGGCGGCGACCCTGTGCACGGTCGCCCTCGCCGTGTGCGCGGCAGCCCTGGTGGTGTGACCCGCCCCAGCCGCCCCGCCCGTGCCCGTCGGCCGGGTGGCTGAGGTGTGTGGGTCACGTACGCGTGCACGCGTCCGTGCAAGCATGAACGCGGCGCTCCGGATTTCTGCGAATCGTCGCCGACTGGCAGGGTCTGAACACCAGTTGGCGACGATCCCAAGGGGGTCCCATGACCGCAGCCGAGCCGTACACCGTCGAGTTGGCCGAGGACGTGCACGCGTATGTGCAGCCGGACGGCGGGTGGTGCCTGAACAACTCCGGCTTCGTCAGCGACGGAACGACCACCCTGCTCGTGGACACCGCGGCCACCGAGCGGCGCACCCTGGCGCTCTCCGCCGCACTCGACGCCTCGGGCGTCCCGGCGCCGCGGCTCCTCGTCAACACCCACCACCACGGGGACCACACCTACGGCAACGGGCACTTCACGCCGACTGCCACGCTCGTCTCGCACGCCGCCTGCCGCCGCGAGGCCCTGGCCAGCGGCCGGCACCTGCATCTGCTGTGGCCGGGTACCGACTTCGGGGACGTCCCGATCAAGAGCGCGGACCTGACGTTCACGGACCGCACGACGCTCCACGTGGGCGACATCGACGCCGAGGTGATCCACCCGGGCGTCTCGCACACCGTGGGCGACTCCTTCGTCTGGTTGCCGCACCGCCGGATCGTGTTCACCGGGGACCTGGTCTTCGAGGGCGGGACACCGTTCTTCCTGATGGGTTCGCTCAGCGGTTCGCTGCGGGCGCTGGAGTTGCTGCGCGGTCTGGGCGCCGAGACCGTCGTACCCGGGCACGGTCCGGTCACCGACCCATCGGCGTTCGACCGGGCCGAGCGGTACATCCGGTTCGTGGCCGACGTCGCCGAGAAGTCCCACGCGGCCGGGCTCACCCCGCTGGAGGCGGCCCGGGAGACCGATCTCGGGGAGTACGCCGAGCTGCCCGAGAGCGAGCGGCTGGTGGCGAACCTGCACCGCGCCTACGCCGAGCTGGACGGGCACCCCGAGGGCGAGGGCCTCGACCCGCTCATCGGTTTCCGGGACATGGCGGTCGTCAACGGCGGCGAGATGATGACCTGCCACGCCTGAGTTCCCGTCCCTGTTCGGGCGCCCCTGACCTCGCTCACGGGCGCCCACACCGTCCTTCACCCGGCGCGAACCGTCCTCCGCCCGGCCCGGGCCGGTCGAGACACCGATCACTTTCGCCACGCCCACTGGACGGCATACCGACCGGTCGGCACCATGAGTGCAGTCCCGTTCACCCGCACGTAGGAGCGACGATGCGCCCTGTCCACCCGCCCGGTCTCGATCCCGACCGGCTGCGCGGCCTGCGCGGCCTGCTCGACGCCGAGCGGCCCGGCCTGGTGAACGAACCGCTCACCGCCCGGCTGATCGAGGGCGGACGGTCGAACCTCACGTACGAGGTCACGGACGGCACGTCGAAGTGGGTGGTACGGCGCCCTCCGCTGGGCCATGTGCTGGCGACCGCGCACGACATGAAGCGCGAGCACCGGGTCATCAGCGCGCTGTACCCGACGGACGTACCCGTACCCCGTCCCGTGCTGCTGTGCGAGGACGAGGAGCTGCTCGGCGCCCCCTTCTACGTCATGGAGTTCGTGGAGGGCACGCCCTACCGCACGGCCGAGCAGCTCGCCCCGCTCGGCCCGGAGCGCACCCGGGATGCCGTGCTGGGCCTGGTCGACACGCTCGTCGGCCTGCACGCGGTGGACCCGGCCGAGGTGGGCCTCGCCGACTTCGGGCGCCCCGAGGGCTTCCTGGACCGGCAGCTGCGGCGCTGGGGCAAGCAGCTGGACGCCTCCCGCAACCGCGAGCTGGCCGGGATCGACGAGCTGCACGCCGCGCTGGGCCGCGAGCTCCCGCGCTCCCCCGCGCCCACGGTCGTCCACGGCGACTACCGGCTCGACAACGTGCTGCTCGGCACAGCGAGTGAGCCGGAGGGGCACGCCGGTGTCGAGAGTCCATGGGGGTCCCCCCGCGCATGGGGGTCCCCCCGCTCGAGCGAAGCCGAGAGTGGGGGAGAAGCCGAGCGTGGGGGAGAAGCCGAGCGTGGGGGAGCGCGGAGGCCCGAAGGGCTGAGCACGATCGGGCTCTCGACACCGGCTTCAGTGCCCCGGAGGCGAACGGAGCCAATCAAGGGCGTCGACAGGATCAGGGCGATCCTCGACTGGGAGATGTCCACACTCGGCGACCCGCTCACGGACCTGGGGCTGCTGGTGATGTACAGCGTGCCGCTCGGGCTGCCGGACTCCCCTGTCTCCACGACGGCCACCGCCCCTGGTCACCCGGATCCGGCCGAGATCGTCGAGCGGTACGCCGCGCGCTCGGGGCGCGACGTGTCCGCGGTCTCCTGGTACACGGCGTTCGCGTGGTTCAAACTCGCCGTGATCCTGGAGGGCATCCACTACCGGTACACCCTCGGCCAGACGGTGGGCCCCGGCTTCGACCGCATCGGCGAACTGGTTCCGGTCTTCATCGAGCACGGCCTGACGACTCTGACGACTCCGACGTCTCCTCAAGAAGGCTCCCGGAAGGGCTGATCCGCCATGGACTTCGCATACGACGCCCGCACGGAGGAGCTGCGGAAGAAGCTCCTCGCCTTCATGGACGAGCACGTGTACCCGGCCGAGACGGTCGCCGACGAGCAGCGTGCGCGGCTCGCCTCGCCGTGGGACACCCCGGCCGTGGTCGAGGAGCTGAAGGCGGAGGCCCGCAGGCAGGGCCTGTGGAACCTCTTCCTGCCGGACTCCCAGTACGGCGCCGGGCTGACGAACCTCCAGTACGCTCCGCTCGCGGAGATCACCGGCCGCTCCCCGCAGTTGGCGCCCACGGCGCTGAACTGCGCGGCGCCCGACACGGGCAACATGGAGGTGCTCGCGCAGTTCGGCGACGAGCAGCAGAGGAAGCAGTGGCTGGAGCCGCTGCTGGCCGGTGAGATCCGTTCGGCGTTCGCGATGACCGAGCCGGAGGTGGCCTCGTCCGACGCCACGAACATCACCACACGCATCGAGCGCGAGGGCGACGAGTACGTCATCACCGGCCGCAAGTGGTACATCTCCGGGGCGATGAACCCGGACTGCCGGATCTTCATCGTGATGGGCAAGACGGACCCGGACGGGGCCGACATCCGCCGTCAGCAGTCCATGGTCCTGGTCCCGCGCGACACCCCCGGCGTCACGGTGAACCGCGCGATGCGGGTGTTCGGCTATGAGGACCACTACCACGGCGGGCACGCGGAGGTGATCTTCGACGGTGCGCGGGTGCCCGTGGCCGGCCTGATCGGCGAGGAGGGCGGCGGCTTCGCCATCGCCCAGGCCCGGCTCGGTCCCGGTCGCATCCACCACTGCATGCGGCTGATCGGCATGGCGGAGCGGGCGATCGAGCTGATGTGCCGGCGGGCCGTGTCCCGTACGGCCTTCGGCAAGGCGCTGGCCCAGCAGGGCGTGGTGCACAACTGGATCGCGGACGCGCGGGTGACGGTCGAGCAGTTGCGGCTGCTGGTGCTGAAGACGGCATGGCTCATGGACACGGTCGGCAACAAGGGCGCCCACACGGAGATCCAGGCCATCAAGATCGCCACGCCGCGCGCGGTCGTCGACATCATCGACCGGGCGATCCAGTTGCACGGCGCGGGTGGCGTCAGCCAGGACTTTCCCCTGGCCGAGCTGTACGCGGGCGCCCGTACGCTGATGATCGCCGACGGCCCCGACGAGGTGCACCAGCGGTCGCTCGCGCGGCGGGAGTTGAAGCGGTACGTGTGACCCCCTGGGCGGGCCGGGGGTTCTTTCGCCCCCGCCGCCCCTACCCGTCCCATCCCC
>NZ_VMNX01000128.1 GCF_009377235.1 Streptomyces acidicola
CCCCGGCAGCCGCCCCCTCCCGTACCCCGGTCCAGCGCACCACCACGCCCACACCGCGGCAGCGCCCTCTGCTCGGGGCACCCCTTTCCGCCCCGCCGCCGGATGCGAAATCCCCCTCCGGGCCTACCTCTCACGGCAGTTCGGGCTCTGCCGGAGCGCCTCCCGTTCAGCGTGCGACGGCAGCGCACCAGGGCGGGGCACCGGACCGCACGCCACGACCCGCCGCCCAGCTCCGCGGAACTCCGGCTTTCACACCGGCGGCACCGCCCCACCGCCCTTCGGCCGTACCTCTGCGGGCCCCGGCCGCCAACGCCCCTGTGGTACAGCGCGCCACGGTGATCCCCCCAAGTGCGGGCTCCCCGGCCGAAAGCGGCAGGCCCGCGCCGGTACCGACAGCACAGCGCACCACGGCGAGCGCAGACGCGCCCACCGTGGACGCGTCCGCGCCGACCGTGGCCTCTCCGGTGCGCGGCCTGGCCCCCACCCGCGCCCTCACCCCGGCTCCGACGCCCACGGCGCCCCCCGCCGTCCAGCGCCGGGCAACCCCGGCCGCCGTCCCACTGCGCCGCCCGGCGCCCGCCGGCGAGCGCCCCTCATCGCCGGGCGCCCGACAGGCGGTACAGCGGGCCGTGACCCCGCCCCCTCCCGCCGGCCGCGCAGTGCCACTCCTCTCGGCCGCCGGCTCCGGTCCCGGTACGACCCCGCCGACCGGCGCCCCCAAAGCGGTCCCGCCGACGACATTGAGGCCAAGCGCCCTCCCCACCCCGGCAGTTGTCCAGAGACACGCAGCTGCCGGCCCGAGGGCGCCCAAGGCACCGGGAACCGCGAACACCAACGCCGTCGTCACCCCCGCAAGCCCCGCGCCCGCGCCCGCCCCCGTACAAGCCCGCGCACCCATCCCCGTACAACGGAACCCAGGCGGTAGGCCCCAGCCGACGCCCGCCACGACCACCAGGGCCGTCTCCGCCGTCTCGGCCCACGGCACCTCGTCGCGCGACTCGTCCGGGTCCGGCTCCGACAGTGAGCCGCCACCGGCGGACCACCCCGACAAACCCCCGCCTGGGTACTCCGCAGTCGCCGAGGGCCAGTTGGACCCCCGTTCCCTGACCGAATTCCAGCTCGACGAGCTGACACACAAGCTGGTCGGCCGGATCACCCGGCTGATCCGCACCGAACTGCGGCTCGACCGGGAGCGGATCGGCAAGCTCCGCGACCCCCGGCGCTGACCGGCCACCACCCGGCACCCGGCACTCAGCAGCACCAGCACGACCCGCCCCACCACGCACGAACCCGCAAGACCCACACGACCCGCAAGACCCGCACGACCGACATCCGCAGAAAGGCCGCCCCCGATGCCCCGCAGACTCGACCCGGGCTCCACCATCTTCTTCACCCTGACCATCGACGGCGAGAGCCTCGGTTACTTCAACGGGTGCGAAGGGCTCTCGTCCGCGGTGGAGATCGAACAACGCCAGGAGGGCGGCAACAACGGGTTCGTCTGGCAGCTTCCGTCGCGGGTCAGCCACTCCAACATCCGGCTGACCCGACCGCTGACCCCGGACACCGCAAAGGTCGCGGCCTGGATCTCCTCCGTGTCCACGGGCATCACACGGCCGACCGCGCAGATCGCCGCACTGCGGGCGGACGGTTCGGAGGTGGCCCACTGGGGGCTGATCGACGCACTGCCGGTCAGCTGGCAGGGCCCCACCCTGGACCCGGCCAACCCGGCCGTCGCCACGGAGGTCCTGGAGATCGCCCACCACGGGTTCACGGACTGAGGGGACGGGACACCACATGGCCAGGGGAAGCAAGGGCGGCGCGGGCAAGAGCCTCGTGCGCGCCACACTCGCCATCCACGAACCGCCCGTCGGCTCCAGCACCACGCCGGGCGGCCTGATCAGAACGTTCAACTTCGACTTCAACCCCTCGCAGTTGCAGCTGGCCCGAAGCTCGCAGTGGATGGCCACGCCGGCCGCGGCCGTGCGCGACGGCACGGTCCCGGAGTTCATGGGGCCCGAACCGCGTCGGATGGCGGTCGAGATCTTCCTGGACTCGTCCGCCAAGCCGAGCAGCAACGCGGTGCTGAAGAACGTGGAGTCCCTGCTGAAATGTTGCGAGGTGACGGCCAAGAGCATCGCCGCGAACCAGCCCTCGCCGCCCTGGGTGGTGTTCCAGTGGGGCTCGTTCTCCACGGCCCGCTTCATCTCGTACGTCAATTCGGTGGACGTCACCTACTCGCTGTTCGGCACGACCGGTGTGCCGATCCGGGCCACCTGCCAGGTGGCGCTGCACGAGATCCCCAGCACGATCGAGGGCCAGAACCCGACCTCGGGCGCCCTCACCGCGCAGAGCGTGCACCGGGTCGTCGCGGGTGACTCCCTGCAGTCGCTGGCCTGGCGCGAGTACGGCGACGCGTCCGCCTGGCGCGCGATCGCCGAGACCAACGGGATCGACGACCCCGCGCACCTGCCCACCGGCATCGAACTCATCCTCCCGGCCGCCGAGGAGGTGCGTTTCTGATGCCGAAGCCGTCCTACTCGAGCATCCTCCGCGTCACCCTCGACAGCCAGGAAATCCCGGACACGTACATCAACCGGCTCGTCGGCGGCTGGGTCGACCTCGGGGCCGGAGTGCCGGGCGAGTTCCGGCTCACCTTCCGTAACCCGGACCGGGATGTGCTCGGCAAGCTGAACGTCAGGTTCGGCTCCAAGGTGGTCATCGCTTCCGTCGCCGACGGCAAGGGCGCGGGGTCCCCGCTGCTCACCGGCGAGGTCACCGGCATGGAGATCGACTACGACGGCACGGGTACGTTCGCCGTCATCCGCGGGTACGACCCTGGCCACCGCCTGATGCGGGTGCGCAGGGTGGCCGCGTACCGCAACCAGACCGCCTCCGACATCGCGCGCAAGCTGGCCGCGATGAACGGCATCGCCATCGGGAGGATCGAGAGCACCAGGACGGTCTACGAGTTCATCAGCCAGTCCAACGTGACGGACTGGGACTTCCTCGCCCGGCTCGCCGACGAGAACAAGATGGTGATGTCGCTGAACGCCGAGGGACAGTTGGACTTCGGCGAACCGGACCCGGCGTCCACAGCTCCCCCGGTGAGCTCCCCCGACCATCCGGACCCCCGTGCGCTGAACCGTCAGAACGTACTGCGCTGCCGGGCCGCCGTCACCGCCGCCGACCAGGTCGACAAGGTCGAGGCGCGCGGCTGGGACATCCCGGCCAAGAAGAAGATCGTCGAACTCAAGAAGGCGGGAACCAACCCCGCCTTCGCCATCGGGACCACTCCGCAGAAGGCGGCCACGGCCTTCAAGGCCGCCAGACTCGTCGAGACCGACACTCCGTACGACCGCCGGCCCGAGGTCAAGTTCGCCGCCGCCTCCCTCGCGGACGACATCACCTCCTCGTTCGCCGAGCTGGAGGTCACGGTGCGCGGCAATCCCGTGCTGCGCCCCGGCGTGGCCATCGCGCTCAGCGACGTGGGCTTCCCCTTCGAGGGCAAGTACACGCTCACCTCCGTACGGCACACCATCGGTGCGGGCCGTCACTACGAGACGCTGGTGACCGTGAGCGGCCGGCAGTGGCGCTCACTGTTCGGCCTGACGTCCGGCGGCGCCCCGGCGGCGCCCCGGCTGCCGGGCGTGGCCAACGCGCTGGTCACCGACGTGGGGGATCCGCTCAAGCAGGGCCGGGTGAAGCTGCAGTTCCCGTGGCTGGACGACGCGTACGTCAGCGACTGGACGCGGACCGTGCAGCCGGGCGGGAAGGGGGGCGGCGGGATCTTCCCGCTGGACGTCGGCGACGAGGTACTGGTCGCCTTCGACCGGGGCGCGCTCGACCACCCCTTCGTCATCGGCGGCCTCTACAACGGCGTGGACAAGCCGACCCCCGTGAAGGACATGTGGCTGCACGACCCGGTCAAGAAGAAAGCCGTCCTGCACACCGTGTCCGACCGCGACGGCAACCGGATGGACCTGCTCAGCCAGCAGACCGGCCCGCGCAAGCAGGGCGTGCGGCTGGCCACCGGCAACGACCGGCTGATCATCAACCTGGACCGCACCAGGACCGAGATCACCGTGGACAGCAAGGGCGCCGTCAGCATCACGGGCAGTACCTCGGTGTCCGTCGACGCGGGCACGGACCTGACGCTCTCGGCGGGCAAGTCCCTCACCATCAAGAGCGGGGGACGCATGAACATCCAGGCCAACTCCGCCCTCGACGTCAGGTCCACGGCCGGCACCCTGGCCCTCGGGGCGCTCAGCCCCGCGGGCGGTGTGCAGCTCAGTGCGACCGGGCCGGCCGGCGTCAGTGTGACGGCCCCGACCATCAAGCTGGTGGCCCCGCCCCTCATGGTCATCGCCAGCGGGAAGCCGGTGATCTGATGGCCGAGCAGTTCGTCGGTTCCGGCTGGGCGTTCCCGCTGCGCATCGGACCGACCGGAGGCATCGCCCTGGTCAGCGGGGAGCGCGAGATCCAGGAGGCCATCCGGCTGATCCTGGCCACCGCGCCCGGTGAGCGGCCGATGCGCCCCGAGTTCGGCTGTGCCATCCACGACCTGGTGTTCGCCCCGGTCAACGAGGCCACCGCGGGCCGCATCCAGCACGAGGTGTACACGAGCCTCGAGCGCTGGGAGCCGCGCATCGAGGTGAGCGATGTCGAGGTGACCGCCGGCGCCGAGACCGAACAGGGCGTGCTCTTCATCGACGTCCGCTACTCGATCCGCGGCACCAACAACCCGCGCAGCCTGGTCTTCCCGTTCTACGTCATCCCCTCCCACGAGGAGCCCGACGCCCTCCGCGCGGGCAACTCCCCTGAAAGCGACCGCTGATGGCCCTGCCCTCCCCGAACCTCGACGACCGCCGCTTCCAGCAGTTCGTCGACGACGCCAAGCGTTACATCCAGCAGCGCGCCCCGGAGTGGACCGACCACAACGTCTCCGACCCGGGCGTCACCCTGGTGGAGACGGTCGCCCACATGGCCGACCAGATCGTCTACCGGCTCAACCGGGTGCCGGAGAAGAACCACCTGGCGTTCCTGGATCTTGTGGGCATCACTCTCTTCCCGCCCTCCGCGGCCCGTACCGAGGTCACGTTCTGGCTGTCCGCGCCGCAGGAGGAGCCCGTCCTGCTGCCGGTGGGCACCGAGGTCGCCACCACGCGCACCGAGAGCGAGGAGGCCACCGTCTTCGCCACCGAGCGCCAACTGACGCTCGTGCCCTGCGAGTTGCGGCATCTCGTGGTCCAGCACAGCGGTGAGCCCGTCACCGACCGGACCGCCGACCTCGCCGAGGGCAAGGACCTGATGTGCTTCTCCGAGGCCCCGCGGCCCGGTGACTGCATGCTGCTCGGGCTCACGGCCGCCGTACCGCACTGCGCGGTCGCGCTGGAGCTGGACAGCCGGGTCGACGGTGTCGGCGTGGACCCGCGGCAGCCTCCGCTGGTCTGGGAGGCGTGGACCGAGGACGGCTGGACCGCCTGCGAGGTCGACCGGGACGGCACCGGCGGCCTGAACCGGCCGGGCGCGGTGGTCCTGCACGTCCCCGGCGCGCACACCCTGTCGCGCACCGGCGGGCAGGAGGCCGGCTGGCTGCGCTGCCGGGTCACCCGACCACTGTCCGACCAGCCCTTCTACACCGCCTCGCCGACGGTCCGCGCCGTGGAGGCGTTCACGCTCGGCGGCACCACCACGGCCGTGCACGCCGAGACGGTGTACGACGAGGCACTCGGCGAGTCCACCGGCCTGCCCGGTCAGCGGCTGCGGCTGGCCCACGCCCCCGTGGTGGGCGACACGCCTCCGGTGCTGCTGCAGACCGCCGAGCACGACGGCTGGAGGGACTGGGAGGTCGTCCCGTCGTTCGCCGCCTCCGGCCCGGACGACCGGCACGTCACCCTGGACGCCGCCACCGGCGAGATCGCCTTCGGTCCGGCGGTACGGGAACCCGACGGCACACTGCGTCAGTACGGGGCGGTGGCCCCCAAGGGCTCCGTCGTCCGCGCCCGGCGCTACCGCACCGGCGGGGGCAGGGCCGGAAACGTCGCACGCGGCACCGTCCAGGTGCTGCGCACGTCCGTCCCGTACGTCTCCGAGGTCGTCAACCGGGAGGCCGCGCGCGGCGGGGTCGACGGCGAGACGGTGGAGGAGGCGAAGGTCCGGGCGCCCATCACGCTGCGCGCCCAGGAGCGGGCGGTGACCCTGCGGGACTACGAGGAACTCGCCCGCCGTGCCGCCCCGGAGACGGCCCGGATCACCTGCCTGGAGGGCGACGAGGGCGAGCACGGGGCGTACGCGGTACGGGTGTTGGTGGTCCCCCAGGCCGTGCCGGACCCCGGCGGCCGACTGCGCTTCGAGCAACTTGTCCCGGGCGACGCGCTGTTGCGCCGGATCACCCGCTACTTGGACGAACGCCGCCTGATCGGCACCCGGTTGGCGGTGGGCCCGCCCTTCTACCAGGGCGTCACGGTGGTCGCCACGCTCCACGCGTTCCGCGGCACCGACACGGACCGGGTCCGCCGGCAGGCGCACGACGCGCTCTACCGCCACCTCGACCCGCTGACCGGCGGCGCCGACGGCCGGGGCTGGCCCTTCGGCCGCCCGGTGCAGTCCGGCGAGGTCTTCGCCGTCCTCCAGCGCGTCCCCGGCGTCGAACTGGTCGACGAGGTCCAGCTCCACCCTGCCGACCCCCTGACCGGCAAACGCGGCGACGCCACCAACCGCATCGACCTCGAACCCCCGTCCCTGGTCTTCTCCTTCGACCACCGGGTCCGCGTGATCGGAGACAGGCCGTGAGGGGCTCGATCGACGGGCTGGGATCCTCCGCGCCCATCGGGATAACACTTCCCGCCGTGTTCGCCGACGACGAGCTGGCACAGCGGTTCGTCGGCGGGCTCGACGAGGTGCTCGCGCCGATCCTGGCCGTTCTCGACTGTCTGGACTCCTACTTCACGCCGTCGTTGGCCCCGGTGGACTTCACCCGGTGGTTGGCCGGCTGGGTCGGCGCGGAGACCGACGGCACCGAGCCGGACGACCGGCTGCGCGCCGCCGTCGCCGCCGCCGCGTATCTGCACCGGATACGGGGCACCGGTCGCGGACTGTCCGAGGCGGTACGCCTGGTGTTCGGCGTGGCGCCGGAGATCACGGAGAGCGGCGGTGCCGCCTGGCATGCCGGGCCCCTCGGTCCGGTGCCCGGTGACCGCCGCCCGCACCTGCGCGTCACGCTGCGGCTGCCCCACCCGACCTCCACGGACGAACACCGCCTCGACAGCCTCGTGGCGGCCGCACGCCCCGCCCACATGCCCTACACGGTCCAGGTGACCGCCGACGGAAGGACTCCCCAGAGATGACCAGCCAGACCTCCGGCACGGGACGGGAGCCGGCCCGCAGTTGCGCCGAGTGCGGCACCCGGGCGGAGCCCGGCCAGTCCTTCTGCGAGTCCTGTGGGGCGGTACTCGGCTGGTCCGGCGGCCCGGACCGGTCCGATGCGGCTCGTACGGAACCCGTGCGCGCGGATGGCGCCGCACCGGCGCACGGCTCCGTGCCCGGGAGCGCCGTCGGCGCCTCCGGCACGGCGGCGGACGGCCCCTCGCGTGAGGGCGCCGGGGCCGACGGCGGCGCTCCCGGCGAGCGGGGCGGCGGCGACCGGCCCGGAGGGGACGCGTTCCCCCGGCCGGAAGCCGGCACCGGTACGGCTCGTACGGGGCACGACCCGGCCTTCGCGGGCACGGCCCGGCCGGGCAGCGGCCGGCAGAGCGGGGACGAGGCCCGGTGGCAGGGCGGCGGGGCCGGGAGGTCCGGGGCCGACGACTGGCCGGAGCGGGACACGGCTCCCCGAACGGGAAGCGGCCTCCACGGCGCGCCCCGGCTGGCGGGACAGACAGGTGACACCCGGCCGGACGCCGGGTCGTCCGGTCCCCGGGGAGCGGACACCGCGCGCGGTGCCGGTACGGCCGCCGGGGCCGGGAAGCCGGACACCGCACCGGCCTCCGGGCACGAGGGGACATGGCAGTCACCCACCGAGCCCACGGGCTCCCCAGCCGCGCCTCCCCTCCTGCCCCGATCCCGCAACTCCACCACCGCTTCGACCGGTTCGGGGGCGGTCTCGTTCCACCAGCCGGGCACGACGACGGCCTCCACCGGCCCGGCCGCCGGCGGCGGCCGGGCGGACGGCGCCCATCCGCACACCCACCGGGACGCCCACCCGGACACCCACCCGGACACCGACTGGGACGACGCCGCCGACACCGAGCCGGTCCCGTCCGCCGCCGAACGGGCCAGGTCGCTCCTCATACCCGTGAGCGACCCCGAACCCCGCGCGCCCGCGTCCCCCGCTGTCGCTCCTGTCCTGCCGGGCCGTCCGGTCGCGAACCGCCCCCAAGTCCGTGCCCCGGGCCCCGAGTCCGGTCCGGACGGCGGCCTCCCCTGCCCCTGGTGTGCCACTCCGAACCGCCCCGACCGGCACTACTGCGGCCGCTGCGCCATGCCGATGGCGGGCGACGACCGGCGCCCCTCGGACCGGCAGCCCTGGTGGCGCCGGCTACCGGGCTTCCGGGCCGAGGAGACCCCGTGGGCCGGCGACCGCCCCCGTCTGCGCCGCGGCTTCGGACGCGTCATGAACTGGGGCGTCGGCGCCCTCGTACTCGCCCTGATCGTCACGCTCGTCCTCAACATCGGTGCCGGGGTCGACGCGGTCCGCGACCACTTCGCCAAGCGGGCCCCGGTGGTCCCGACCGGCGTCAAGGCGTCGCGCTCGTACGCCGGCCACGGTGCCGGGCTCGCCTTCGACAAGCTCAGCAACACCTGGTGGGGGCCGGGTGTCGCGCAGTCCGGAGAGGGGGAGTGGATCGAGGCCCGCTTCGACCGGCCGACCCGTCTGCTGGACCTGGTCGTCACCTCCGGCGTATCGACCAAGGTGGACCAGCTTCAGGAGTCGGCCCTCCCCCGCCTCATCGAGGCGCAGATCACCACGGCCGACGGAAAGACGAGCACCCGGACCATCACCCTCGATCAGAGCGCGGGCGGCCAGCGGCGCAAGTTCCGTGTCGGGGAGGTCGTCGCCGTGCGCTTCATCCTGCGCTCGGCCTACGCCGCCGACGACAGGAAGCAGGTGTCGATCGCCGAGATCGAGTTCTTCGGCCGCTCGAACAGCAACACGTCGTGACGGAGAGCGTCCGGCGGCCCTAGAGAAGGGGCCGCCGCGCCCTCGGGTCGCAGATCGGCTCGTTGCTGCTGATCCGGATGGCTCGGCCCAACTGCGTGATCACGTCGTCAATGGTGTACGTCCGGGCGCCGGCGACCGCCCCGATGCTGATTTCCTCATTGACCACGCGGACGGCCGCCGTCACGGTCGCCGCGCTCAGGCAGACCCGGAAGTCGTCGGCGGGAAGGTCCAGACGTCTCGCGATGATCGGGGCGAAGGCCTGCTCGGCCTGGCCGCACACCATCAGCCATGAGGCGCGCAGGGCCGGCTCGTCACGTACGAGGGAAATGATGCGCATCGATGCGATGTCATCGAGCAGGTCCTGCGACGTCGGTGGAGAATCGGGCAGCTCCGCGGTCAGGAAGTCCTCGAACGATGAGGAGAGCGGCCATCTGCGCAGCGCTGTCATGAACCGGTACGCCGACGCGGCCAGCAACGGCTCGACGCAGCTCTCCTTGGAGCGGAAATAGCGCCACACGGTGCGGGTCGAGATGCCGGCGGCGGCGGCGATGTCGTCGCCGCTGGTGGCTGCCACCCCATGCGCCCAGAACAGGGCGGACGCGTGCCGTGACACGGCCATCCGAGCTTCGGCCAGCTTGTCTGCGGCGCCGTCGAACGGGCGCTCCCGCTTTGTGCTTCTCGTGGCGATGCCGCACCCCCAGCCGTGGCCTCAACCCTCCTGAATGTAGTCACTAAGTGACACGGCTGGCAAGACGGGCAGGTCGGCGGCCACCGTGCCGAGCAGTGCCAGGGCCTGCTGGGAAGCGCTGCCGGGCTCGGCCTGGTACACGATGAGCTGCTGGTCCGTCGCGCTGTCGACGGTGAACGAGTCGTAGGTCAGGGTCAGCTCGCCGACCTGGTGGTGGTTGAAGGACTTGGCCTCGTGGGCTTTGCCCCGTACATCGTGCCGGGCCCACAGACTGCGGAACTCCGGGCTCTTCAGGGACAGTTCGCCGACCAGTTCGGTGAGCCGGGGATCGTTCACCAGGTTGCCGCTGCCCGCGCGCAGGGCCGCGAGCCCGGACCTGGCGACCCGCTCCCAGTCGGGGTAGAAGTCCCGGGCGTCCGGGTTCAGGAAGGTGAAGCGGACCAGGTTGGTCTCGCCCTGGTCCAGCATCCCGGCGAAGAGGGCACGTCCGAGGCGGTTGCCGGCCAGCACATCCAGCCGGCGGTCGATGATCAGCGCGGGTGTGTGATGCCATCCGTCCATCAAGCGCAGCAGCCTCGGTCCGACGGGCTTACCGCCACCTCGCCGGACGGGGCCACGAGCCGTTCGCGCCAGCTCGTGCAGGTGCGCCGTTTCCTCGGGATTCAGTCCGAGGGCACGGGCCAGAGCGTGCACCACCTGTGCGGAAGGGTGCTTTTCTCGTCCCTGTTCCAGCCGTGCGTAGTAGTCGGTGCTGACTCCGGAGGACTGGGCGACCTCCTCCCGGCGCAGGCCCGGCGTCCTGCGCCGGCCCGACCATGGCTGCCCGGCCTGGGACGGGCTGGTCATCTCTCGCCGGGCGCGGAGGAACTCGCCCAGTGGGTTGCCACTGTCCATGCCGCAACGATAGGCCCGCACGCGTTCGGCCACCTGGGTGTGGCACACCCTGGACAAGACCGTCCTGGTTGGCCTCCGGCCCACCGAACATGATCCGTCTCATGACGGACAGCGCTCCGGCAACGACCGCAGGCGGCCTCCGACCGCACCCCGCGGTGGCCGGCGTGCGCCTTGTCCGCTCTACGCCCAGCCGCCGTTGTAGGACCTGGCGGTGGCGTTCGCAGTGCGGAAGGCGGTGAGCAGCGGAGGGGCGCTCGCCTCGAGGTGCTTGGTCAGGGTCTTCAGTCGGCGCCTGTGTCCCCAGCGCTCGGACAACGTGAAGACGCTGTCGACCTCGCCCTCGGCAGCGAGCAGTGCCATGGCCAGGTCTTCTGTGGGGATCACGGTCGGGTCCTGGTCGAGCAGCACCGCGTTCCTCGCCCGTTCCCGCAGGCCGAGAACTTGCTCGACGTCGTTGACGACGACGTCACCGCCGGTGATCAGGCCGGGAGATCCCACGACGATGACGGCACCGGATTCGGCCAGTTGAGCGCGCACGGCTGCCTCCGCCACGTGCGTTCCGTGCTGTATCAGGCTTGACCAGCGCCGCGGCTTGCCGGACGACACGTCGTCCAGGACGGACGCCAGGAAGCGGTCGTCGACGCCCTCGGCCGCGGCGGGCACCGCCTTGCCCCTTTCGTCCCTCACCAGCGCCAGGAAGCTCAGCTCGGTCAATGCCGCCGCGCGCATCAGATGACCTCGGAACCGGCCCGGGCCGGTGCGCGCCTCGCCGTCCTTCACGTCGCAGCTGAGCAGGTACATCCGCTGAGGCAGTGTCCACGTCATCTTGCTCTCCTCGGTCTGTCGCGTCAGGAGTCAATGTCACTAAGTGACTCGCACAAGGTGTCACGTAACCTCGAATCCAGCAACTGACCAAGCACTTCACGCTGACCGCTTGCAGTCCATGTCACTTAATGACACGATCACGGTGTCACCAAATGACACATGGGGGGGTTGGGGTGATGGGGACGAGCGGCACCAGAATGGCCCTCTCCCGGCATGCCGCCACCCTGTTCTGGACGCGCGGATGGGCGGCCACCAGCGGCGATGACATCGCTGCGGCGGGGGGTGTCTCGACGCGTACGGTCTGGCGCTACTTCCGGTCGAAGGAAAGCTGCGTCGAGCCACTGCTCGCTTCATCGGCGTACCGGTTCATGGCGTCGCTGCAGCGGTGGTCCCTCAGCTCGTCGCTCGAGGACTTCTGGATCCGGGACCTGACCGAGCATCCGCCGACGCCGGAAACGGTCTTCGATGACATCCGGTCCATGCGGGTCATCTGCCTGGGACACGACGAACCGGCGCTTCGTGCCTCGTGGCTGATGGTGTGCGGGCAGGCGGAACAGACCTTCGCCCCGATCATCGCGCGGCGGCTGGATCGTCGCGTCGATGACGCCACGATCCGCCTGAGCGCGGCGGCGGCGACCGCTGCCGTGCGCATCGTCACCGAACAGATCAGTCTCGCCGTGGTCTCCGAAGCCTCGCGGTACGACACCGACGAGGTGATCGCGCACCTGAGCCGGGCGATCCGGGCGAGCACCACCGAACCGATCTGCGACCCGGTCCCCCGGAGAACACCGGGCTCATGAGCACATCCGATCGACGGCCAACCCACCTACAACGTAAGGACCCCGCGATGGCTCTGCCAGGCACCCTCACCGTTGAAGAGCTCTTCGCACCGCCACAGCGCGCCCGTGCGTCGATCTCCCCGGACGGCACCCGCATCGCCTACCTCGCACCGTGGCAGGGCCGGCTGAACGTGTGGGCGCAGGGAGTCGGCCCGCGGCCGAGGCACACCACGTCACCGCTGACGAGAACCGCAGTCGAAGCCCTGCGCGCCCGCGGTGCCGAGGTCGAGTACGTCGTCTTCGACGACGAGGGACACATGTTCGTGAGCCCGGAGAACGTGATCGCCATGTTCCGCGCGGCCGAGCGGTTCCTCGCCCAGCACCTGGGCGCACGGCAGTGACCGCCTGCACAACCACACCACTACCCACGACTACCTACGACAAGAAGGACGTCCCATGACGACCGGCCTTGAGAAGAATGTGGCAGCTGCCGAAAGGCGTGCGGCGGCCACCGAAAGGCCTGTGGCGGCTGCCGAGGAGAAGAAGGCCCCGAGCCTGCTCGACCGGATGGGCGGCCCCACCGGCCTGGCGTACACCTACCTCCCGATCCTGGTCTTCGTCCTGGCCAACACCCTCCTCGGACTGAAGGGCGCGATCGGGTCCGCCGTCGCTGTCGCCGTGGGCCTGTGCGTCCTGCGCCTTACACGCAAGGAGCCGGTCATGCCGGCGGTCTCCGGGCTCTTCGGTGCCGCGGTCGCCTCCTTCATCGCGTACCGGACCGGGTCGGCCAAGGGCTTCTTCCTCGTCGGCATCTGGGCCAGCCTCGTCCAAGCCGCTCTCGTGCTGATCTCCGTCCTCATCCGCCGGCCGCTCGTGGGCGTCGTGGTGAACCTCGTCAACGGCGGCGGGCAGGCATGGCGCAGGGACAAGCCGACTCTGCTCGCGTACGACATCGCCACACTGACTCTGTTCGCTGTCTTCGCGGCCCGGTTCATCGTGCAGCAGTGGCTCTATGAGGCGTCCACCACCGGCTGGCTGGCCTTCGCGAAGATCGCGATGGGCTTTCCGCTCTTCGGCCTGGCCGCGGTCGTGGGGATCTGGGCGGTCCGGCGCGCCACCAAGCGGCGTGAGGTCCTCGCCGGCGAGCTGCGGCCCGCCGAGGCGATCTGACGCTGCCGATGAGCAGAGAGTCCGGGTCTGTCGAACGACCAGCCGTTCGAGCGCGTCCAGCAGGTGCTCGCCGCCCACGCGGCAGCCGGGTATACGCGCTCCGTCTTTCAGGGCGCAGCCGGTGTCCCGACGGGCTGCGCGGGGATCCGGCGATGAATGTCCTGAAGCAGGGCCCGCATCGCCGTGTGGAAGATCTCGGACTGGTGTTCGCCGATGAAGGAGGTGTGCCCGAAGACTTCCAGGACGACCATGCCGTGCATGTGCCCCCATGCGCTGAGGAAGAGAGCGGTCGCAGGAGGCGGCAAGGTTTCCGGGCCATGCGGAAACAGGAGTTTGAGATGTGCCTGGAGAGCCGGCGAGAGCACCGGGGTGTCGGCTGCGGCCAGTTGCACCACGGTGAACCCTTCGAACACCTCACGCTGGAAGACGTCACTCATCCGGAGCATCGCCTGAGTGGTCGGGCCCCCGGCAGGTGCCTCGTAGTGACGCAGCGGTGCTCCGTACAGCAGTTGGAATCGCTCGACGTGGGTGACGGCCCATCGGCGATAGCCCTCGGCGGCGGCCACGAACCGCGGCACAGCCGGTTCGTCCGCCGCTGTGTCGACAGCTTCCGTCACGGCATCGGCCAGGTCCTCGTACGCCTTGGCGACGAGAACCGTGACGAGGGCGTCCCGGTTCGGAAAGTAGTGGTAGAGCCCCTGCACGGTCATACCGAGGCCCCGGGCGACCGCTCTCAGGGACAAGGCGTGCAGCCCGTGCTCGGCGATGTGCTTCTCGGCGGCGGCCACGATCTCCTGGGTGGCGACGGCCCGGCGCCGCTGGCGTAAAGACGGCAGGACCGTCTCGTACTCCTCTGCGGACATGCGGCGATCCTACGGCGGCTGACCCGACGGAGCATCAGAAAATGACAACCTGACTGGAAAATCTAACAGTGTCAGGTAAATCTCCCCCTGCTAAAAAACCCGCTGCATTACTAGCGTCGTTCTCGGCGACGAAGAGCGCGGCACCGCGCCCCCCTGATGGGGCGAAGGAGCTCTGCGACGCATTTGCGCGCCGGCTCCCGCCCGGCCGACACCCCTCGTCCTTCCAGAAGAAACATCGAAGGAGATCATCCATGTTCGAACGTATGGCCGAATTAGCGATTCGGCGATCCCGGCTGGTTCTGGTCGTCGCCGTCCTGGCCGTGGCCCTCATGGGCGTGGTCGGTGCGGGCGCCTTCGACAAGCTGAAGGGGGGCGGCTTCGACGACCCCTCCTCCCCATCCACCCGAGCAGCGAAGGTGATCGACGAGAAGTTCGGCGGCGAGACCAACCTCGTCCTGCTGGTCCGCTCCCCCGACGGCCACATCGACGCGCCCGCCTCCCGAGAGAGCGGCCGAGACCTGGTGGCCGACCTCAAGAAGGACAAGCGGCTCAGCAACGTCGTCTCGTACTGGGAAACGAACAGCCCCGACCTGCGCTCCCAGGACGGCCGCGAAGCCATGGTGCTCGCCCACGTGAGAGGCGACACCACGGAGCAGCGGGAAAACGCCAAGGAGATCCTCGACACCTACAGCGGCACCTACAAGAACGCCCTCACCGTTCAGGCCGGAGGAGGCGCCGCCGTAGGTGCCGGCCTGTCGAACCAGGTGGTCGAGGATCTGATCCTCGCCGAAGCGATCGCCGTACCGCTGACCCTTGTACTGCTCCTGATCGTCTTCGGCAGCGTGGTCGCGGCCCTGCTGCCGCTGGTCATCGCGATCATCGCCATCATGGGCTCGTTCGCCCAGCTCTTCCTGTTCGGCAGCGTCACCGATGTCGCCGACACCGCGACCAACCTCACCACCGCCCTGGGCCTCGGACTGGGCATCGACTACGCCCTTCTGATGGTCAGCCGCTTCCGGGAGCAGCTCGCGGCCGGGGTGAGCGTGGACGACGCCGTCCGGGGGACGGTGCACACCGCGGGCCGCACCGTCGCCTTCTCCGCCGCGACCGTCGCGGCAGCCCTCGCGGCGCTTTTGGTGTTCCCGCACTACTTCCTGCGCTCGATGGGCTTCACCGGAGTCGGTGTGGTCGCCATCGCCGCGCTGAGCACCCTGTTCGTGATGCCTGCCCTGCTGAAGGTTCTGGGGCACCGGGTCAACAGCGGGCGACTGCCGTGGGCGAAGTCGCAGCGCTCCGGTGCCCGGGCGCCTCTGTGGGGACGGCTGGCGCGTACCGTCATGCGGCGGCCCGCGCTCACGGCACTGCCCGTCCTCGCCGTGCTGCTGTTCGCGGCGAGCCCGCTGCTGAACATCACCTTCGGCACGCCGGACGAACGCGTGCTGCCGGGGGACGCCGAGAGCCGCCAGGTCTCGCAGGTACTGCGCGAGAAGTTCGGCGGCAGTGAGGACTCGGCCCTCCACATCGCCATCGGCCAGTCCGTGGACAAGGCCC
This sequence comes from Streptomyces acidicola, assembly GCF_009377235.1. Lineage (GTDB taxonomy): Bacteria > Actinomycetota > Actinomycetes > Streptomycetales > Streptomycetaceae > Streptomyces > Streptomyces acidicola. The sequence goes on from NZ_VMNX01000128.1 coordinate 15,931, forward strand.
CGCTGGCGTCGTACGCGGGCCGACTGTCCGCGCTCGAGGGCGTCGAGCGTGTCGAGACCAGCACGGGGACCTACACCAAGGGACAGTCCGCGGCGATCGGCCCGGCCGACTCCGCCCTCGGCCGGCCCGACGCACAGCGGATCAGCGTGGTGAGCAGCCTGACACCGAAGTCGGAAGCGGCGGAGAGCCTGGTCAAGCAGGTGCGCTCGGTCACCCCGCCCCCTGGGACCCACCCCCTGGTCGGAGGGAATGACGCCGTACTCGTCGACGCCAAGGAATCCATCGCCGACAAGCTCCCCCTGGCCGTGACCCTGATCGTCCTCACCACCTTCCTGCTGCTCTTCCTGTTCACCGGCAGCATCGTGCAGCCGCTGCGCGCACTGGTCCTCAACCTGATCAGCCTGGGAGCCACCCTCGGCGTGATGACCTGGATCTTCCAGGACGGCAACCTCTCCTCCTTCCTCGGCTTCACCGCGCAGCCGATGGAGATGACGATGACCGTGCTGATGTTCTGCATCGCCTTCGGCCTCTCGATGGACTACGAGGTCTTCGTCACCAGCCGGATCAAGGAACTCCACGACCACGGAGCGGACAACGAGACCGCCGTGGTCAACGGTCTCGGCCACACCGGACGCATCGTCAGCGCGGCGGCCTTCCTGCTCGCGGTGAGCTTCTTCGCCTTCGGCACCGCCAAGATCAGCTTCATGCAGATGTTCGGCCTGGGCAGCGGACTGGCCGTCCTCATCGACGCCATCGCCGTACGCGGCGTCCTCGTCCCCGCCGCGATGCGTCTGCTCGGCCGCTCGGCCTGGTACGCGCCCGGCTTCCTGCGCCGACTCCACACGCGGTACGGCCTCAGCGAAGGCGGCCCCGAGCCGACGCCGGCACCCGGACCCGCGGCAGCGGCTCCGACGCACGCGAAGAAATCGACCAGGGTCTGACTCGCTCAACTGCCGTACGTGCGGGCGGCCTTCGGCTGATCTTGCGGCCCCGTCACACTCCCAGGGCAGCGCGTGTCACTTAGTGACATACTGTCACTTGAGGACACGATGGAAGGGTGACGGGGCGCCATGGCGACGGACAAGCGCGGCGGAGGAGGGATGAGCGAGCAGCGGCGTGCGCGGCTGCAACTGGAGATCTCCCGGGAGGCGGCGCGCCTGTTCTGGGAGCAGGGAGTGGCCGCTACGAGCGGCGATCAGACGCGGAGGCCGTGGGCCTGTCCACGCGCACCATCTGGCGACACTTCCGCAGCAAGGAGAGCTGTGCCGAGCCGATCATCGTGCAGGGCGTTGTCACCATGATGAGTGTGCTGCGCAGCTGGCCCCGGCAGCGCTCCCTCGAAGACCACCTGGTCACGGAACTGGGCAGACTCCGTCGCGAAAAGCCGCCCGTCGATCTTGCCGACGAGATGCTCGCCATGAGGATGATCCGGCTCGCCGACACCGAGCCGCCGCTGCGCACGGCGTGGCTGATGACCTGCGACCAGGTGGAACGCGAGATGTGCGTGATCATCGGCGACCGCCTCCAGTGCCCGGCCGGTGCTCTGGAGGTGCGGATGCACGCCGCGGCCACCGCCGCGGTCGTGCGGGTGCTGGACGAGCACATCGGCGCCGCCTGGATCGCCGACGCCGACATCACGGAGTTCACCGGCGCGACGGCCCTCTCCCGGCATCTCGCCCGCGCGATCCGCACGGCCACCGGTGGAGCCGTCGGCGACCCCGTCGCTTGAGGGCATCGAGCCTCGACAAGCGCACCGACCGAACTGAGACGAACGAAGGAGGATTGCCCGTATGTTCGCTGTTCCGCACGCTGTCCCGCACCTCACCGTCAAGGAATTCTTCGGCACCCTCGTCCGCCCCGACGCATCGATCCCGCATCGGCTGTTGGGCGCGTTCGAGCGGACCGTCCACCTCTGCGTTCACCGCAACCCGGTCCAGTCCTCTGTGGTCGCCCAGCCGGATCGCCGAGTTTCGGCGACAACGTTGGCGTGCGTCGAGTCACCTCGCGGATGAACGTGTCCTGCTACGCGCCGCCCGTACCACTTCGCTCGGCGGCTTCCGTGTCACCGGTGGCCTCGGCCACCACGCCCATGGGTTTCGTGAAGGCAGCTCACGAGGATTCCTTGCGCTTCTCAGTGCTTGGATCGGTCAGGGCATGGCGCGGTGAACGTGAACTGGATCTGGGCTCGCCGCAACAACGAGTGGTGCTGACAGCGCTGTTACTACGACGCGGGCGTCCCGTCACGGTCGCCGAACTGGTCGATGCCGTATGGGGCGAAGAACCGCCGCCCACCGCCGTGGCCATGCTGCGCACCTATGCGTCGCGGCTGCGCAAGGTACTGGAGCCCCGGCGCGGCGCCGGTGAGTTGCCACGGGTGGTCGTCTCGGCCGCGGACGGATATCTGGCTCGTGTCCCGGAACACCTCCTGGATCTGGGCGTGTTCGAGCGGCGGGTCGCCGAGGCGAAGAAGTTGCGTGCCGCGGGTGAGGTGTCGGCTGCCGCGGATCTGCTGCGCGCCGCACTCGACGGGTGGGAGGGGACGCCGCTGGCCGGACTCCCCGGCCCGCTGGCCGAGGCCGAACGCTCCCGGCTGATGGAGGAGCGGCTGACCACGCTGGAGTCCCGCCTGGACACCGACGTCCGGCTCGGGCGTCACAGCGAGGTGATCGCCGAGCTGGCCGCGCTGTCCGGCGAGCACCCGCTGCGCGAGCAGCTGTGCCGGCTGCTCATGCTGTCGCTGTACCGGTCCGGACGGCAGGCCGAGGCGCTGGCGGCGTACCGCAGAACCCGGAGCACTCTGGTGACCGAACTGGGCATCGAACCCGGCCCGTCGCTGCGGGAGCTGCACGACCGCATACTGGCGGCCGACACCTCGCTGGATCCCCCCTTACCGCAGGGCGAGGCCGACGCTCGGGTGTCACCAGCCACCGGGAATGCGACCCGCCCCGCCCAGTTACCCGCCGATCTGCCCGCCTTCACCGGCCGCCGGGCCGAGCTGGAGCAGGTCCAAGCCCTGTTGCTCGACGACGAGAGGCACCCGGCCACCGTGGTCAGCGTGATCGGCGGCATGGCGGGCATCGGCAAAACCGCCCTGGCCGTGCACTGGGCCCACCAGGTCGCCCACCGCTACCCCGACGGGCAGCTGTACATCAACCTGCGTGGCTTCGACTCGGCCGACTCCCTCATGCCACCGGAGGAAGCCATCTGCACCTTCCTCGATGCGCTCGGTGTCCCCCCGCAGCGCATACCCGCCCGCCTCGACGGCCAGACGGCGCTGTTCCGCAGCCTGCTCGCCCGCCGGCGGATGCTGATACTCCTGGACAACGCCCGCGACACCGAACAGGTACGCCCCCTGCTGCCGGGCTCGGCCGGGTGCCTGGTCATCGTCACCAGCCGCACCCAGCTCACCGGCCTGATCGCAGGTGAGGGGGCGCATCCGCTGACGCTGAACCCGATGACGCCCGCCGAGGCACACGGCTTTCTGGCGCGCCGCCTCGGCGCCGCACGGCCGGCGGCGGAACCTCGGGCGACGCACGAGATCATCGCGCGCTGTGCCCGGCTGCCGTTGGCGCTCGCCATCGTGGCCGCCCGTGCCGCCACCCACCCCGATTTCCCCCTCGAAGCCGTCGCCAAGGAACTGCATGACAGCCAGGGCAGCCTCGACGCGTTCGCCGGGGGTGACCTCGCCACGGACGTACGGGCCGTCTTCGCCTCGTCGTACGAGACCCTGTCCGTCCCGGCCACCCGGCTGTTCCACCTGCTGGGCCTGCACCGCGGCCCCGACATCTCCGCGCCCGCCGCGGCCGCCCTCGCCGGGCTCCCCCTGCGGGAGACCCGCGGCCTGCTGGTGGAGCTCACCCACGCCCACCTGCTCACCGAGCACGCGCCGGGCCGCTACACCCTGCATGACCTGCTGCGTGTCCACGCCGCCGAACGCGTCGTCACGGAAGAGACACCGCAGGAGCGCAACGGGGCCGTGGAGCGGCTTCTGCGCTGGTACCTGCACACCGCGGACGCCGCCCGCGCCCACCTCGCCCCGCACCGCCGCCGGGTCCCTCTCGAAGCGCTGCCCCCCGACTGCCGCCCCCTGGCGTTCACCACGCACGACAAGGCCATGGAATGGTGCGAGGGCGAACGCCTCAACCTCGTCGCCGCGGTGCACCAGGCCGCCACCTCCCACCGGCATGGCCTCGCATGGCGCCTCTCCACCACCCTGAGCGGGTTCTTCCACCTCCGCGGCCATCTGCACGACTGGCTCACCACCGCCCGGACCGCACTCGACGCCGCCCGCGACGCCCACGACCACGCGGGCCAGGCACGGAGTCTCGACGACGTGGCCGTCGTACTGACGATGATGCGCCGGTACGACGAGGCCATCGACCACCTCCGGCAGGCGATGGCCCTCTGCCGGGAACTCGGCGACACCGTCGGCAGGTCGCAGGCCATGCGCGACCTGGGCACCACGTATCTCCGGCTCGGCCGGCTCGACAAGGCCACCGAGTACATCCGCCGCTCGCTGGCCCTCGACCGCACGCACGGCAACGCTCGGGGGGAAGGCCTCGCCCTGGCCAAACTGGGCGACGCCTACCAGCGACTCGGCCGGTTCGACGAGGCCGTCGAGCACCTGGAGCAGGCCCTGACCGTCCTGCGCGCCGGCGGCGACCGCTGGGGCGAAGGCGTCACACTCGACATCCTCGGCACCATCCAGCACCGACTCCATCGTCACAACAGCGCGATCGAGCACTACCACCAGGCACTGGACGCGCTCCGGGACATCGGCAACCGCTGGGACGAGGCCCACACCCTCAGTCACCTCGGCGACGCCCTCCTGACCGCCGACGACCCGAAGGCAGCCCAGATCGCCTGGCGGCAGGCACTAGCGGTCTTCGAAGAGTCGTCCACCCACCCCGACGCCCAGGAAATCCGGGGCAAACGCCACGGCGTGGACGAACACACCCCGGCCACAGGACCGGATCCCACCACAGCTCACCGGTCAGCGACTCCGACGAACACGAACCCGAACCCGAACCCGACGACACCCCGGCCATGACACCGTCGACATCCCTCATCTGCTGACTGCCGTAGACGCCGCTTGGGCCGTCTATGGCCGTGCCCGTCGGTATCCGCGTGCCTTCGCGCACCACTCGCCATGAACACACCTCCGGTCGTGGCCTCGTCATGACCGAAGTGGGTCACGGCGATGCTTTACCTCCCCTCCAACGGCCTGAAGGGGAAAACGGTTCAACCGGTCACCACCGGCCTTGATCATGCTGCCGACGATGGGAATCCTGCTCACCGTACGATCTGTTCTCGCGGAACGGGGCGGTCGTTCCGCCCAGGACACCGCATTGGTGCGCGGCGTCAATCGCCATCCGCACGCCCTCGCCACCGCGGCGACCACACGCCAGGCCGGTGCGACCGGAGAAGAAACGCGCAGGTCAACCGGGAACTGTCCGCAGGATCGTACGGCGCGGGCGCTCCCGCCGCCGCGGTCCGTGCCCTCCGCTCCACGGAACCACCGCCCCCGTCGTCAATCGAGCGTCCATTCGACGTGTAACCCCGCGCGTAAGACTCGCCACGAATCAAGGCCGCTGAACCCGGCCCCGGGACCTGGCCCCACGAGGTCACGGAACGAGGGAGTGCGAACGTGAGCTGGACCGTCATGGGCTCCTCGGGCGCGGCCAGCGCCCGGGAACGCGCAATGCGCACGCTTTACGACGAACAGGCGAGCCCTCTGTACACCTACGTGGTGCGGCTGCTGGGAGGAGACCGGCACAGGGCCGAGGACGTGGTGCAGGAGACCCTGCTGCGCTGCTGGCGCACTCAGGACGTGGGCGGCAGCGAGCCTTCGCGGCGGTGGCTGTTCCGGGTGGCCCGCAACATCGTCATCGACGAGTACCGGTTACGCATGGCCCGCCCCCGGGAGGTCGACGGCACCGCCTGGCTGGACGAGTTGCTGGCGAAGCCCGACGGCGTCGACCGGATGTTGTCCTCGATGATCCTCAAGGACGCGATCCGGGGGCTGTCGCCCAAGCACCGGGAGGTGCTGTACGAGATCTACTACACCGGCAGGTCGACACGCGAGGCGGCCCTCGTGCTCGGCGTCCCGCCGGGCACCGTCAAGTCACGCCTGCACCACGCGGTGCGGGCGCTGCGCACGGCCCTGAGCATCGAGGAGACCGCCGATGAGGAGGTCGGAGGGAAGCCCGACTGGGTGTACCCGTCCGCGGCGTGACAGGTGCCCGGCCCCGAGGGCTCATGTCCCTGCCGGAGCGGGAGCGCCCTGCGCGGGCCGCGTGGCCGGGGCGTCCGCCGGCACCGGCGGACCGGCCGCGGGGCCACCGGGGCGCTGTCCGTACCGCACCTGCGGAACCTGGCCGCCGGCCGGTCGGTGTCGGGCGCTGCCGTCAGCTGGGACAGGAGGCGCCGGCACTCACCCGGCTGGGCCATCCGCTACGCGGTCGACCGGGCTTTCCGGGCCGCGGGCGTCGACCGCAGCACGACGTTCGAGGTGAACGACATCGGCGCTGCAGCCGAACTGGTCCGCAACGACCTGGGCGTCTGCATCACGCCCAAATCGATCGCGTACCGCTTCCCCGACCTGCCCCAGTACCGGTTCGACCGGCACGCACCGAACTGGAAGATCATGGTGGTACGACCTCCCGGCGAGGCACCCCCGGCGGTCGCCGCGCTGCTGCGGCACATCACCTGACGGAGACGGGTACGTCGCTCGGCAATCCCGGCCGTCACAGTGCCGAACGTCATGCCGGGCTGCGTGCCTGTCGTTGTCTGAAGGGACGTACGCGAGCCGGGCGCGGACCGCCGCTGAGGCGGATTCGGCGAACGGGCCCTGCGCCCGGCCTGGGACGTGGAACTTCCGCTCCGACGGCCAAGCGACGGCCAAGGCAAGCGAGAAAATCGCTGTGGGACCACTTCCCGTGCACCCCTTGGCTGTCGCCATCGCCAACAACCTCGTAACCGGTTTTCCGCCACCGCAGCCGGCCAGCGCGATCGCAGCGGTGACGAACGCCGACGGTCTGGTCACCGTGACACCGGCGTTCAGCGCCCCCCGGCGGTGGTCGAGCAGTGCGGTGGCCAGCCTGTAGGTCGGCCGGATGCCGCCTCTGGTGACCAGCGCGAGGTCGCACATAGGTGACATGCTTGAAACCGATGAACGCATCGCTCGTGTCAAGTTCGCACGCGGTGCCGGCCCGCCCCTTACAGGCTGGGCGTTGCGGTTCAGCGCAGCCGCGCACCCAGGGGGCGAGATGTTCCAGGGCACGATCCCCGGCCCGATGCGCGCCATCGACCGTGGAACGGCGGGAAGTTGGCCACGCGGACCTGGCTTGCGTGCCGTGCTGCGGCAACTTCACCATCGAACGATCGCTGGCCGGCATGGGCTTCGCTCTCTACTCCTCTGACGTGTCCATTTACCCACGGCCATCGGCCGGTGGCTTACCGGTCAGCCTGTGGAGTATTGGCCTTCGAGAAGAGAGCACGGATCAACTGGGCTGGCTGGACGAGTCCCTGGACGACGGTGTCGGCACGGTCGCCACGATGATGCTCGACACGCGGTTCCTCGCGAGCGTCGGCCGTGAAGGCCTCTGGCACGAGCGGGTGGTGCGCTCCTATCGCGATCAGTGGGCGGCCAAGCATGCGGAGACGGTCGAGCGGCTCTCCCGCGCCGACGTGGCGCTCGCCTCCTACGAGGTCGAGGATGTCCAACCTGGCTCAAGGAGGTGCCACGCGACGCTCCGGTATGCAGCACGGTACGAGCCTCTGTCGGACGCCGACGTGATCGACGTCCTGGAAGCAATCACCGACAGGCCGTACTGGCTGACCGCCTCCAACCACGACGTATCGGAGCAGCAGGCCGCATTGAAGTGCGTCTACATGGCCGTCATGAGCCTCGACCCCACCGGGACAGGCCGAAAGCGCTGGACCATGCGCTGGAAGGACGCGCTCCAAGCCTTCGACATCGCCTTCGACGGTCGGCTCTTCATCGGCCGCCACTGACCAACCACCCGTGTGGGAGGTCGAGTGCGGCAGGACAGGGAACCAACAGGGCTCCTATGCTGGTGAGTTGAGACTTCGGACACCTCCCTCAACGGCACGGGAGCCCTGTCCGTTGCGCACCCGCCCTCACGCCAGCTCCGTCCCCCGATCGACAGCCGCTCCGAAAAGGCTCAGTCAACCGTTTGCTCAGACGGGAAGTTCGGTGATGCTGAGGGCGAAGTCCAAGTTCCCCACCCCGTGGTTGGCGAGGCCCACCGTGACCACGCCCGCTCCTTCCAGCCAGTGCGCCATTTTCAGGCCGCCGACGTCCAGCGGGCGCAGCCCGAGGCTCTCGACGAACGCCTCCACACTTGCCTTGGCCTGCGCATTGTCGCCGGCGATGAAGACATCGGGCTGACCCTTCTCCAGGACATGGCGGAAGATGGTGTTGAACGCCTTCACCACGCTGGCGCCGGCCGGGGCCGCCTTGGCGACTTCCTGCGCGATCGAGGTCTCCTCGCGGTGGGCCAGCCCGTCGAACGTGGAGTTGAAGGGATTGCTGATGTCGACGATGACCTTGCCCGCGAGAGCGTCTCCGTACTGGGCGACGACCGGCACGACGCCGTCGTACAACAGGGCCACGATGACGATGTCCCCGGCCGGGGCGGTGCCCCATTCTCCCGCCGTGGCGCCGCCGCCGAGAGCCTTGGCCAGGTCAGCGGCCTTGGACTGATCGCGGCCCATGACCTCGACGGTGTTGCCGCCCGCTATCGCCCGCCCGCCGATGGTGCGGGCCATGTTCCCGGTGCCGATGATGCTGATGTTGCTCATGAGATGTCCTGCCCTGGTTGTGGTTGTTCGGTTCAGATGGCGGTGGTGCCGCCGTCGGCGACGAGTTCCATGCCGTTGACGTAGCTGGAGTCGTCGGAGGCGAGGAAGAGGGCGGCGGTGGCGATTTCGTCGGGGCGGCCCATCTGGCCGCGGGGGATGAGGGACTCGAACTGGCGCTTGGTGGCCTCGTCGAAGAGTTCTTCCTGCTTGGCGGTGGCGACCTGGCCGGGGGTCAGGACGTTGACGCGGATGCGGCGGTCCTTGAGCTCGTTGAGCCAGACGCGGGCCCATGCCTGCTGGACGGCCTTGCTGCCGGCGTAGACGCTCCAGCCGGGGAAGGCGCCGAGGGAGGCGTTGGAGCCGGTCATGAGGATGGAGCCGCCGTCGTTGAAGAGCGGAAGGGCCTTCTGGACGGTGAACAGGGTGCCGCGGGCGTTGAGGTAGAACGCGGCGTCGAAGTGGGCCTCGGTGATCTCGCCGAGCGGGGCGGGCTCGCCCCCGCCTGCGCTGGCCCACAGCACGTCGAGGCTTCCCTTCTCCCGCTTGACGGTGTCGTACAGGCGGTCCAGGTCGTCCAGGTCGGCGGCGTCGCCCTGGACGCCGGTGACGTTGCGGCCGATCTGCTTCACGGCCTCGTCCAGGGCGTCCTGGCGGCGGCCGGTGATGAAGACGTGCGCTCCCTCGTCGACGAACAGCTTCGCGCCGGCCAGCGCCATGCCGGTGGTGCCGCCGGTGATGACCGCGACCTTGCCGTCAAGCTTTCCCATAGTCATTCCCTTGGGTCGGTGGTGCCGTGTGCACCTGGGGCGACGGTGTTATGTACACCGCCCTGTGTGCTTACGGTACGGGGCGGGCGGCCAGGGCGCAAACTATGTACACCGGTCGTTACCTAGCTGCGGTACGGTGGATCCATGACGGAGTTGGAGAAGGGCCCCACGGGCCGCCGCCGCGGCCGGGGCGCCCGCGAGCGCATCCTCAGCGCGTCCCAGCAGCTGTTCCGCGAGCAGGGCATCAACCGCACCGGCATGGACCAGCTTTGCGCGGCGGCCGAGGTGTCCAAGCGCACGGCCTACCAGCACTTCACCGGCAAGGACGAACTCGTCGCCGAGTACCTGCGCCGGTTCGACCCCTCCGTTCTGTCCGGCGTGTTCGACCGCACCGACCTCACGCCCCGCGAACGGCTCCTCGCCGCCTTCGACATCCCCCCCACCACCCCCCTGTGC
>NZ_VMNX01000129.1 GCF_009377235.1 Streptomyces acidicola
GGCTTGGGCCAGGGAGTGTGCCGGGTGAGGGGGGAGGCGGTGCTGGCGGCCGGTGGGTCGATCATGTGCGGGTGAGGTGTCGGACCGGGAGGGTGTGACAGTTCGGGACCGGCCGGCCACTGCACCGGACTACCGACCGCCGCACCGGACTAACCGCGGCGTCGGCGGGCCGGGTTGCCTGTGCGGCGGGTTGTGCGGCGGTCGTACTGGGTGCGGGCCTTCTCGTACTCCTCGCGGTGGAGCTTCTCGCCGGGGGCCTCGGCGAGGGAGCGGAAGAAGTAGGCGAGGAGGGAGCCGACGAAGCCGATGGTCATGAGGCCGCGCAGGGAGGCCTGGCGGTCGGGGTCGGGGCGCTTGGTGAACGCGCCCCAGGTGTGGCCGAAGGCCAGCGCGCTGCACGCCGCGAACATCACCACGATGAGCAGGCTGACCCAGCCGCCCACGGCCGCGATCTGCAGTCCCTGGTAGGCCAGCCGGAGCACCACACAGGCGGCCGCGGCCGCGGCGAGCGAGCCGGCGGACACCGCCACGCGACGGGCCCGGTAGCCGTCGTCGTGGTTGAGCCAGGTCGTCCCGAAGAACCGGATGGGTTCGGGGCGCGGGCCCTTGGGGGTCGCCGTGGTGGGGTTCGCTGGAGTGCCGTTGGCCGCTATGCCGCTCTGCTCGTCGCTCACGCCGCAATTATGGCTGCGGTTATGGAGGCGGTCTCCGCTGGGCCCGCAGCCGCTCCGGGTGACTCCGCCGGCTGTCGCACCACGACGTCGGAAGGGCCGTGCCCGCGTTTGTTGCGCGGGCACGGCCCGAGTCGGGCCCAGCCGAGCCGCGTCCAGCCGAACCGTTGGTCCGAGAGCCGTGCCGTACACGGTCGGCTCTCACCTCAGCGTGGCTCGTGACGCTCATGAGGCTCACGAGCCTCTCGCCGGCCTTATGCGCAGCGCGGTGCCACGTAGCCGCTGCTGCCCGTGTACACGTACGCGTCCGAGATGTAGTCGCCGTCGGCGATGTTGTCCCAGATGTTCGTCGTGCCGTACGGGCCGCTGATCCTTTCGCCGGGACGCTGGCAGTAGATCGGGACCCTGGCGCCCTCGGGCAGGACGCGGACGATGCTGTAGTTGGTGCCCGGGCCGCTGCGGACGTTGAGACGGACGCCCGGTGCGACCGAGTAGTAGCGAACAGCCGCGGCCACGGTGGCCGTCGTGACGGCCTCCAAGCCTTCTCGGTCTTCGGTGACTTCCGTGACTTCTGTGTCTGCTGTGCCTTCTCTGCCTTCTGTCTCCTGGACACGGTCAACAGACATGCATACCTCCCCCGTTAAGCCCATGATCGCCATGGGATCGCGATGATTCCCCTAAATCCGGCCACGCACACATGTGCGCTCTTCGCATGCCGAGGCTAGCAAGCCGCCTCTGACTCGTACGAGTCATCGACTAGGCTCGGGCGTCGCGCGTGCGGACGAACAGCACGGGGGTGAGTCGATGACGCCACAGACGAACGCCGGAACGGGCACGGAAGCGGAACTTCCCGAGTACGCCGGCCAGTACCGCCTGGAGTCGCGTCTGGGCTCGGGCGGCATGGGTGTCGTCCATCTGGCCAGTTCGGCCTCCGGGCTGCGGCTGGCGGTCAAGGTGGTGCACGCCGAGTTCGCCAAGGATCCGGAGTTCCGGGGGCGGTTCCGGCAGGAGGTCGGCGCCGCGCGGAGGGTGAGCGGTGCCTTCACCGCGCCCGTCGTCGACGCCGATCCGGAGGCCGAACTCCCCTGGATGGCCACCCTCTTCATTCCCGGGCCGACGCTCGCGGATCATGTGAAGCGGAACGGTCCGATGCCTCCGGCCCAGCTGCGCCGGCTCATGGCCGGGCTGGCGGAGGCGCTGCGTGACATCCATCGGGTCGGGGTCGTCCACCGGGACCTGAAGCCCAGCAACGTACTGCTCGCCGAGGACGGTCCCAAGGTCATCGACTTCGGCATTTCCCGGCCGAAGGACAGCGAACTGCGGACCGAGACCGGGAAGTTGATCGGTACTCCGCCGTTCATGGCGCCCGAGCAGTTCCGTCGCCCGAGGGAGGTCGGGCCCGCGGCCGACATCTTCGCGCTGGGCTCGGTGATGGTGCACGCGTCGACGGGGCGCGGGCCGTTCGACTCCGACAGCCCGTACGTGGTCGCGTACCAGGTCGTGCACGACGAGCCGGACATCACCGGCGTACCGGAGAACCTCGCGCCGCTCGTCCTGCGCTGTCTCGCCAAGGAGCCCGAGGACCGGCCCACGCCGGACGAGTTGATGCGCGAACTCCGGTCCGCGGCCTCCCTGTACGACACCCAGTCCTTCATACCGGCCCAGCGGGCGGACACCGCGGTCGCGTCGGCGGATGGTGCGGTTGCCACCGGCGGCGACGCGTCGAAGCGGGAGGGCGGGCCGTACGCCCCCAACCGCCCCTGGGAAAGCCTGTCCGAGAGGGCCGAGAGGGCCGAGAGGGCCGAGAGGGCCGAGACGGCCGGGCCGACCGAGCCGGCTGATTCGGCTGATTCGGCTGATTCGGCTGATTCGGCTGATTCGGCTGATTCGGCTGATTCGGCTGATTCGGCTGAGCCAGCCGACGCGACCGCCGCCCCTCGTCTGCGTAGACGTGCGCTCCTTGCCGCAGGAGCCCTGGTCCTCACCGTGGGCGTGGCGCTCGGTTCGGTTCAGTTGCTCGGTGGCGGTGCCGCCGGGCAGAGGGAGGGTGCTCCCCCGGCCGCATCCGCCTCGGCGGGTGTGAAGCCCTGGGACACCAGGCCCGCGTCCGAGAAGCCCGCGTCCACAAAGGGCGGCTCCACGGCCGGCGGGGCCGAGGCCGGAAGTACGCCTCAGTGCTCGTACGGGGAGGGGAAGCTGCTCTGCGCGCAGCCGGGGCTGGTCTCCGCTCTCGACCCGGCCGACGGCAGCGTGCTGTGGCGGCACACCCCGGCCAAGGGGGAGGTGACCGGGCAGCCTGTCGTGTCGGGCGGGCTGGTGCACGTGTGGGCGGGCGGTGACCAGCGTCTGGAGGCGCTCGACCCCGGCTCGGGCAGGACACGCTGGGAAAAGGACGTATCCGCGTACGACAGCATGCGTTCCGTGGGCGGCATGGTGCTGCTCGGCTCCGCCGACGGCACGGTCACCGGTCTGGACGGCGCGACCGGCGAGAGGAAGTGGAGCCACCCGATCCAGGGGCACAGCGACGCGTTGGTCACCTCGTTCGACGGGGATCGCCTGGCCTATCTGGCGACCACGGCCGTCGACGGGTCGAGTACGCGGGTCACCGCGGTGGATCCGGTCACGGGTGACGTGCGGTGGGACGCGCGGCTGAAGGGCTTCCTGCAGCCCGTCGGCAGCGAGGACGGGCGCGTCTACTTCCTCGCCGTCGACAGCGTGTACCAGGACACGAACGCCGTCGTCCGCTACGACCCGGAGACCGGGAAGTCGCTCCGGGTGCGCCTGCCGGTGCAGAGCCAGCAGGCCGCCGCCACCGTGCACGGCGACACGGTGTTCCTCGTGGGCACCGGTGGGTCGCTCGTGGCCGTCGACATGGGCGCGCGGAAGCAGCGGTGGAGCCTGGAGACCTCCGTGAGCCGGGGTTCCGTGCCCGTCGCGGACGGCGAGCGCGTGTACTTCATGGCCCCCGACGGGCGGCTGCTGGCCGTGGACGCCGGCACGGGCAAGCTCCTGGGGCAGACATCGCCACGGCTCGGCGAGCACTCCGACCGGGTGTCGGCCGCGCTGCCCGGGCCCGTGGTCGCCGGCGACCTGGTCTGCGCGGGCGCACCCGACGGAACGGTGTTCGCGGTGGACCGGGGCGACCCCTCAGGTTGGTGACATGCGCAGGGGGCCGCTCCCGAAGGAACGGCCCCCTGCGCGAGCGGAGGACGTACGCGTCAGCCCAGCTTCGTCACGTCCCGCACCGCGCCCTTGTCGGCGCTCGTGGCCATCGCGGCGTAGGCGCGGAGGGCGGCGGAGACCTTGCGGTCGCGGTTCTTGGGGACGTACGCGCCGTTCAGGGCCTGCTCGCGGCGGGACAGTTCGGCGTCGTCCACGAGGAGCTCGATCGTACGGTTCGGGATGTCGATGCGGATGCGGTCGCCGTCCTCGACGAGCGCGATCGTGCCGCCGGACGCCGCCTCCGGGGAGGCGTGGCCGATGGACAGGCCCGAGGTGCCGCCGGAGAAGCGGCCGTCCGTGATCAGGGCGCACGCCTTGCCGAGGCCGCGGCCCTTCAGGTACGAGGTCGGGTAGAGCATCTCCTGCATGCCGGGGCCGCCCTTGGGGCCCTCGTAGCGGATGACGACGACGTCGCCCTCCTTGACCTGCTGGGTGAGGATTTTCTGGACGGCCTCCTCCTGCGACTCGCAGACCACCGCCGGGCCCTCGAACGTCCAGATCGACTCGTCGACGCCGGCCGTCTTCACCACGCAGCCGTCGACGGCCAGGTTGCCCTTGAGGACGGCCAGGCCGCCGTCCTTGGAGTACGCGTGCTCCACGGAGCGGATGCAGCCGTCCTCGGCGTCCTCGTCCAGGGCCTCCCAGCGCTCGGACTGGGAGAAGGCCTCGGCGGAGCGGACGCAGCCCGGGGCCGCGTGCCACAGCTCGACCGCCTCGGGCGAGGGAGACCCGCCGCGCACGTCCCAGGTCTTCAGCCAGTCCGCCAGGGACGGGCTGTGCACGGAGTGCACGTCCTCGTTGAGCAGGCCCCCGCGGTGCAGCTCGCCGAGCAGGGCGGGGATGCCGCCGGCGCGGTGCACGTCCTCCATGTAGTACGTGCGCGACCTGGCGACGTTCGGGGCGACCTTGGCGAGGCAGGGCACCCGGCGCGAGACCGCGTCGATCTCGTTCAGGCCGAAGGGGACCTCCGCCTCCTGGGCCGCGGCCAGCAGGTGCAGGATCGTGTTGGTGGAGCCGCCCATGGCGATGTCGAGGGCCATGGCGTTCTCGAAGGCCGCGAAGGTGGCGATCGAGCGCGGCAGGACCGACTCGTCGTCCTGCTCGTAGTAGCGGCGGGTGATGTCCATGACCGTGCGGGCCGCGTCCTCGTACAGCGCCTTGCGGGCCGTGTGGGTGGCCAGGACCGAGCCGTTGCCGGGGAGGGAGAGGCCGATCGCCTCGGTCAGGCAGTTCATCGAGTTGGCGGTGAACATGCCGGAGCAGGAGCCGCAGGTCGGACAGGCGTTCTCCTCGATGCGGAGGATGTCCTCGTCCGAGACCTTGTCGTTCACGGCGTCGGAGATCGCGTCGACCAGGTCGAGCGTGCGGACGGTGCCGTCGACGAGCGTGGCGCGGCCGGACTCCATGGGGCCGCCGGAGACGAAGACCGTGGGGATGTTCAGCCGCAGGGCGGCGTTCAGCATGCCCGGGGTGATCTTGTCGCAGTTGGAGATGCAGATCAGGGCGTCGGCGCAGTGGGCCTCGACCATGTACTCCACGCTGTCGGCGATCAGGTCGCGGGAGGGCAGCGAGTACAGCATGCCGCCGTGGCCCATCGCGATGCCGTCGTCGACCGCGATCGTGTTGAACTCGCGCGGGATGCCACCCGCCTCACGGATGGCCTCGGAGACGATCCGGCCGACCGGCTGGAGGTGGGTGTGGCCCGGCACGAACTCGGTGAAGGAGTTGGCCACCGCGATGATCGGCTTCCGCCCGATGTCCGCGCCCGGTACCCCGGAGGCCCGCATAAGGGCACGGGCGCCCGCCATGTTGCGGCCGTGGGTGACTGTGCGGGACCTCAGCTCGGGCATCGCGCTCGCTCCTTTGAGACTGCGATCAGAGACTTCTGATGAGAGTCTGACTGTTGCCGAGCCTACGCCCGTGAACCAAGGGGTGGACACGCTGTCCGGAATGCGGGATGTGTGTCTCGGAGGGCGGTGCCCGGGCGGGGGCGGCGCCGACTCGGGGTTGAGCGCTTAAGGGCGGGGCTGCGGGCTCAGGGTCGGGGCTGGGGCTGCGGGCTCAGCGTCGGGGCTGAGGACTCACGGCCCCGTCAGGTGCGCCTGCACCACCGGTGCCACCCGCGCGATGATCTGCTCCGGGTCCGCCGACGCCAGCGGGTCGATCCTGATGATGTACCGCAGCATGGCGATGCCCACGAGCTGCGCGGCGGCGAGTTCGGCGCGGATCTCGGCGTCCGGGACGTCCAGGCGGCCCGCGATGCGGCGCAGCAGCTGCGCGGCGATGATGCGGCGGAACACGGCGGCCGCGGTCTCGTTGTTCACAGCGGAACGAACGATCGCGAGGAGAGGCGTACGGGTCGCCGGGGTCTCCCAGATGCCGAAGAAGAACCGGGTCAGCCGCTCACCGACGCTGTCGAGAGGACCCTCCTCGACCGCCTTGGGGGCGCCCAGGGCGGGTGCGACGGCGATCGAGATGGCCGCCTCGAAGACCTGCTCCTTGGTGCCGAAGTAGTGGTGGACGAGCGCCGAGTCCACCCCGGCGGCCTTGGCGATACCGCGCACCGACGTCTTGTCGTAGCCGCGCTCGGAGAACTCCTCACGGGCCGCTTCGAGGATGCGGTCGCGGGCGGCCGGGGCGTCGGCCGACTCCGTACGGGAGGGCCGTCCCCTGCGGCGGGGCGTGGCCGCGGTCACGGCCGCGGCACCTTCACTGCCGAGGCGAGATGCAGCCGGGTGAAGGCGAGGGCCTCCGCCAGGTCGGCCTCGCGCTCGGCGCCGGACATCGCGCGGCGGGTGTTGACCTCGATGACCACGTGACCGTCGAAGCCGGTGTGCGCGAGGCACTCCAGCACCTCGGCGCAGGGCTGGGTGCCGCGGCCGGGGACCAGGTGCTCGTCCTTGTTGGAGCCGCCCCCGTCGGCGAGGTGGACGTGACCGAGGCGGTCGCCCATGCGGTCGAGCATCTGGAGGGCGTCGGTACGGGCCGTCGCGGCGTGGCTGAGGTCGATCGTGAAGTGACGGTAGTCGTCCCGCGTGACGTCCCAGTCGGGGGCGTAGGCGAGCATCTCGCGGTCGCGGTAGCGCCAGGGGTACATGTTCTCGACGGCGAACCGTACGTCCGTCTCGTTCGCCATGCGCCAGATCCCGGTGATGAAGTCACGGGCGTACTGGCGCTGCCAGCGGAAGGGCGGGTGGACGACGACGGTGCCGGCGCCGAGCTTCTCGGCGGCGGCCTGGGCGCGCTGGAGCTTGATCCAGGGGTCGGTGGACCACACGCGCTGGGTGATCAGCAGGCAGGGGGCGTGGACGGCCAGGATCGGGATCTGGTGGTAGTCGCTGAGGCGGCGCAGGGCCTCGATGTCCTGGCTGACCGGGTCGGTCCACACCATGACCTCGACTCCGTCGTACCCGAGGCGCGCGGCGATCTCGAAAGCCGTCGCTGTCGACTCCGGATAGACGGAGGCCGTGGACAGCGCGACCTTCGCATCCGGGATGCGCACCACTGGTTCTGCCACGGGGACAGATTACGGGGTGGTCTCGGTCTGTGGGCCGGGGAGGTGGGATGCCCTGTGCGTCCGGCGGCTGGGCTGGGGGTGCCTGTGCCCGGTTGGGCGCTTCTCCGTGGGCGGGTGCGGGACGCCTCCGACGGTGGGGCCGAGGCGCGTTCCCGCCGTCGTGGACTTCACCGTGGGCGGGTGCGGGACGCCTCCGACGGTGGGGCCGAGGCGCGTTCCCGCCGTCGTGGACTTCACCGTGGGCGGGTGCGGGACGCCTCCGACGGTGGGGCCGAGGCGCGTTCCCGCCGTCGTGGACTTCACCGTGGGCGGGTGCGGGGTGTCTGCGGCTGGGCGCGCAGTTCCCCGCGCCCCTTTGGGGCGCGGCCCCTGCCCTCTCTATGACGAACCCATGTGATCCAGTCGCCGCAGGATCACGCCCTCGCGCAGTGCCCAGGGGCAGACCTCCAGGTTTTCCACGCCGAAGAGGTCCATGGCGCCCTCGGCGACCAGGGCGCCCGCGAGGAGCTGGCCGGCGCGGCCCTCGGAGACCCCGGGGAGGTCCGCGCGCTGGGCGGCGGTCATCCCGGCGAGCTGCGGCACCCATGCCTCCAGGGAACCCCGCTTCAGCTCGCGCTGGACGTAGAGACCCTCGGCGGAGCGGGCGGCGCCGGCCAGCCGGGCCAGTTGTTTGAAGGTCTTCGACGTGGCGACCACGTGGTCGGGGGCGCCGAAGCGGCTGAACTCCCCCACCGTACGGGCGATCTCCGCCCGCACATGGCGGCGGAGCGCCCTTATGTCCGCCGGGTCGGGCGGGTCTCCCGGCAGCCATCCGGCCGTCAGCCGGCCCGCGCCGAGCGGTAGCGACACCGCTCGCTCCGGCTCCTCGTCCATGCCGTACGCGATCTCCAGGGAGCCGCCCCCGATGTCCAGGACCAGCAGCTTGCCCGCCGACCAGCCGTACCAGCGGCGTACGGCCAGGAAGGTCAGGCGGGCCTCCTCCTCGCCGGTCAGGACCGTCAGCTCGACGCCCGTCTCCTCGCGCACGCGCGCGAGGACGTCGTCCGCGTTGCTGGCCTCGCGCACGGCGGACGTGGCGAACGGCAGCACGGACTCGACACCCTTGTCCTCGGCGGCCTGCAGCGCCTCCTGGACGACGCCTATCAGGCTCTCGACCCCCTCGGGGCCGATCGCCCCGCTGCCGTCGAGGAGTTGAGCGAGCCGCAGCTCGGTTTTGTGCGAATGCGCGGGCAGCGGGCGCGCGCCTGGGTGTGCATCCACGACCAGTAGATGCACCGTGTTCGAACCCACGTCGAGGACACCGAGTCTCATGTACGGAACGCTACTGCCCGCGGGAGCCCGCGCAGTCCTCGTTGTCGCCGCGTGGTCTTACTCTGGACGCGTGCCAAAGACGAAAAAGGCGAAGAACGACAAGGCGGCCAAGCCGACCAAGCCGACCAAAGCGGCCAAGCCGACCAAGGCCGCCGAATCCGCCAAGGGTTCTTCGCAGGCGGAGCCTGCCACATCCACGAACCCAGGGAAGGGCGCCCCGTACGCCCCGGAGCCCGACGAGAAGGGGCTCGACTTCGCGCGCGCGTGGGTGGAGTTCCCCGACCCCGCGGACGACGAGCAGGTCTTCCGCTGCGACCTGACCTGGCTGACCTCCCGCTGGAACTGCGTCTTCGGAAGCGGCTGCCAGGGCATCCAGGCGGGCCGCGCGGACGACGGCTGCTGCACGCTGGGCGCCCACTTCTCGGAGGAGGACGACGAGAAGCGGGTGGCCGAACACGTGGCGAGGCTCACACCCGAGATCTGGCAGCACCACGACGTGGGCACGAAGACCGGCTGGGTCTCCGAGGACGAGGACGGGGAGCGCCAGACGCGCCCGTACCAGGGCTCGTGCATCTTCCAGAACCGGCCGGGCTTCCCGGGCGGCGCGGGTTGCTCGCTGCACATCCTGGCGCTCAAGGAGGGCCGCGAGCCCCTGGAGACCAAGCCGGATGTCTGCTGGCAGCTGCCGATCCGGCGGACGTACGAGTGGATCGACCGGCCCGACGACACCCGGGTGCTCCAGGTCTCCATCGGCGAGTACGACCGGCGCGGCTGGGGCCCGGGCGGGCACGACCTCCACTGGTGGTGCACATCGGCGACCTCGGCGCACGGAGCGGGCGACCCGGTGTACGTCTCGTACCGTCCGGAGCTGGTCGAACTGATGGGCAAGGCGGGGTACGACCGGTTGGCCGAGCTCTGCGAGGAGCGCCTGGCGTCGCGGCTGCCGCTGTTGGCCCCGCATCCGGCGGATCCGGTGGATGCGGTGGATGCGGTGGATCCGGCGGACTGAGGGGGCTGCGCCCCTAAGGGGCGCGGGGCTGTATCAATGTGCGGCTCCGCCGCGATGGGGGTCCCCCCGCTCGAGCGCAGCCGAGAGTGGGGGAGCGACCAGCCACGGAAGACCGGCACTCCGCACGCCACAGCAACCCGGCAGACGCTTCCGTCCGCTTCGGCCGCTTCCGGCTACCCCTCAGAGGGACTCGCTTCGCCACTGCCACTGGGCGCCAGGGTCGATCCTTCGGGGCCCGAGGAGCCCGGGTCCGGGCTACCCGGGTCCGACGGGTTCGGATCCGACGGGCTCGGGTCCGAGGGAGATGGGTCCGACGGGGACGGCGTAGGCGTCGGATCCGCCGACCCCGGGTCGCTGGGCGTGGGGTCGGGCGCGGACGTCGGAGGAGGGGAACTCGGCGTGGGCCGCGGCCCGGGCGTGGTGGGCCGCGGAGGGCGGCTCGGCAGCGGAGCGCTCCCGTACCCCTGGATGGAGACGACGTCCCGGGTGGGCCCGATGGACACCCGTGCGCTCCAGTACCCGGCCGGCTCGCGCAGATGGTCGACGTACACCTTGATCGTCAGCGATTCGCCGGGGGCGAGGGTTCCCGAGGACTGGCTGAGGTAGAGCCAGTTCTGGCCGGTGTGCGCGGACCAGTGGACCGGTGAGTTCCCGGACGCGGTCAGGGTGATGAGCGTGGTGTCGCCACGGCCGGTGGCCTGCACCGTGAGTGTTCCGGCGCCCTTTCCGGGGGTGCTGACGACTTCCACGGAGACGTCGGAGGCGTGCTTGCCCGGTCGGTCGTAGCGGGCGTCCGGCCGGGCGCTGGCGTTGCCGGCGTTCTCGTACTCGCCCGTTTCCTCGCCTGCGAGCCCGTCGGCGCCGTGGCTCTCGCGCGCGGCGGCGGTGCGGTCGCCGCCGCCCTCGCCGGTCGGGGGCGCCCCCCGGTAGGCGGCCCAGAGGGCGAGGACGGGCGCGGCGACGACGGTGGCGACGACGGTCGTCGTCACGGCACGCGCGCGCAGGCGGTCGCGGCGGGCCGCGCGGTCCCGGGGGTCCATGGGAAAGCCGCGCCGGTCGAAGCGCGGGGCACCGCCACGCGCGCGTGTGAGGTGGGCCATCGCCGAGTGCAGGGCCGCGCGCGGGGCCTCGAGTACGGGGAGCGCGGCGGGTGTGACGCTGGTGCCGGGCCAGCGGCCGGGGGTGGCGCGCTCGGCGGTGCGGCGGCAGTGGGGGCAGTCGTCGACATGCCGGACGAGCTCGCGGCGCAGGGTGGCGCTGAGGACCAGCTGGTGGTCGCCGGTGAGCCGAGCGACGCTGGGGCAGCCTCCGGTCTCGACGACGGCGAGGGCGGCCCGGGTGCGTTCCACCTCGCAGGCGGCGGAGGCGAGCAGTTCGCGTGCGGCGGCGGGGGCCTGGCCGATGACGGCGGCGACCTCCTGGGCGGCGAGCTGGTGGCGTACGGCGAGTTCGAGGGCCTCGCGCTGCTCGGGTGTCGTGCCGGCGGCCTCGGGCCAGGCGAGCAGGGTGAGTTCGCGCTGCCGCTGTGCCTGGAGTTCCGCGGGGAGGCCGGGTGCGGGCTTCTGAGCGCGCTGATTCTCGGCGCCGTGGCGGCCGGAGGCATGCACGCCCTGACGTTTCTGCTTGGCCTCGGCCAGTTTGCGCAGACAGGCCCAGCGGGCCAGCGCGTACAGCCAGGCCCGGCGGTCGTCCGGGGCGTCGGGGCCCCGGCGGCGCTCGGCGAGGGCGAGGCCGTCGGCCAGGGCGGCGGTCGCCGTGTCGTGGTCGCACAGGACGGACAGGCAGTAGGTGAACAGGCCGTCCAGGTAAGGCTCGTAGGGCTCGTGGCGGGCGGGCGGGCGCTGCGTCCGGGTGCGCGTGGCCGCCCGGTCCTGTGCCTCGCGGTGCGCTCGGTGTGCGCCGGCGGTGCGGGTGGAGATCTGCGGGGTGCTGCTCATCACCCATGGGACCGTATGCGGCGGGCAATGGTCCCTTCTTCCTCCTTGCGCACATTTAATCCATACGGGTGAAACGATCCCTCATAAGGGGACAGGAACGCCTGATTCCGCCGCTCACACCCGGTCGGGTGGGCCAGAACGCGGGGCCCGGGGCCGCGGCCCTCGTGAAGCGGGGCCGCGCTGTCAGTGGGCTCCGTTACGGTTTCGCCCATGGCTGCCCGTACCAAGACCACCAAGGACCGGCCGTCCTACCGCTGCACCGAGTGCGGCTGGCAGACGGCCAAGTGGCTCGGCCGCTGCCCCGAATGCCAGGCATGGGGGACGGTCGAGGAGTACGGCACGCCCGCGGTCCGTACGACGGCACCGGGCCGCGTCACGACGTCCGCGGTGCCGATCGGCCAGGTCGACGGGCGCCAGGCCACCGCCCGCACCACCGGCGTGCCCGAGCTGGACCGCGTCCTCGGCGGCGGACTCGTCCCCGGAGCCGTCGTCCTCCTCGCGGGCGAGCCCGGGGTCGGCAAGTCCACGCTGCTGCTGGACGTGGCGGCCAAGGCGGCGGGCGGCGACCACCGCACGCTGTACGTCACGGGCGAGGAGTCGGCGAGCCAGGTCCGGCTGCGCGCCGACCGCATCGGCGCCATCCACGACGACCTCTACCTCGCGGCGGAGACCGACCTGGCCGCCGTGCTGGGCCACTTGGACGCGGTGAAGCCGTCGCTGCTGATCCTCGACTCGGTGCAGACCGTGGCGTCCCCGGAGATCGACGGGGCCCCCGGCGGCATGGCCCAGGTCCGCGAGGTCGCCGGAGCCCTGATCCGCGCCTCCAAGGAGCGCGGTATGGCCACCCTCCTTGTGGGCCACGTCACGAAGGACGGCGCGATCGCGGGTCCGCGCCTGCTGGAGCACCTCGTGGACGTGGTGCTGCACTTCGAGGGCGACCGGCACGCGCGCCTGCGGCTCGTACGAGGCGTCAAGAACCGCTACGGGGCGACGGACGAGGTCGGCTGCTTCGAGCTGCACGACGAGGGCATCACAGGGCTGGCCGACCCCAGCGGTCTGTTCCTGACGCGGCGCGACGAGCCGGTGCCCGGCACCTGCCTCACCGTGACGCTGGAGGGCCGCCGCCCGCTGGTGGCCGAAGTCCAGGCGCTCACGGTCGACTCGCAGATCCCCTCCCCGCGTCGTACGACCTCCGGCCTGGAGACCTCCCGTGTCTCGATGATGCTCGCCGTCCTGGAGCAGCGCGGCCGGATCAGCGCTCTGGGCAAAAGGGACATCTACTCCGCGACAGTTGGCGGCGTGAGGCTCTCGGAACCGGCCGCGGACCTCGCGATCGCGCTCGCGCTGGCGTCGGCCGCGAGTGACACCCCGCTGCCCAAGAACCTCGTCGCGATCGGCGAGGTGGGCCTCGCGGGCGAGGTGAGACGCGTCACGGGCGTCCAGCGGCGCCTCGCCGAAGCCCACCGCCTCGGCTTCACGCACGCCCTCGTGCCGGGCGATCCCGGCAAGATTCCGCCGGGCATGAAGGTCCTGGAAGTGGCCGACATGGGGGACGCGCTGAGAGTCCTCCCGCGCTCCCGTCGCCGGGACGCCCCACGGGAGGCGGAGGACCGCCGGTAGACTTTGCCCAGGTCTCGCCCGTCCGTACGAACCAGGTGTGCGAAACGGGAGCGCCCCAGAACCTGCGACCGGAGGAGTGCAGTGGCAGCCAACGACCGGGTGGCAGCTCCCGGAAAGTCCGGTGGGAGTGCCGGTTCCGATGGCCTGATGCGCACCTCTCTGAGCGCTGTGGCGCCGGGTACGGCCATGCGCGACGGACTGGAGCGGGTACTCCGCGGCAACACCGGCGGACTCATCGTGCTCGGCTCCGACAGGACCGTCGAGGCACTGTGTACCGGCGGCTTCGTCCTGGATGTCGAGTTCACGGCGACCCGTCTGAGGGAGCTGTGCAAGCTCGACGGCGGCATCGTGCTGTCCTCGGACCTGTCGAAGATTTTGCGGGCCGGCGTGCAGCTGGTGCCCGACCCGACGATCCCGACCGAGGAGACGGGCACCCGGCACCGCACGGCGGACCGCGTCTCCCGGCAGGTGGGCTTCCCGGTCGTCTCGGTCTCCCAGTCCATGCGGCTCATCGCGCTGTACGTCGACGGTCAGCGCCGCGTCCTGGAGGACTCGGGGGCGATCCTCTCCCGCGCCAACCAGGCCCTCGCGACCCTGGAGCGGTACAAGCTCCGCCTGGACGAGGTCGCGGGCACGCTCTCCGCCCTGGAGATCGAGGACCTCGTGACGGTCCGCGACGTCTCGGCGGTGGCGCAGCGGCTGGAGATGGTGCGCCGCATCGCCACGGAGATCGCCGAGTACGTGGTGGAGCTGGGCACGGACGGACGTCTCCTCGCCCTGCAGCTGGACGAGTTGATCGCGGGCGTGGAGCCGGAGCGCGAGCTGGTGGTCCGGGACTACGTCCCCGAGCCGACGGCCAAACGCTCCCGTACGGTCGACGAGGCCCTCGCCGAGCTGGACGCGCTCACACACGCGGAGCTGCTCGAACTGTCCACGGTGGCCAAGGCGTTGGGCTACACGGGCTCCCCCGAGGGGATGGACTCCGCCGTGTCACCGCGCGGTTTCCGGCTGCTGGCCAAGGTGCCGAGGCTGCCGGGCGCGATCATCGACCGGCTGGTGGAGCACTTCGGCGGCCTGCAGAAGCTGCTCGCCGCGAGCGTGGACGACCTCCAGACGGTCGACGGCGTCGGCGAGGCGCGGGCGCGCAGCGTACGGGAGGGGCTGTCGCGGCTGGCGGAGTCGTCGATTCTTGAGAGGTACGTCTAGGGGTCTTGGGCTCAGCGTCTCAGATTGGCTTAGGGATCCCCAGTCTTGCTCAGGGATGTGAGCCAATCGCCTTCGTGCCCTGGTGCCGAACGGCGGGAGCCGTCAGCCCTCGTGACACGTCCCTCCGGACGCTGGTCGGTGAGGTCTCGCGATCTCACCGAGGAGGGTGCCCGACGTCGCCTGGGCGCCGGGCGTGCGCGTGACAGCCTGCCACGGAATCACTACGGACCGCTAATCCGACTGATGAGCCTGAGGCTCGCCTGGTTCGCTCTAGTCCCTCTAGTCCTTCGCCAGGACGAACGACGTCTGCGCCTTCGCCAGCCCCGGAGCCTTCGCCTCCACCAGGTACGTACCCGCGGTGGCCGAACCGCTGGGCGGAGTCTCGCAGTTGGGGGAGCTGGGCTTGCGGTCCCACGCGACGGTGTAGGTGGCGCTGCCCTCGGCGCGCACGCGGAAGGTGAGGCTGCCGGCGCTCTGCGGGCAGTCGGCGGAGGACCAGATCTCGTCGTCGCCGTCGGCCTGAGTGATCGTCACCACGGCTTTCGTCGGGCCGAGATCGACCTTGCAGTCGCTGCCCGAGGAGTTCCGGGCGATCAACTCGAAGGTGGGCTTCTCATCGTGCTCGTACGTGTTCTTGGCGCTGCGCACCGTCAACTTCACCGCCTCGGCGGTGCAGTTGGGCAGGCTCGACCCGGCCGGGACCTGATCGCCGGAGGCGCCGCCTTCCCCGCCGCTGCCGTCGCCGTTGGAGCCACCGCCCGAACCACTGCTCGATCCGGAGCCGCCCACGTCCCCCGAGCCGGAGCCGTCGTTCGAGTTGCCCGAGCCGTCCGAGCCGTCACCGGAACCAGAACTGTCGCCTCCGCTTCCGGGCGACTCGTCGCGCCCGCCGGGGGCTTGGCTGATCGCGGGCCCGGAACCGGTGGGGCCCGGTGTGATCGAGGGCGCGGGGTTCTTGCCGTCGGACCCGTTCGCAGTGTCCTTGCCGTTCCCGCCGCTGCTGGCGACGACGACCCAGGTGGCGAGCAGCGCCAACAGGGCGAGGACGGTCAGCAGAACAGCCCTCCGTCGCCAGTAAATGGAGGAGGGAAGCGGCCCGACCGGATTGCGCAAAGATCCCACGCCGCAAACTGTACGAGAGATCCGCCACTTACCTTGCCCCACCCCGCCGCCCCCGCACTACTTTCTCCGGATCATCATCCTGGATACAGCGCCTCGCGGGTGCTCTCAGTCCTCAGGAAGGCGACCACGACCCACCCACCGCAACCCGATACGCACACTCCGCCACCTCTGCATGGCAGGATCGAAGTGCCATGACTGCACCCACGCACACCCCGAGCTCCCACACCCCCACCATGCCGACGTCCGCCGGATGCACCCTTCACGAGCCGGTCATCGACTGGTTCGAAGCACACGCCCGTGACCTGCCGTGGCGGCGGCCCGAGGCCGGGTCCTGGGGGGTGATGGTCAGTGAGTTCATGCTGCAGCAGACCCCCGTCAACCGCGTCCTGCCCGTCTACGAGCAGTGGTTGGCCCGCTGGCCCCGCCCCGCCGACCTCGCCAAGGAGGCACCCGGAGAGGCCGTACGCGCCTGGGGCCGCCTCGGTTACCCGCGGCGCGCCCTCCGGTTGCACGGCGCCGCGGTCGCCATAACGGAACGGCACGGCGGCGACGTACCGACGGAGCACGCGCAGTTGCTCGCGCTGCCCGGCATCGGGGAGTACACGGCCGCCGCTGTCGCGTCGTTCGCGTACGGGCAGCGGCACGCCGTCCTCGACACCAACGTCCGTCGCGTCCTCGCCCGCGCGGTCACCGGCGTGCAGTACCCGCCCAACGCGACGACCGCCGCCGAGCGCAGGCTCGCCCGCGAACTGCTGCCCGACGACGAGCGCACCGCCTCCCGTTGGGCCGCCGCCAGCATGGAGCTCGGCGCCCTGGTGTGCACGGCGAAGAACGAGACGTGCCAGCGCTGCCCGATCGCCGCGCAGTGCGCGTGGCGGCTCGCCGGGAAGCCCGCGCACGAGGGTCCGGCTCGCCGCGGTCAGACGTACGCCGGCACCGACCGTCAGGTCCGCGGCAAGCTCCTCGCCGTACTGCGGGAGGCGCTCGCGCCCGTGCCGCAGGCCGTACTCGACCGTGTGTGGGACGAGCCCGTGCAGCGCGCCCGCGCCCTCGACGGCCTGGTCTCCGACGGACTGGTCGAGCCCCTGCCGGGTGGCCTGTACCGCCTGCCTCTGACCTGATCACCTGATCACCTGATCGCGGGGGCTGACCGCCTCGCCGTGATCACGGCGACCGTCTGGGCCCGGTGATGGCGACCGCCTCGTAACGACGGCGGTCGCCCCCGTATGCGCTCACGCCCACTCAGGTCCCGCCTCGGTCCCGCCCTCAGCCGTGTCACAGCGCTCTGCTCACCGACACACAACGCCGCCCCGGCAAATCACCTCATACTCCCCCCAAAGGGCCCTCCTCTTTAGCCCGGCCCTACTTCCGTTACACAACCGACGGACAGCCGAGCGTTCTCCGCAGGCTCTCTCGGACAGCCCCGTGACAACGGCTCCGTAGCTTCATTGCCGTACCGCAGAAACACACGCGAAGCGGTACGGCGACAAGCGACAGCGACCGGCGGCGGGCAGGGGCACGGGCCGGGACACGGGGAACGGAGGCGGTTGGAATGGCGCACGGCGAGGTGCTCGAATTCGAGGAGTACGTCCGCACTCGGCAGGACGCGCTGCTGCGCAGCGCCCGCCGACTGGTTCCGGACCCGGTCGACGCACAGGACCTGCTGCAGACGGCTCTCGCGCGTACGTACGGTCGCTGGGACGGCATCGCGGACAAGCGGCTCGCGGACGCCTACCTCCGCCGCGTGATGATCAACACCCGGACCGAGTGGTGGCGGGCCCGCAAGCTGGAGGAGGTGCCGACCGAGCAGCTCCCGGACGCCTCCGTCGACGACCCCACCGAGCAGCACGCGGACCGCGCCCTGCTGATGGATGTGATGAAGGTGCTCGCTCCCAAGCAACGCAGCGTCGTGGTGCTGCGACACTGGGAGCAGATGTCCACGGAGGAGACGGCCGCAGCCCTCGGAATGTCGGCCGGAACGGTCAAGAGCACGCTGCACCGGGCGCTGGCCCGGCTCCGCGAGGAGCTGGAGAGCCGGGACCAAGCAGAACGCGCCGCCCGCGCGCTCGAACCCATTAAGGAGCGGGAGCGTTGCGCGGCCTGAGCAACCGGCCGGGGCCCGACGGCACCGGCCAGGCCCTGAAGGCGGTGATCACGGCAGTGGCCGTGATCACCGCCCTCGGGCTTTTCGTCGCCGCCTGCGGCACCGGCGGCACCGGTGCCCGCGACGAGGGCCCGGCGGGCAACGACTCACGGGCCAAGGGCACCGCATCGCCCTCCGCCTCGCCCACCGAGAGCCGCGAGACCACGGCTCAGGTGGTCGAACTGGTCAGGGCGGACCCCAGGGTCGGCAAAGCGGTCAAGCGGGATCTCCATCCGTGCGTGGCCGACGAGTACCCGGTCGACGTGTCGTACGGCAAACTGACCGGCGGATCCGCCAACGACATCGTGGTCAACGTGATGACCTGCGGGGACGCTGTCGGTGTCGCCTCGTACGTGTACCGGGCGAAGCGCAGCGGCTACGAGAACGTCTTCAGGGCCGAGGAGCCCCCGGTGTACGCGGAGATCGACCGGGGCGCCCTGGTGGTGACCCAGCAGCTGTACGGCAAGGGCGACCCGGTCGAGTTCCCGTCCAGCGAGGAAGTGATCACCTACCGCTGGAGCATGAACCGCTTCGCGGAAGAATCCCGTACGCACAACGACTACAGCGGCGCGGTGGACGATACGGACCCCTCGGAGCCGGTCCCGGTGCCCACGGTGGCGCCCGCAGAGACACTGAAGCCGACAGAGAGCAACTGAGGGCAACGGATGGCAGAGCAGACCCACGTCCTGTTCGTCGAGGACGACGACGTCATCCGCGAGGCCACCCAACTCGCGCTGGAGCGGGACGGCTTCGCGGTCACCGCCGTGCCCGACGGACTGGCCGGCCTGGACGCGTTCCGCGCCGACCGCCCCGACATCGCGCTGCTGGACGTGATGCTGCCGGGCCTGGACGGGGTCAGTCTCTGCCGGCGCATCCGGGACGAGTCGACCGTTCCCGTGATCATGCTGTCGGCCCGGGCCGACTCCATTGACGTCGTCCTGGGCCTGGAGGCGGGCGCCGACGACTACGTGACCAAACCGTTCGACGGTGCCGTGCTGGTCGCGCGCATCCGGGCGGTACTGCGCCGGTTCGGGCACGCGAGCGGCGGCGCGGTCAAAGGGGACGGCCATGGGCCGGGCGCGGTCGGTGGCGTCCTGTCCTTCGGTGAGCTGGAGGTCGACACCGAGGGCATGGAGGTACGGCGGTCCGGGCAGCCGGTGGCGTTGACGCCGACCGAGATGCGGCTGCTGCTGGAGTTCTCCTCGGCGCCCGGCACGGTGCTGTCCCGTGACAAGCTGCTCGAACGCGTGTGGGACTACGGCTGGGGCGGGGACACCCGGGTCGTGGACGTCCATGTGCAGCGGCTGCGGACGAAGATCGGACAGGACCGGATCGAGACCGTCCGCGGCTTCGGCTACAAGCTCAAGGCCTGAGCAGGGGTGACAGAGGTACAGAGGTTCAAAGGTACGGAGAGGTTCAGAGGTACAGAGGTGGGACGACCGGCAGGTGGCCCTGTGGGACGACCGACAGGCGGCCCTGTGGGACGACCGACAGGCGGCCCTGTGACACGGCTGGCAGGGCGGCTGACGCGCACCGGCTTCGGCCTGCGCACCGGTCTGCGCTGGAAGCTGAGCGCGGCGATCGCCCTGGTCGGCGCGCTGGTGGCGCTCGCGCTGAGCCTGGTCGTGCACAATGCGGCACGCGTGTCGATGCTGGACAACTCCCGCGACCTGGCGGACGAGCGGATCCAGGTCGCCCAGCGCATGTACGAGTCGGGACGCCAGCAGAACCCGGGGGCGTTCGGGGTGCGGGTCGACGACCCCACGATCCCGCAGGACCTGCTGGTGAAGGTGTCGGAGGGCCGGCGTGCCACGTACGTCGCCGACGGCCCGCACGGCGTGCCGGACATATGGGCCGCGGTGCCGCTCAAGGACGGCAGAGTGCTGTCGCTCCACACCCGGTTCACCGACCGCAGCGCCGATATCATGAAGGACCTCGACCAGGCCCTGGTCATCGGCTCGATCGCGGTCGTGTTCGGTGGCTGCGCGCTCGGTGTGCTCATCGGCGGCCAGATGTCGCGCCGGCTGCGCAAGGCGGCGTCGGCGGCGAACCAGGTCGCCAAGGGTGAGACCGACGTACGGGTCCGGGACGCGATCGGCGGTGTCGTACGCGACGAGACCGACGACCTCGCGCGGGCCGTGGACGCCATGGCGGACGCGCTCCAGCAGCGCATCGAGGCCGAGCGGAGGGTGACGGCGGACATCGCGCACGAACTGCGCACTCCGGTCACGGGCCTCCTGACGGCGGCGGAGCTCCTGCCTCCGGGGCGCCCCTCGGAGCTGGTCCGCGACCGTGCCCAGGCGATGCGCACGCTCGTGGAGGACGTCCTGGAGGTGGCCCGGCTCGACAGCGCCTCCGAGCGGGCCGAGTTGCAGGACATCATGCTGGGCGAGTTCGTGGCGCGGCGCGTCGCCGCGAAGGACGCGGACATCGCGGTACAGGTCGTCCACGAGTCGGAGGTCACGACGGACCCGCGCCGCCTGGAACGCGTCCTCTTCAACCTGCTGGCCAACGCGGCGAAGCACGGCAGGCCGCCGATCGAGGTCACGGTCGAGGGCCGTGTGATCCGGGTCCGCGACCACGGTCCCGGTTTCCCGGAGGACCTGCTGGCCGACGGCCCGCGCCGTTTCCGTACGGGCGCGTCCGACCGCGCGGGCCAGGGCCACGGCCTGGGCCTGACCATCGCGGCCGGTCAGGCCCGGGTGCTCGGCGCCCGCCTGACCTTCCGCAACGTACGCCCGGCCGGCGTACCCGAGGACGTGCCCGCCGAGGGGGCGGTGGCGGTGCTGTGGCTCCCCGAGCACGCCCCGACGAACACGGGCAGTTATCCGATGCTGCCGTAGCCCGGCGGGCCCGTGTCAGCCGGACCCCTCTCAGCCGGACGTCCCTCAGCCGGACGTCCCTCAGCCAGTTGCCCACTCCTTGTCGAAGTCGGGGCCGCCCTCGCGGCGCTGGGTGAAGGAGAACCAGTTCCCTGAGTCGTCCCGGAACAGGGCCTCGGTCCCGTACGGCCGCTCCTGGGGCTCCTGGAGGAACTCCACGCCCCGCTCCTTGAGCCTCTTGTAGTCCCCGTGGATGTCGTCCGTGGCGAGAACGCCGGCCCCCAGGGCCCCCTTGGCGACGAGCTTCCTGACCATCTCCCCGGACTCCGGGTCCATGGCGGGCGGCCCGGGCACCATCAGGGTCAGCTCGACGTCGGGCTGGTCCGGCACGCCGACGGTGAGCCAGCGCATGCCGCCGTCGCCCATGGTCATGTCGGTCCGCACCTCCAGGCCCAGCTTCTCCGTGTAGAACTCCTTGGCCCGGTCCTGGTCGAGAACCCAGATGGTCGAGATCGCGAGTCCCTTGATCATGACGTGCTCCTGCTCGTACGGGATGACGTGACTGAGGTGCGCGTACCCCTTCGCCCGGGGCATGTGTGCGCCCTGCCACGCTAGGCGGACCGCGCGTCAGCCCGCTTCTTCAGAATTGCTGCCTTGCCCGCTCTTCTCACAGGGCTCCTGACCGGGCTTCGCTCGCCACCCTCCGGCCCACAGCATCGCGTAGCACCCGGGGATCAGCGCGGCCCCACGGCCCACGTGCTTCGCCCGGTACTCGCTCGGGGTGAGGCCCGTCCAGGCCTTGAACCTGGCCGAGAAGGTGCCGAGGCTGCTGAACCCGACCAGGTGGCATATCTCCGTCACGGACAGGTTCGCGGTGCGCAGGAGGTCCTCGGCCCGGTCGATACGCCGGTGTGTGAGGTACTGCCCCGGCGTCTCCCCGTACGCCTCCTTGAAGGCCCGGATGAAGTGATACCGCGAGTACCCCGCACGCGCCGCGACCGCGTCCAGGTCGAGGCCGGGCTCGGCCCACTCCCGGTCCATCACGTCCTTGGCCAGCCGAAGCTGTCGCAGCCTGTCCATGCTCCCGATGCTGACACGCCCCACTGACACGCCCCACTGACACACCCCGCTGAGACGCCCCGCTGAGACGCCCCGCTGAGACGCTTCTCAGACGCCGGAGGGGCTGAGTACGTCACGTACTCAGCCCCTCCCTATTGCCGCCCCTCACACAGCCTCGGGGACCGCCTTCGCTCCCGCGGCCTCCCCGGCCGCGCCCTCGGAGGCCCCCGCGCCCTCACCCGGCTTCGGAGCCCCCGCCCCCCTGAGCGGAACCTCCTTCACGAACACGGCAGCCACGAGGGACAGCACAGCCACCCCGGCCCCCAGCAGGAACGCGGAGTGCGTCCCCCCGGACACCGCGTACTGGTACGCCTCCCGAGCCGCCTCCGGCAGCTTCGCCAGGCTCGCCGCGTCCAGCTGCGCCGACTGCTCGGTCACCTTGGACCCGAGGTCTCCGGCCCGCTCGGCCATGACGTCCTGCACCCGGCTGTTGAACAGCGCGCCCATGATCGCGACACCGAAGGACGACCCGAGCGTCCGGAAGAGGGTCGTCGACGACGAGGCGACACCCATGTCCTTCATCTCGACGCTGTTCTGCGCGACCAGCATGGTGATCTGCATCAGACACCCCATGCCCGCCCCGAGCACGGCCATGAAGAGCCCGGACGTCAGCCGCGACGTCCCCGTGTCCATCTGGGAGAGCAGGAAGAGCCCCGCCGTCATCAGCACGCTGCCGACCACCGGGAACACCTTGTACTTGCCGGTCCCCGTGGTCACCCGCCCCGCCACCATCGACACGGCGAGCATCGCACCCAGCATGGGCAGCAACAGCAGGCCCGAGTTGGTCGCGGACGCCCCCTGCACCGACTGCTGGTACAGCGGCAGGAACAGCACGGCCCCGAACATCACGAACCCGGTGATGAAACCGATCACCGACATCAGCGTGAAGTTCCGGCTCCTGAAGATGTGCAGCGGCATCACCGGCTCCGCCGCCCTGGTCTCCCAGAAGAGGAAGCCCACGAGCGAGACCACCCCGATCGCGGTCAGCTCCATGATCACGGCCGAGCCCCACGCGTACTCGGTCCCGCCCCACGTCGTGACGAGCACGATGGAGGTGATGCCCACGGTCAGAAGTGCGGCCCCGAGGAAGTCGATGCGCCGCCACGACCGGTTCTCGGTCTTCTTCGGCAGGTGCAGTACGGCGGTGACGGCGATCAGCGCGACCACGCCCAGCGGCAGGTTGATGTAGAACGACCAGCGCCATCCCCAGTGGTCGGTGATCGTGCCGCCCACCAGCGGCCCAAGGATCATGGCGAACGCCATCACGCCGGCCATCATCCCCTGGTACTTGCCGCGCTCGCGGGGCGGTATCAGGTCGCCGATGATCGCCATGACCCCGACCATGAGCCCGCCGGCGCCGAGCCCCTGAACGGCCCGGAACCCGATCAGCTGCCCCATGTCCTGGGCCATGCCGCTGAGCGCCGATCCGATCAGAAAGATCACGATCGAACTGAGGAAGGCTCCCTTGCGCCCGTACATGTCGCCGACCTTGCCCCAGATCGGGGTGGAGGCGGCCGTGGCGAGGGTGTACGCGGTGACGACCCACGACAGGTGCTCGAGCCCGCCCAGTTCGCCGACGATCGTCGGCATGGCCGTCCCGATGATCATGTTGTCGAGCATCGCGAGCAGCATCGCGATCATGAGGGCGAGCAGTACGACCCGTACGCTCCTCGGTTGTTCACCGCCCTCGGCCTTCTCCGCGTCCGTAACAGCGTCCGACATCGTCCGTCCCCATTTCCTGGATGCCGCCGACCCGACTGCTCAGCCCCCACTGGCATCCACTGACGCCCCCTGGCACTTACTTGTCGACCGGCTAGTTGACTACACTGAGGGAACGTAGACGCGGAACTAGCCGGTCGTCAAGTAAGTTTTCCCAGGCTTGACCGGCGGGGCCGTCGGGGAGCACAAGGAGTACGACGATGGGCGGCGGCACCATGGATGGCACGCAGGGCACGGGCGGCATGGGTGGCACGAAGCACCAGCGCCGGGGGGACACCCGCCAGCGCATCCAGGACGTGGCTCTGGAACTGTTCGCCGAACAGGGGTACGAAAAGACGTCGCTGCGCGAGATCGCCGAGCGGCTCGCCGTCACCAAGGCCGCCCTCTACTACCACTTCAAGACCAAGGAAGACATCCTCATCAGCCTGTTCCAGGACATGACCCGGCCGATGGACGAGCTGATCGTGTGGGCAAAGGAACAGCCGCACGGCCTCGTCACCAAGCAGGAGGTCCTCCGCCGCTACAGCGAGGCCCTGTCGACCGCGTCACCGCTCTTCCGCTTCATGCACGAGAACCAGGCGACCGTACGGGAGTTGAGCGTCGGCGAGTCGTTCAAGGACCGCATGGTGGTGATGATGGACATCATCAAGGAGCCGGACATGCCCCTGATCGACCAGGTCCGCTGCGTGAGCGCGCTCTTCACGATGCACGCGGGGATGTTCGCCCTCAAGGACGTCGAGGGCGACCCCGAGGAGAAGCGCAAGGCAGCCCTGGAGGTCGCGATCGACCTGGTGACGCAGGCACACGGTGGCGCCCGCGGCGCGTGAGCGTCCCGCAATCCCTACGGCGCCTCTGCGGCCAGCCAGAACCAAACGCCTTTTCCGTCACGGACCTTGGTCACACCGAACCCGTGCGCCAGCGCCTCCACCAGGACGAGCCCGCGTCCGCCCTCGGCGTCCACACCTCCCGAGCACCGCGCGGGCACGGAACGGCTCCCGTCATACACAGCCACTCGCACGCCACCCCGCTCGATGGTGGTTCTGAGGTGGACCTCGCCCCGGACATGCTGATGCACGTTGGTCACCAACTCGGAGGTGCACAGGGCGGCCGTATCGGCGAGCGCCCCGTGCCCGAGGGTCTCCAGCGTGGAACGTACGAAGTCCCGGCAGACCTTCGGCGAGGTCACGACGGCGGGAGTGAACAGGGTGTAGGTGAGCGGATTTTCCATGGCTGACGCCTCCAGGGCGCGGAGCAACTCGATGAACGGTGAAGGTGAATCCCGGAGCCCTCGTCGACGTCGGCACGGCCAGCCGATCCGGCGGTGCACTTCCGCGACGCGGCGCGCGTGCGTATACGTCGACAGCGAGGCTTCCGGCATCTCTGCGTGAGCGTCGCCTCACACAACGTAGATACAACTCAGCACGTTAGCAACCTGCTTAGCTAGATCGGTGGACCCGGTCCGGCCAAGACGGCAAACTGGCCCCGAACTTCAGGGAGGCCCACACTTGGCCCTACGGCTGCACATCACCGAACGTCAGCGACGACTCGGCATCGAACTGCGCAAGCTCCGCGAAGCCGCTGGCCTGAACCTCGCCGACGCTGCCGCACTCATCGACATGGGGCGTCCGCACCTGAATCACATCGAGGCCGCCCGCACCGCCATCCCCGCAGAACGCCTCCGCGAACTGGCGCGCGGGTACGGGTGCACAAGTGCTCCGTACATTGACGCGCTGGTGCGCATGGCGGAGAGCAACGGCAAGGGCTGGTGGTCCGAGTACCGGAAGGTCATGCCTGCCCGCGCGATCGACCTTGCGGAGTTGGAGGACAGCACCACCGAGATCGCGAGCTACGAGACGCTGCTGATCCCCGGCCTGTTGCAGACCGAGCCGTACATGCGGGCCCTCTTCGAGTCCGCTCGGCCGGATGCGACGACGGTTGAGATCGACACGCTCGTCCGATTCCGACTCGCACGTCAGCGCATCCACACCGGCGAACGTCCGCCCCGTCTGCACGCCATCATTCATGAGGCGGCCCTGCACATGGTGATCGGCGGTCCTCACATCATGCGCGGCCAGTTGGCACACCTGATCCGCGCCGCCGCCCACCAGCATGTGACGATCCAGGTGCTCCCGTTCGACCGGGCCCATCACACCTGGGTCAGCGCTCCGTTCCTGTTCCTCAGCCCAGGTGTGCCGGGCTTGGAGACGGTGTTCATCGAGCACCCGGCCGCAGCCCTCAACCTCCACGAGGCCCAGGACCTGGACCACTACCGCGCCGCCGTCGACACCCTGGCGCGCAACGCCCTCCCCTCGATCGTGCCCGCGGCCTCACCCGACCGTCACGAGGAGCGCGACTCCTGGGGCCTCGTCCAGCACGTGCTGTACACCCATCGAGGAGCACTCCGATGACCGAACTCACCTGGCAGAAGTCGTCGTTCAGCGAAGCCGGAGGCGCCAACTGCCTTTACGTGGCCGCCGCCCCCACCGGCCCCGTCCACCTCCGCGAAAGCGACCACCCCGACACCACCCTCACC
>NZ_VMNX01000012.1 GCF_009377235.1 Streptomyces acidicola
GGTCCGGGGAGGGACCTGGGGCCGCTGCTCGCGGGTGTGGCCGCCGTCGTCGCGGCGGCCGGTGCTCTGCTCGCGTTCGCCGACGCGGACTCACCCCTGCGCGGCCCGTTCACGCTGTTCTTCCTCCTCGCGGCACCCGGAGCCGCCATCGGGGCCGCGCTGCGCGGGCTGGACCCGTTCGGCCGCGCCGTGGCGTCGATCGCGGGCGCGGTCGCGCTGAACCTCCTCGTCGCACAGGGGATGCTGGCGACCCACTCGTGGTCGGTCCGTGGCGGTATCGCGGCTGTGGCCGCCATCAGCTCGCTCGTCCTCCTGCTGGTTCTGGTACGGCGCCTGCGCGGCCGTGCGGAGAGAAGAAGACGGACCTCCTGAAGAAGACGGACCTTCTGACGTGGACATCAGCGTGTACCGCCCGGGCGAACTCACCGCCGCCGACCGGGCCGCCTGGACGGCCCTGCAGTCGAAGGCCCATCTCCACGGCTCGCCCGAGCTGGCGAACCCGTTCCTGTCCCCGGAGTTCACCCTGGCGGTGGGCAGTTGCCGGCGCGGGGTGCGGATCGCGGTGGTACGGGAGAACGGGGACGCCGCCGCGTTCTTCCCGTTCCAGCGGACCGCCCTCGGCGTCGGGCGGGCCATCGGACTCGGCCTGTCGGACTGTCAGGGCCTGGTGCACCGGCCCGGCTTCGTCTGGGACGCCCGGGAGCTGATGCGGGCCTGCGGGCTCGCGGTGTGGGAGTTCGACCATCTGGCACAGGGCCAGGCGCCCTTCGGGGCCCACGCCACCGGCACCTTCCCGTCCCCGGTCATGGATCTGGAGGGCGGCTACGAGGCGTATCTGGCCCGGCTGCGCGCCAGGTCACCGAAGTTCGTCCGGTCGACTCTCGCCAAGGAACGCCGGCTGGGCCGGGCGGCGGGCGAGGTCCGCTACGTGCACGACGAGCGTGACCCGGCCGCCCTGCGCACCCTGATGGCCTGGAAGTCCGCGCAGTACCGCAGGACCGGCCGGATGGACCGCTTCGCGCACCCCTGGATCAGCCGGCTGGTACGCCGCCTCTTCCACACCCGCTCCGAGTCGTTCACGGGGAACCTGTCCGTGCTGTACGCGGACGGCAAGCCGATCGCCGCACATTTCGGACTGCGTTCCGAGCGGGTGCTGACCGACTGGTTCCCTGCGTACGACCCGGCGTACGGGAGGTTCTCCCCGGGTCTGCTGCTGCATCTGCACATGGCCGAGGAGGCCGCCGCCGACGGTGTCGCGTACCTGGACCTGGGCCGGGGCCAGAAGCAGTACAAGGATTCCCTGAAGACACGGGAGATCGCCGTGTCCGAGGGGTGGGTGACCCGCCGTCATCCCGTGGCCTTCGGACACCGGGCTCGCCGAGCTCCGGTCCGGGCGCTGCGGAACACGGTGGTCGCCCGGCCGGAACTGTTCGAGCCGGCCGACAGACTGCTCAAACGGATGGGCAAAATCCGCTCGAGGGGTCAGTTATCGGACACAACAACAAAAATGTGAGAGCTCGTTTCAGGTCTTGCCATACGGGCTCAATCATCAATACCGTCGTACATCCACCCGCATCGGTCCATCATCCAGCGGCTCCAGGGGAGGGGCCCGCGATGGCCCGGCGCGGGGCGCGGTAGGGGGGTGCCGTGCTCGGTGACCGCACTTGTCACCGAGCCGTGCCGCGCGACCGGCTGCCACTTTTCGGCAGTCGGCCAGCTTTGCCAGCTCACACGGCGTGCACGGAGAGCCAGTTCGTCATGCCCGAGTGAGAAACAAACCCCCCTTTCGAACCGGATCAAGAGCCGGGCCGCCCAGGGGCGGGCGGTCCGCCGGACGAGAGGGACCAGACTCATGAGCTCAGTTCTGCGCCCGGCCATACCCGACGACACGGGCGAGCATGCACAGGAGGCCGGCAAGTACCGGCCGATCTCCACCCACCTGGCCATCGCGCCGCCGGTGAGCGTGGTGATCCCCGCCATGAACGAGGCGGAGAACCTTCCGTACGTCTTCAAGACGCTGCCGGCCTGGATCCACGAGGTGGTCCTCGTCGACGGCAACTCCACCGACAACACCGTCGAGGTGGCCCGCGAGCTGTGGCCGGACGTGAAGGTCGTGCCGCAGCACGGGAAGGGCAAGGGGGATGCCCTGATCACCGGGTTCGAGGCGTGCACCGGCGACATCATCGTGATGATCGACGCGGACGGCTCGGCCGACGGCCACGAGATCGTGTCGTACGTGTCGGCACTGGTGTCCGGGGCCGACTTCGCCAAGGGCTCGCGGTTCGCCAACGGCGGCGGCACGGACGACATGACACCGATCCGCAAGCT
This sequence comes from Streptomyces acidicola, assembly GCF_009377235.1. GTDB lineage: Bacteria > Actinomycetota > Actinomycetes > Streptomycetales > Streptomycetaceae > Streptomyces > Streptomyces acidicola. The sequence goes on from NZ_VMNX01000012.1 coordinate 2,329, forward strand.
CGGCAACCGGGCGCTGTGCGCGGTCGTCAACCGCAAGTTCGGCGCCCGCTACACCGACCTGTGCTACGGCTACAACGCGTTCTGGCGGCACTGCCTCGACGAGATCGAACTCGACTGCACCGGCTTCGAGGTCGAGACCCTGATGAACATCCGGGTGGTCAAGGCGGGCCTGAAGGTGCAGGAGATTCCCAGCCACGAGTATCTGCGCATCCACGGCGCGAGCAACCTGCGGGCCGTGCGCGACGGACTGCGGGTCCTCAGGGTGATCCTCAACGAGCGCTCCAACCGGCGTGCGCTGCGCCGCCGTTCGCACTCCCCCGTGCTCACCGCCGGCCGGGGAGAGGCGTCTTGAGCGAGCCGCGTGTCTCGGTCGTCATCTGCGTGTACACCGAGGACCGCTGGGAGGACATCCTCGCGGCGGTCGCCTCGGTGCGCGCACAGTCCCGGCCGGCTCTGGAGACCCTCCTGGTCGTCGACCACAACGAGGCGCTCCTGGACCGGCTGGCGAAAGAGTACAAGGACACCGGGGAGGTGCGGGTGCTCGCCAACGCGGGCCCCCGCGGTCTGTCCGCCGGCCGCAACACCGGGATCGCCGCCTCGTCCGGCGAGATCGTCGCGTTCCTCGACGACGACGCCGTGGCCGAGCGCCACTGGCTGCGGTACTTCGCCGACGGGTACGCGGACCCGCGGGTCATGGCCGTGGGCGGCCGGACGGTGCCCGTCTGGGCGTCCGGCCGCCGCCCGGCCTGGTTCCCCGAGGAGTTCGACTGGGTGGTGGGCTGCGCCTACCGGGGCCTGCCCCGGGGACGGGCCCGGGTGCGCAACGTGCTCGGCGGCAACGCCTCGTTCCGCCGTACCGCCTTCGACGCGGCCGGCGGCTTCGCGACCGGCATCGGCCGCGACGGCGACAAGCGGCCGCTCGGCTGCGAGGAAACCGAGCTGTGCATCCGGCTCACCCGTGCCCGACCCGACGCGGTGCTGCTGCTGGACGACCGCGCGGTGATCCACCACCGGGTGCCCGAGGCGCGCGAGCACTTCCGCTACTTCCGCACGCGCACCTACGCCGAGGGCCTGTCGAAGGCGCTGGTGGCCCAGAGCGTCGGCGCGGACAAGGGCCTGGAGTCGGAGCGCCGGTACGCGACCCGCGTGCTGCCCGCCGGGGTGGCCCGCGGACTGCGCGACGCGCTGCTGGCCCGTCCGGGCGGTGCGGGGCGCGCGGGTGCGATCGTCGCCGGAGTGCTGACGGCGGCCGGCGGGTACGCGGTCGGCAGCGTCCGGGCGCGCCGGGGCGAGGCGGAGTTCTCGGTGGCTCCGGTGGGGGAGTTCGAGGGGCGACTGCGGGAACCCGGGGGGCCGAGACATGACTGACGAACCCGTGCCGATCCTCATGTACCACGCGGTCGCGGCCGCGCCGGGCGACGCGACGCGCGCCCTGTCCGTCGCCCCCGAGGCGTTCGCCGAGCAGATGGCGCTGCTCGGGGACCGGGGCTTCACTCCGGTGAGTACGGCCGAGCTGGGGGCGAGCTGGCGCACGGGCCGCCCCCTGCCCGCCCGTCCCGTCCTCGTCACCTTCGACGACGGGTACGAAGGCGTGCACCGGCACGGTCTGCCCGTCCTCGCCGAGCACGGCTTCGCGGCGACGCTGTTCGTCTCCACGGGCTGGCTCAGGGGCGCGTACGACACCGGGGGCGCCCTCGACACGATGCTCGACTTCCAGCAGGTGCGCGACCTCGCCGACGCGGGCGTGGAGATCGGCGGGCACAGCCACACGCATCCGCAGCTCGACATGCTCGACGACGACGAGCTCCGGTTCGAGCTGGCCCGCTGCTACGAGATCGTCGCCGGTGAACTGGGCACGGTCCCCGTCTCGTTCGCCTACCCGTACGGCTACTCCAGCCGCCGGGTCCGCCGGGCGGTCCGCGAGACCGGGTTCGCGCAGGCGCTCGCCGTGGGCAACGGGCTCGCGCGGCGCGCGCAGGGGCCGTACGCGCTGCGCCGTGTCACCGTGCGGCGCAGCACGGGCATCGAGGAGTTCGAGCGGCTCGTCGAGGGCCGCGCGATCGCCCGCACCTTCGCCAGGGACCGTGCCCTCACCAAGGGGTACGCCATGGTCCGCAGAGCACGACAGGTCCGGAAGGCCGTCCGTTCCCGTGTCTGAAACGACCACCACAGCCCAGGCCGACGCCGCCACCGGGACCGGTGCGCCCGAGGGGGAGTCCGGCCGCCGGATGCGGCTGCCCGGAATGGGCAAGGGGGCGGGCGGCAACCAGTTGTTCCGGAATGCCTACGCCCTGATGCTCAACACGGGTATCTCCGCCGTGCTGGGGCTCGGTTTCTGGCTCGCCGCCGCCCGCTACTACTCCGAGTCGTCCGTCGGCCAGGGCTCCGCCGCGATCGCCGCGATGAAGTTCCTCGCGGGGCTCGCCGCGCTGACCCTGACGGGTGCCCTGGCCCGCTTCATCCCGATCGCGGGCCAGGGCACGGGGCGGCTCATCTTCCGTACGTACGCGGGCAGTTCGGTGGCCGTGGCACTGGCCGCGATGATGTTCCTGCTGACGCTGGACATGTGGGGGCCCTCGTACCGCTTCCTGCACGGCCCCCTGAACGGGCTGGGCTTCGTCCTCGCGGTGGTGGCCTGGTCGCTGCTCACGCTCCAGGACGGGGTGCTGACCGGGCTGCGCAGCGCGGTCTGGGTGCCGGTGGGCAACACCGTGTTCTCGGCGGTCAAGCTGGTGCTGCTGGTCGTCTTCGCCGCCGCGATCCCCGCGACGGGTGTGTTCGTGTCCTGGGTGGCGGCCATCGCGGTGTCCGTGCTGCCGCTGGGCTGGCTGGTGTTCCGGCGCCTGGTGCCGCGGCATGTGAAGGCGACCGAGGACCGTGCGCGTCCGCCGTCCCTGAAGGAGATCGGCCGCTTCCTGGCGGGCGACTACACGGGCTCGCTGTTCTCGCTCGCCGTCGTCTACCTCGTCCCGGTGATCATCGCGGCGCAGGTCAGCTCCGCCGACAACGCGTACTTCTACATCACCACCACGATCGGCGGCACGGTCAACCTGCTCGCCATCAACATGGGCGCCTCCCTGACCGTCGAGGGCTCGCACGATCCGGGGCGGCTCGCCGCGAACACCCGGGCGGCCCTGAAGCGGATGGCGCGGATCATGCTGCCGGTGTGCGGGGTGCTGTTCGTGGGGGCGCCCTGGATCCTCGGTGTGTTCGGCGCGGGCTATGCGGAGGCGGCGACACCGCTGCTGCGCTGGTTCGCCGTGGGAGCGCTGCTGCGTGTCGTCATGGAGACGTACTTCGCGGTGCTGCGCGCCCAGAGCCGTACCGCCGGACTCGCCTGGCTGCAGGGCCTGCTGTGCGTCCTCGTCCTCGGTTTGACGCTGCTGCTCCTGCCCCGTATGGGCCTGGTCGGCGCGGGCGTCGCGGAGATCTCCAGCCTCGCGGTGATCGTGCTGATCGCCGCGCCGAGGCTGTACCGCATCCTGCGCACGGCGCCGTCCGACCCGGTGCCCGAGGACGTCCCGCCGGACGGCGACCTCGCCGACCTGGGCGCCGTCGCCAAAAGGCCCGGCTCCGCCTGGGCACGCCCGCTGGACTCGGACACGCTCGCGCTCGGCATCCACGTCGACTTCGACCACCAGGAACGCCGCCCGGACGTCCGCCCGGGCCCGGGCACCCCGCCGACGGGCACACCCGCCGTACGGCGGGATCACCGGCCGACCTGGGCGCTCGGTATCCCACTGCCGGAGCAGCGGACGGGCCCGCCGGGCGAGCGGGAGGTCCAGGAGGAGCCGGAAGCACGGCCGGTGCCGTCCGTACGGCCGGAGATCGGGGCCCTGCCTGTGCGACGGATCGCCGCGCCCGCACGGAAGGTCGCCGAGCCCTCTCCCCCGTCCCTTCGCGCGAGGTTGCCGCGGCCCACCAGGTCCGGGACGCTGCTGGGCTGTCTGCTGCTGTCCGCGCTGCTGCTGTACTGGGTGCCCGCGCTGCGGCTCGACGACGCGGTGCTGGACGGGATGGGCGGACTCGGCCTGATCTCCGTGCTGCCGATGCCGACGCTGGCCGGCGCCGGACTGCTGGCCGTCGTCTTCGGCTCGCTGCTGTGGGCGGGCCGGGAACACAAGGGACTGCTGCTGGTCACGCTGCTGGCGACGGTGGTGTCGCTGCACGCACTGCCGGCGGTGATCGAGACCGAACCGCGGTTCGCGACGGCCTGGCAGCATCTCGGCTTCATCGACTACATCGACCGCACCGGATCCGCGGTCCCCGACCTGGACGCACGCTGGAGCTGGCCCGGCTTCTTCGCGGCGGCCGCGTTCGTGGCGAAGGCCTGCGGGGTCGGCGACTTCACCGAGGTGATCCGCTGGTGGCCGCTGACCATGCAACTGCTCTATCTGGCGCCAATGTTCCTGCTGACGCGCTCGATGCGGGCAGGCTGGCGCGCCAAGTGGACCGGCATCTGGATCTTCGTGCTGAGCAGCTGGGTCGGCCAGGACTACTTCTCCCCTCAGGGCTTCACGTACCTCCTGTACCTCGTCTTCGTGGCGATCCTGCTCGTGTGGTTCCGCGCGCCGCGCATGCTGTGGGGCAGGGTGCGCCCCGGCGAGGCGGAGGTGGAGCCGGCCGACCGCCACCGCCGTGCGGTGCTGCTCATGATCCTGATCGCGCTGTACGCGGCCACGGTCCCGGCCCACCAGCTGACGCCGTTCGTGATGCTGGGCGTGCTCGCGGCCCTGGTCCTGATCGGCCGCTCCGAACTCCGTGGCCTGCCCATCCTCTTCGCGGTCCTGGTGACGGTATGGGTGGGCTTCCTCGCGGAGCCGTACTGGTCGGGCCACTTCGACGAGCTCTTCGGCGGAGTCGGCGGAGTCGGCGGAAACGTCACGTCCTCCGTCTCCGGCCGGATCGGTGAGGGCAGCTCGACTCACAAACTCGTGCTGTACGCACGCGTGGCGCTCGCCGGCTCGGTGATGGCGATGGCCTGCTACGGCTGGTGGCGCCGCCGCGACCACAAGTACCGCGAGCGCTCCTTGCTCGTGCTGACCTTCGTCCCGTTCCTGGGCTTCGGCATGCAGTCGTACGGCGGCGAAATGGCCCTGCGCGTCTTCATGTTCGCCCTGCCGGGAGCGGCCCTGCTCGCCGGGCTCGCCCTCTTCCCGCGCACCGGCGTGACGGCCGAGGAACGCGACAAGGACAAGGTGAGCCTCGCCCCGCTGGCCGCACTGATGGCCGGACTCGTCCTCATCGGCGGCTTCCTGGTGGCCCGGTGGGGCAACGAGCCGTTCGAACGGACCCGCACGGGCGAGGTCGCGGCCATGGAGTACGTGTACGCCCACGACGACCCGTCCGTACGGCTGCTGTGGCTGAGCACCGACACGGTGAACGACGTGACGCCCGCGATGCCGTGGGGCGCACGGGACATGGAGAAGGTCGAGTACCTGCCCACGCTCGCGCCGCCCGACCCGGTGCTGGTGTCGGGTCTGGCCAAGTCGCTCAAGGACGCGGGCCCGAACTCGTACCTGATGATCAACCGCAGTCAGGTGACCTACCTCCAGTTGGACGCCGGCTACTCGGCCACCTGGGAAACCCGCCTCCTGAGGAACCTCGACGCCCGCAAGGACCTGAAGAGGGCGTTCACCAACGCGGACGTCACGATGTACACACTCCGCGATCAGCCGGAGGGCAGTGCCCCGAAGGCCGACCCGGGCCCGATCGGTCCCCAGGTGACCTGGACACCATGGTCGGTCGTGGGCGGTTTGGCGGCGGCAGCGCTGATCCTGCTCCTGACGGCGCGGGAGATCGTACGGGTGGCGATGCACCCGAGCGTCCGTCAGCTCCAGTGGCTGCAGAGCAGCTTCTGGTTCTCGCTACCGCTGCTGGCGGTGTTGCTGGCTTCGCTGGTGCAGCGGTTCCTGACGATGGGGGGCGCCCCATAAGGGGCGCGGGTAACTGCGCGAGCAACTACACACAACCCGCAGCCGCCAACCAACCGATCCAGGCAGACGCGGACGCTCAACGCCGCAACCACTTCACCTCATACGCCCCCATCTCGAACCGCCGCCCATCAACCTCCGCACTGATCGACCGATCCAGCGTGTTCACCACAAGAACGGCCTTGTCATCAGCAAGCACCCGCACATTGGGCTTGTCGTCGTCGGCCACGGACACCGACTCGTACGTCGTACCCGGCGGAAACTCCTTGCTGAACCGGGACAGCAGGCCCAGCATGGGCAAGGCCCGCCCGCCGTCACTCGTATCGGTCGGAGACCACAGGCACCCGGCGCAGTCGGGCCCCTTCTCGTTCTCCGGATTCCAGTAGAAACCGGAAGTGGCCCCACCACGGGCCATGGCGATCAACCCGGCCGCGTGAACGGCGGAGCGCCGCGTCTCGGACCAGCCTTCCCGCTCGTCGTTCGCGTCGCCCGGCTCGACGTAGTACTCGGCCCACCACAGCGGCAGGTCACCGATCCGTTCGCGCACCCAGCGGCTGACGGCGGTCAGCTTGTCGGTGGCCTGGAACTCGTCGGGCAGCATCTCGTCGTCCTCGGTGTAGCTGGAGCCGTCCACGACGACGAAGTCGGCGCCCACCTTGTTCTTGTTCCAGTAGTCGAAGGCGTCGAGGGGGCGCTGGTCCATGGCGCCCCAGGGACCCCTCAGGGACCGCGACACGCCGTACTCCTGGCGTGGGTCGAAGCTGTCCATGACCAGGTAGGGGCCGCCGACCATGATGTCCTCGTCGACCTTCTTCAGGGCCTTGTAGACGAGGTTGTACAGCTTGGTGTAGCCCTCGTAGTCCCAGCGGGCCTCGGCGTTGTTCCAGAAGCCCTTGAACTCGTTCCAGACGATGAAGTGCCGTACGTCCGGGTACCGCTTGGCGACGGTCGCGGCGAGCCCCGCGTAGTCCTCGAAGTGCTCCGGATCGGGGGCGGTCTCCAGCGCGTCCTGGCTCCAGTTCGTGTTGTCGGCGCCGGACTTGCCGCCCTTCATCCAGTCCGGGGCGCAGCACAGGGTGACGACCGGGACGCCGCCGGAGGCGCGGACGAAGTCGATGCGGCGGTCCATGTCCTCGAAGTCGTACCGCCCCTTGACGGGTTCGGGGTTGCCCGCGCCCCAGCCCATGATGTGCTGGATCTGCGGCATCGCGGTCTTCGACAGCAGCCCTTCGACCCGCCCGGTGGCTTTGCCGCTGCCCTCGTCGGCGCTGAACTGGGTGTGCGTGAAGCCCCAGCCGACGTCCGGTCCGAGGTCCTTGGGCGGGACGGCCGGCGTGCCGTGCACCTTGTCGCCGTCGCGCGAGGTCCCGGCGGTGCTTCCACCGTCCCCGGGCAGTGTGTTGATCAGGGTCAGTACCAGGGCCAGAGCGGCCGCGCCCACACCAAGCAGAGCGGTGAGCCGCCACCACCGCGCCCCCGAATTCCACCCATGACGTCCCATCGGGGACAACAGTAACGGCGGGGCTGTCGGGGGGACAGATCCCGTCATGCGACAGCCCGGTAACAGGACGGCCCGTACATATCGGCAAGTACGGCCGGGCCCGTTCCGGGAGTTCGGCCCGCCGCCGGCGGAACGTCGGGCGGCGGAGCCGACACGACCGGCACACGGGCGAAACCAGGTGCACGGGCCGCCCCCGTGCCGGATCATGGCGGCATGTCCCCGAACCCATACGACGCTCTGCCGGTCCGGCTCAACGTCGACGACAGCGACTCACCCTCGGACGTCGTCGACGCGCTGTTCCTCGGCCGCTTCGCGACGGGCGAGCAGCCGTACTCGCACGCGGCGAACATCGACCGGGTGCGTTCCGGGGCGACGCTGCTGCCGCCCGTCGCCCGTGTGCTGCGCTCGGCGCGGGACGACGACCGCAGCGCGATCCTCGCGGAGGGCGACGGCTGGACGCTGCTGGTCTCCCGCTGGAACCGGGGCGCGGACGTCACGGTCACGGCGACCAGCGCCGAGCTGGCGGAGAAGGTACTCGGCCAGGCCACTGAGGGCGCGGCGGACGAGCCGGAGCCACAGCCGGAGAACGTGACGATGGGCTTCTGGTACGTGTCGCCGAGGCGCGGCCCGCACCGTACGACGCGACAGATCTCCGCGGGCACCTGGGAGGAGGTCCGCCCGAACTACACCGCGCCGGTGGCGGACGCGATGGACCACCTGATGAAGACGACTCCGGAGGACATCGCCGGCCGGCTCCTGCTGCTGCACGGCCCGCCGGGCACGGGCAAGACATCGGCGCTGCGCACCCTGGCCCGCTCGTGGCGGGACTGGTGCCAGGTGGACTGCGTCCTCGACCCCGAGCGGCTGTTCTCCGACGTGGGCTATCTGATGGACATCGCGATCGGCGAGGAGGACGCGGCGGGCAAGGGCCGCTGGCGCCTGCTGCTCCTGGAGGACTGCGACGAGCTGATCCGCGGTGAGGCGAAGCACACGGCGGGCCAGGCGCTGTCCCGTCTGCTCAACCTCACGGACGGCCTGCTGGGCCAGGGCCGCAACGTCCTGGTGGGCGTCACCACCAACGAGGACCTGGAGCGCCTCCATCCGGCCGTGGTCCGCCCCGGCCGCTGTCTCGCCCGCATCGAGGTCGGCCCGCTGACCCGCCGGGAGGCGGTGAGCTGGCTGGGCAGCGAGGAGGGGGTGGGCCGCGACGGGGCGACCTTGGCGGAGCTGTACGCGCTGCGCCGGGGGACGTCCCCGACGGCGTTGCCGGAGCCGCGGGCGGGGGCGGACGCGGGGCTGTACCTGTAGTGCTTTGATGGAGGTATGACCCTGTTCGTCGGCACGTCGGGGTGGCAGTACAAGGACTGGCGCGAGGTCCTGTACCCGGCCGGGGTGCCCACGCGGCTCTGGCTGGAGGAGTACGCGGCACGGTTCGCCACGGTCGAGCTCAACAACGCCTTCTACCGGCTGCCGTCCCGGGAGAACTTCGAGGCCTGGCGGGACCGCACCCCGCGGGACTTCGTCGTCGCCGTCAAGGCGAGCCGCTTCCTCACCCACATCAAGCGGCTGAAGGACCCCGAGGAACCGGTGCACCGGCTGATGAGCCACGCCACCGGGCTCGGCGACCGCCTGGGCCCGGTCCTCCTCCAGCTACCACCCACACTGCGCGCCGACCCCGGCCTGCTGAACGCCTGTCTGGCCTGCTTCCCCTCCGGGACCCGCATCGCGGTGGAGCCCCGCCACGACTCCTGGTGGACGCCCGAAGTACGCAGGGCTCTGGAGAAACGGGGCGCCGCCCTGTGCTGGGCCGACGTACGCGCCCAGCCAATGACCCCGCTGTGGCGGACCACCGACTGGGGCTACGTCCGCTTCCACGAGGGCCGCGCCCAGCAGTGGCCCCGCTACGGCCGCCGGTCCCTGGAGACATGGGTCGACCGAGTCGCAACGACCTGGTCCCCCGACGACGACGTATACACGTACTTCAACAACGACCCGAACGGGGCGGCGGTGGAGGACGCGAGGGTATTCGCATCCGCAGCAAACAAAGCGGGCCTAAGGGTCACGAGGGTCTCGGTTCCTTCCAGGGCCGGGCGGTAACGGCACGCCCCAAAGGGGCGCGGGGCTGCATCGATATGCGGCTCCGCCGCGTGGGCGCGACCAGCCACAACCAACCCGCACCCGGCCAACAACCAACAGCCCCGAGCTCTTGGCCGCCCCACCGCATCAAACTCAACAGAACCCCTACCCCTCGTAAGCCGCCCGCAGGGCATCCCGCACAGCCCCCAACGCATCGGACTCACTCAACCCCAACCGCCGCACCCGCTCCGCATACACCTGGGCCTCCGCCGCGGCGGCCCGTTCCGCTGCTGATCCGGCGGCAGCCACAAACGTTCCGTTGCGCCCCCGCGTCTCGATCACCCCGTCCGTCTCCAGGGCGCGGTAGGCCTTGGCCACGGTGTTGGCGGCCAGCCCGAGCTGCTCGGCGAGCCCCCGCACGGTGGGCAGCCGGTAGCCGACCGGCAACGTCCCGGAACGGGCCTGCTCGGAGATCTGCGCGCGTACCTGCTCGTAGGGCGCGGTCCCCTCGGTGATACGGATCTTCAAGGTCACGGACCGATTGTCCCGTACCCGCCCGGAACGATCGCCCCGTACCCGCCGGAAAATCGGAGGCACCCACCCGTGCTCGCCCCGTAGCGTGCGACTCCATGACTGTGATCGTGCGCGAGTTCCGCCCCGAGGACGCCGCGGCACTCGCCCAGGTGCGGCGCCAGGCCCTTCCCGTTCTGATCTCCACTGCAGAGTCCGTCCTCCACGACGTCACCCGCATGCACCCCGACGCCCACTACGGGCTGCTCGTCGCCGAGGAGGACGGCGAGGTGATCGGCACGGCCGACTCGGGTATGGCCCACGACAGCCCGGTGCCGGGCCAGGGCTACCTGAACGTGTACGTGCACCCGGAGCGCGTCCACCGTGGCGCGGGCGCCCTGCTCGCCCGCACCGCCGAGGAGCGGCTCACCGCGCTCGGCGCGACGGCGCTGTTCTGCTGGGTGCTGGACACCGCGGACAACCGTGCCTTCGCCGAGCGGCGGGATTACCGCGCGAGCCGCTCGTCCCGCTTCCTCCGTCTGGACCTGGCCGACGGCCCCCTTCCGCCGCCGGCCGTGCCACCGTCCGGTGTCGAACTGCGCGCAGCCGCGGACTTCGCCGACGACCCGCGCCCGCTGTTCGCCCTGGACGCGGAGACGACGGCGGACGAGCCCGGCGACATCGACGCGGAGCTCGACGACTACGAGCAGTGGCTCGGCAACACCTGGCACCACCCGCTCCTGGACCACGAGCTGACGACGGTGGCCGTGGTGGACGCCACCCCCGCCGCGTTCACCGCGGCCCGCACCGACGGCCAGGGCCGCTACTTCACAGCGATGACGGGCACGGCACGTGCCTTCCGCGGCCGGGGCCTGGCCAAGCTCGCCAAGAACGCCTCCCTGCACCGCGCCCGCGCGGCGGGCTGCACGGAGGCGTTCACCGGCAACGACGCGTCCAACGGACCCATGCTGGCGATCAACAAGTGGCTCGGCTACGAGGTCTGCGCGACGGAGGTGCGCTATGTCCGCGAACTCGGCTGACCCCACGGACCGTTCGGACGTCGCTCGGGAAGTCGTCGTGAACGTCGCCCTGGAGGTCGTTCTCGTCAAGGCCGGGCGTACGAAGATCCGCTACCCCGCCGAGCTCCTCCACGACGACGGCACCCGCGTCACCGTACGCGCCCCCTGGGCGGGCGAGGGCGTCCGGGACTTCGGCTTCGTACGGTTCGAACCAGGCGACGTCTTCGTCGAACGTTACTGGCGCGACCGGTGGTACGCGGTGAAGGAGGTACGCGACGGCGCGGGCACCGTCAAGGGCTGGTACTGCGACATCACGCGCCCGGCCACCGTCTCGGCCACCCCGTCCGGTACCGAACTCGTCGTCGAGGACCTCGACCTGGACCTGTGGCGCTCCGCGGACGGCAGCGCCGTACTGCGCCTGGACGAGGACGAGTTCGCGGCGAGCGGTCTGGCTCGGACGGACCCCGAGGCCGCCTCCGCCGCCGTGGCCGCCCTCGACGAGCTGGAAGCCCTGGCCCGCGAGGGCGGCTTCGAGGCACTCCTCGGCTGAACGCACGCGTGTGGTGGACGGTCAGGGGCGGGCGATCACCGCGTACCGCTCGTCCTCCACCTCCCGCCCCCACAGCCGGGCGTCGTCCGAGAGCCGTTCCACCCGCACGTCCTCCGCGAGGGGCGCGAGCAACCCGGTCAGCCGCTCCGCCGATATGCCGACCGGGCTGACCGTCCCCCACACCCCCTCGATCAGCACCAGCCGCCCTCCGGGACGCAGCAACGCAGACCATCCCCTCAGCGCTCGCTCCGGGTCCGGCAGCGTCCACAGCACATGGCGGACGAGTACGACATCGAACCGCTCCTCCCCCACCGGGGGCGTCGCCGCGTCCCCGACGAGGAACACCGCGGCCCGGCCGGCGAGCTTCGTACGGGCCCGGTCGACCATCGCCTGCGAGAGATCGACACCCGTCACCCGATGCCCCCGCTCGGCGGCGAGGAGCGACAGGCTGCCCGTCCCGCAGCCGAGGTCCAGCACGTCGGCCGGCCGCGCGGGCAGCCAGGCGGCCAGCCGGTCCGCCCAGGCCTGCCTCACCTCGGGGTCGCGCAGGCCATGGTCCGGCTCGTCGTCGAAGGTGACGGCCTCGGTGTCCCAGTCGACGTCATGGTTCGCAGTCATTCCGTCAGGGTGACACCCGCCACTGACAATCGGACGGCTGAGGCGCCCGCCGGTCAGTCCAGCCGCTTGCGGTAGTGGATCCGGTCGTACGGCCCGTCCACGCGGCGCTCCACGACCTCGTACCCGAACCTCGGGTAGATCTTCTGGTTCTCCGACATCAGCGCGTTCGTATAGAGCCTGGCCTCCGACAGGCCGAGCACGCGCGCGCGTGCGTCCACGAACTCCAGCAGCCGCCGCCCCACGCCATGTCCGTGCGCGTCGGGGTGGACGGCGATGCTGTCGAGCAACAGATGGTCCTCGTACGCCTCGACGACCACGAGGCCGATCACGGGATCGCCCGTGACGAACACCCGCCCCGCGGCCACGTTCGCCGCGTGGTCCGCCTCCATGGGTGCCGGCACGACCCCGATGCGCTCGATGTAGTGGTGGTACGCGGCGTCGGTCACCGCCTTCACGGCGGCGACGTCGGCGGCGACGGCCGGCCGGATCCCTTCATCGGTCATGCCCGCACGCTACCTACCTGAGCGGAGCATGAGCACTTCCTTAAGGCGAGCATAAGGATCTCGATCACCCGCCTCCAGCAGGCGATTCGGCGGTTTCCTGCGGCTAGTTTCTGATCACGTCGAGGAGCACGACTCCGGGGTCTGTCCGGCGGCTCAGGCCGGACAGACCCCGAACGCATGCGCCGTCGGGCACATGTGTCAGCCGATCACCGAAAGGCACGTCGTCGGTGTGGCGTTGGCCGGGTCGAGCGCGTTGGTCACCTCATGGAACGCGATGCGGTCGAGGAGCCCGATCGCGGCGTGCTCGGAGAGGTCGGCCGCGCACAGGTCCTGGACCACGACGTTGCGGACGTTCGGCCCGTTGAGGAACTGGGACTGGTACGGCGTGACCACCTCGTCGTACTTGGTGGCGATGACCGTGTACTTGACGCCGGGCACGGTGTCGCCGCCCGCGTTGAGCTTGGTGAGGAAGGCGGAGCCGGTGATCTGGTCGGCGAGCGCGGGCGTCGCGGTGGAGATGAGGTCCTTCGCTCCGGGGAAGTAGTCGAGCAGTTCGGTGAGACCGCCCAGGGTCGTGCCGCGGTTGCTGGGCGCGATGCCGACCAGGGCGTTCACCTCGGCTGCCCCGCCGAGGAACTTGAGGTAGTAGCGGGGCATCATGCCGCCCTGCGAGTGGCCGACGAGGTCGGTCTTGGCGGCTCCGGTCGCGGCGAGCACCTTGTCGACGAAGTCGTCGAGTTGCTCTGCCGACTTGTCGATGGGGCCGAGGCCGTAGAAGAACGGGACGCCCGGCAGTTGCCCGTAGTCGAAGGAGTAGACGCAGTAGCCGCGGTTCACCAGGTAGGGGGCGAGCCCGAGCCAGTTGTCGACGGAGTTCGCGAACGTTCCGTGGACGAGGACGACGGGACGGGGGTGGGCGGCGGAGGGTTTGCAGGAGTAGTCGTTCCAGCCGCTGCTCGGGGCGGCGGCTGCCTGTGCGGTGGTGGCGGGGGCGATGGTGGCGGCGGAGGCCAGGAGCAGTGAAGCGAGCGGGATGAGCACTCGTTTCCAGGGCAGCATCGGGTGATCTCCTTGCGGCTCAAGGGAGGTGCGACGACATACGCCCTGTGATCCGGATCACGAGGATGCTGTTCGATTCGCCAAGTTACGGGCGAGTAGGTGAAGTGTGAAGTTACGCGTCAGTAAAAAGTTCCAGTGCCAGCTGTGAGGCCCTGGTGCGTACCGCTGGACATGCGATAAAGGGGTTACGAGGGCAGGGAGTTACGAGGCCAGCGTGCCCGGCCCGATCACATGGGCACCGAACCTGGCCCGCGCCTTGTCCGCGACCTCCTCGATGCGGCGGGCCTTCTCGTCCACCGGATCGAAGGTGAGCTGGTGGGTGGCCTGGTCGGCGGGGCTCAGCCCCTCGGCGCGGACGGCGATTCCACGGACGCGGGCGCGCTGGAGGCCGAGCGCCTCGTACATGCGGTACGCGGTGGCGGTGAGCTCCGGCGAGTGCGCGGTCGGCTCCTTGAGCTTGCGACTGCGGGTCGTCGAGATGGGGGTCCCCCCGCTTGAGCGAAGCCGAGAGTGGGGGAGGTCGGCGTACCGCACGGTGAGGGTGAGCGTGCGGCACACCTTCTCCAGGGCGCGCAGCCGGATGCCGAGCTCCTCGGTGGCGGAGAGCAGGGCGCGGCGGTGTTCGTCCGGGTCCAGCTCGTCGCGCTGGAAGGAGCGTTCGGCGACGAGAGAGCGCGAGACGGAGTTGGGGACGACCCGGCCGCGGTCGATGCCCTGCGCCTTCTCCCGCAGTTCGCGGCCGGTGCGGGCACTGGTGAGCCGTTGCAGGGTCGACAGGGGGGCGGCGGCGACCTTGCCGAGGGTGTCGAGGCCGTACTCGCACAGGGTGCGGGCGGTGGCGGCGCCGACTCCGGGGAGCGCGGCGACCGGCTGCCCGGCCAGGAACTCGGTGAGGGCGCCGGGTTCTTCGGGCACCACACGGATCAGCCCGGGGCGGGAGCCGTTCAGGGCCATCCTGGCGAACAGCGGGCCCGGCCCGGCTCCGATCGCGCAGTCGATCCCGTACCGGGCGAGGGAGCGCACCCGGATCATCGAGGCCAGTTCCAGGGCGTCCCGGCCGAAGTACCGCTCGGCACCGTGCAGGTCGACCAGGGCGCGGTCGGGTGGCAGCGCCTCGATGACGGGCGTGAACTCCTCCAGCAACCCGATGAGCCGGGGCAGAGCGGCCTCGTACGTCGGAGGCAGCTGGAACTGGACGCAGAGGATGGTCATCCCGCACTCCCCGGGCTCTGGTGCCACAACTTCCGTCCGCTCGCGGGCCCTTCGCCCGCCGGGCGCAGATCCGCCCAGGGGTGCATCTCGTACCCCGTGGACATCCGGATGCGCCGGCCGCCCGCCGGTTCCTCCCCGTCGGGGGAACCGTCGGGTCCCGCTGCTCCACCGGCCTCACCAGCCTCACCGGCCTGTGCCACCCCGCTCGGCCCGGCCAGCCGCAGCGCCACTCCGTCCAGGCCCTCCTCCCGCCGCAGCTCCACCAGTTCGGCGAGGTTCCAGGCGGCGGAGCCCACCACGCTGAGGCTGCGCGGCCCCCGCCGCTGCACCACCCCGCGCACCAGCAGCAGCCAGGAGTGGAAGACCGTGTGGGCGCAGGCGTCGTGGGAGTCGTCGAAGAAGGCGAGGTCGACCAGGCCGGTGCCGTCGTCGAGGGTGGTGAAGATGACCCGCTTGCCGGAGCGGATCGGCGGGGTCTGGGTGGCCGCCTTGGCGCCCGCGACCAGGACCGTCTCGCCATGCCGTGTCTCCCGCAGCCGCCGCGCGGACACCACGCCGAGCTCGGTCAGGAACTCCCGGTGGTCGTCCATCAGGTTGTGCGAGACGTCCATGGAGAGCACGCCCAGCTCGGCACTGAGCCGCTCCGCCGAGGACAGGTCGGGCAGCCCGGCGGAGGCGGTTCCCCTCCCGCCGGCGAGAGGAAGTTGCGCCCCGCCCACGCCACCCGCACCGCGTCCGCCCCGGGCGACCCGGTGCAGTTCGGTCAGGTGCAGTTGCAGGTCACGCCGGTTGGCGCCGAAGTCGTCCAGCGCGCCGACCTGGGCGAGCCGCTGGGCCAGCGGGCGGCTGGGCCGGGCCCGTTCCCAGAAGTCGAGCAGGGAGGCGTACGGCTGCCCGTCCGCGATCCGTGCCGCCTCGGCCTCGCTGATGCCGTACACGTCGGAGAGCGCCAGCCGCACACCCCAGATCCCCTTGCCCTCCCGGGGTCCCTCGGGTCCCCAAGTGCCCTTGCCCGCCCTGGATTCAGACACCAGTTCGATACGGTGGGCGACGCCCGACCGGTTCACGTCCAACGGGAGGATCGGCACCCCCTGCCGCCGTGCGTCCGCCAGCAGCAGCCTCTTCGGGTACATGCCGGGGTCGTGCGTGAGCAACCCCGCGTAGAACGCGGCCGGGTGATGGGCCTTCAGCCACGCCGACTGGTACGTCGGCACCGCGAAGGCGACCGCGTGCGCCTTGCAGAAGCCGTACGACCCGAACGCCTCGACGATCTCCCAGGTCCGCGCGACGGTCTCGGCGTCGTACCCCTTGGCGGCCGCGGCTTCCGCGAACCAGACCCGGATCCGCCCCTGCGACTCGGGGTCCGACAGCCCGCGCCGCACCTGGTCCGCCTCGTCCCGTCCGCAGCCGGTCATGATGTGCACGATGTCGATGATCTGCTCGTGGAAGACCACGACGCCGTACGTCTCCCTGAGCGGTTCCTCCAGGTCCGGGTGCGGGTAGCGGACCGGCGCCCGTCCGTGCCGGGCCGCGATGAACGGCCGCACCATGTCGGCGGCGACCGGACCGGGGCGGAACAGCGAGATGTCCACCACCAGGTCGTGGAAGGTGGCCGGCTGGAGCCGCCCCACCAGGTCCCGCTGTCCCGGCGACTCGATCTGGAAGCAGCCCAGCGTCTCGGTGGAGCGGATGAGCCGGTACGTCGCCGGGTCGCCCGCGTCGATGTCGACGTCGTCCAGATCGATCCGGGTGCCCGCCGCCCGCTCGGCCTCCGCCACCGCGTGCGCCATCGCGGACTGCATCCGCACACCCAGCACATCGAGCTTGAGCAGCCCGAGGTCCTCGACGTCGTCCTTGTCGAACTGCGACATGGGGAACCCCTCGCCACTGGTCGGCATCACCGGCGTACGGGCGAGGAGGGAGGCGTCGGAGAGCAGTACCCCGCACGGGTGCATGGCGACTCCGCGCGGGAGGGCGTCGAGTGCCTCGACCAGCTCCCAGAACCGTCCGTACCTCGCCCCCTCCCGCTGGAACTCCTCTGCCAGCGCCTTGAGTTCGGGCAGTTCACCGAGGGCCGCCCGTGCGTCGCGTGCCCGGATGTGCGGGAAGGACTTGGCGATCCGGTCGGTGTCGGCCGGGTCCAGGGACAGGGCGGCGCCCACGTCGCGGATGGCGTGGCGTACGCGGTACGTCTCCGGCATCGCCACGGTCGCGACCCGTTCGGTGCCGAAGCGGTCGATGATCGCGCGGTAGACCTCCAGCCTGCGCGCGGACTCCACGTCGACGTCGATGTCGGGCAGCGCGATCCGCCGCTTGGACAGGAAGCGCTCCATCAGCAGCCCGTGCTGGACGGGGTCGGCGTGTGCGATGCCCAGGAGGTGGTTGACGAGGGAGCCCGCCCCGGAGCCGCGCGCGGCGACCCGGATCCCCATCCTCCGTACGTCGTCCACGACCTGGGCGACCGTCAGGAAGTAGGAGGCGAAGCCGTGGTGGGCGATGACGTCGAGTTCCTGGTGCATCCGCTCCCAGTACTCACGCCGCCCGTCGTACCCGCGCAGCACCATCCCCGCCGCGGCCCGGGAGGCGAGGGTGCGCTGTGCGGTGCGACGGCCCGCGCCGACGAGATGGGCCTCGGGGAAGTGCACGCTGCCGATGCCGAGGTCGTCCTCCGGGTCGACCAGGCACTCGGCGGCGGTGGCCCGCGTCTGCTCCAGCAGCCGGTACGCGGTGTCACGGCGGTAGCCCGCGGCCTCGACGATCCGCTCGGCGGCGCCCAGCATGGCGGACGCGTCCTTGAGCCAGGCCTCTCCGGAGTCCAGCTCGCGGCGGGGGTCGATGGGAACGAGCCGGCGGGCTGCGTCCAGGACGTCGGCGACGGGGCCCATACCGGGGTCGGCGTACCGGACGGCGTTGCTGAGCACCGGGCGCACCCCCTGCTCGGCGGCGAAGCCGACGGTCCGGGCGGCCAGCCGCAGGGAGCCCGGGCCGGTGCCGTCGCGGCCGTGCCACACCGCTTCGAGGCGCAGGGCGTCGCCATGGATCTCCCGCCAGGGCGCGAGGAGCCGTGCGGCCCGGTCGGGGCGGCCGGCGGCGAGCGCGCGGCCCACGTCGGAGTCGGGGCCGAGCAGGACGGTCAGACCCTCGGCGGCGCACGCGGCCCAGGGCAGCAGCGGCCGGCCGCCGTTCTCTCCCGTGTGGTCGCCCGCATGCGCTGCCGAAACGATTCGGCAGAGCTCGGCCCAGCCTTTCGCGCCCTCCCGGGCGAGGAAGGTCACCCGAGACATCGACTCATCGATGAAGGCACCACCACGGACGGGAGTCCGCCGCTTCCCGCGCGGGCCGACCCCCTCGACCGCACGCCCCGCCGCCGGCGGCTCCTCCACCGCCAGATCCACCCCGAACAGCGGCCGGATCCCCGCCCCCGCGCAGGCCTTGGCGAAGCGCACCGCCCCCGCGAGGGTGTCCCGGTCGGTGAGCGCGAGGGCGTCCATGCCCCGCTCGGAGGCGCGCTCGGCGAGCCGCTCCGGATGCGAGGCGCCGTACCGCAGGGAGAACCCGGACGCGGTGTGCAGATGCGCGAAACCCGGCACACGCACCTCCGCACTCCAGGGGCCCCTGCGCGAGCCCTCGAACATCAGTTCCCAGCTTCCTCACCCTCACCATACCCCCAATCTCGAACTCATGTACGACTCCCGCTCGAACCCACCCCACCTGCGGAAACACCGGTCGGACCGGTCCGTGGGGACATGACACGACGGGGGCGAAACGTCCCTCCCGACCCAGGACGCACCCCGGACGCACTCGGACCCGCAGGCACGGGAAGCCTGCGGGTCCGAGTGTGTGGGGGGTGTGTCAGCCGATCTCGGTACCGGTCGCGGAGAGCGCCTCCGTGACCGGCTGGAAGAACGTCTCGCCACCGGAGGTGCAGTCGCCGCTGCCGCCGGAGGTGAGGCCGATCGCGTCGCCGCCCGAGAAGAGCGAGCCGCCGCTGTCTCCGGGCTCGGCGCAGACGTCGGTCTGGATGAGACCGTTGACGATGTCGCCGCCGCCGTAGTTCACGGTGGCGTCCAGGCCGGTGACCGTGCCGTCGTGCACCTGGGTCGTCGAACCGCTGCGGGTGACCTCCATGCCGACGGTGGCCTCGGCCGCACCCGTGATCTCCTGGGCGGAGCCGTTGTAGAGGTTGACCTCGCTCGGGTGGTCGACGTCGGCCGTGTACTTGACCAGGCCGTAGTCGTTGTCGGGGAAGCTGGAGTCCTCGTTGGTGCCGATCTCGTTGCCGCTGGAGTCCGACCAGGTGGAGATGGACTCGGTGCAGTGGCCCGCGGTCAGGAAGAACGGTTCCCCGCCCTTGACCACGTTGAAGCCGAGGGAGCAGCGGCCGCCGCCCCCGGTGATGGCGTCGCCGCCCGCGATGAAGGGCTTGAACTCACCCTTCGTGCGCTTCAGTTCGGCCTTCGCACCGAGACCGTCGACCACCTCGGTGAGCTTGGCCCACTCGGCCTCGGAGACCGTGCGGTCCGCGGTGACGACGACCTTGTTGGTCCTCGGGTCGGTCGCCCACGAGGTGCCGGGGATGGTGGCGTCCTCCTTGAGCGTGGTACGGGCGCTGCTCAGTTCGGCGAGGGAGTTCTCGACGACGCGCGCCTTTGCTCCGGCCGACTCGACGGCCTGGGCCGCCGCCTCGTCGAGCACGTTCACCACGAGGTGCCTGGCCTTCGCGTCGTAATACGTTCCCGCCGCGTCACCACCGAGGTCCTCGCCGAGCATCGAGGCGAGGTTTCCGGCCGCCACGGCCGAGAGGATCTTGAGGTCGGGGGTCTTCGCGTTCTCGCTCGCGTTCGCAGTCTGGAAGGTGACACCCGCGGCCACCAGTGTGGCGATACCCGCTCCTGCCACGGCCGCGCGTCGCCTGGGTATGCGTCGGTGCTTCAACTCACGTCCTCCTGTGGGGGGTCGGTTCCGGAGGTTGTGGGGACCGGAGGAACCGAAGGGTGGGCACGGATCTGCTGCCCGAAAAGGGCGCGTCCATGCCAACGGACGACGCCCACTATTCCGAGGCCCCCAGGGAGCACACAAGGCCGACTTCAGGACGCGCGCGCGTCAACCGGTGTACGCCCCTTACTGCTTGACGCGCGTAAACCTGCGGAGGCCACACCCGGTGGGTCCCCACTGCAAACACAACAACCGAGGGTTATCCCTGTGCGGTCGGCGGGGTCTAGTCCTGTCCGGATGTCGACCCATCGGGGTCCGGATTCAACCGGGGCTCAAGGGGCGGCAGTTGCTCCTGCACCGGTTGCTCCCGAACTTGCGAACCTGCCTGTGGACCCGTCTGCTGACCCGCCTGCTGACCTGCCTGCGGACCCGTCTGCGAACTCACCTGCGGCATCTGCTGGGGCGCCTGCTGCACTGGGCGTTGCTGCGCCACCTCAGGCCCCTGCTGGGCCCGTTCCAGGAACCGCAGCAGCTCCACGGGGAAGGGCAGGACGAGCGTGGAGTTCTTCTCGGCCGCGACCGCCACCACGGTCTGGAGCAGCCGCAGCTGGAGCGCGGAGGGAGTGTCCTCCATCTGCTGGGCCGCCTCGGCGAGCTTCTTCGACGCCTGGAGCTCCGCGTCGGCGTTGATGACCCGGGCCCGCCGCTCGCGGTCGGCCTCGGCCTGCCGGGCCATGGAGCGCTTCATGGTCTCGGGCAGCGAGACGTCCTTGATCTCGACACGGTCGATGGTGACACCCCACTCGACGGCCGGGCTGTCGATCATCAGCTCCAGCCCCTGGTTGAGCTTCTCTCGACTGGAGAGCAGATCGTCCAGCTCGCTCTTGCCGATGATGGACCGCAGCGAGGTCTGCGCCATCTGCGAGACGGCGAACCGGTAGTCCTCGACCCGGACGATCGCCTCGGCCGGCGCGGTCACCTTGAAGTAGACGACGGCGTCCACCCGCACGGTCACGTTGTCCCGCGTGATCCCCTCCTGTGCGGGCACCGGCAGCGTCACGATCTGTATGTTGACCTTCTGCAGCCGGTCGACGAAGGGCACGATCATCGTGAACCCCGGCCCCCGCACATGCGACCGCAGCCGCCCGAGCCGGAACACCACCCCCCGCTCGTACTGCTTCACCACCCGGGCCGCCGACATCACGTACACCGCGCCGACGGACGCGAGGGAGACTCCCGCGACGACCAGCTCCTCGACCATGTCGGCCCCCAGGGTCCGAAGTCGGAGTGTGAGTGCGGAGTACGTGCGTGCGCCGGAGTACCTGCGGGCGCTTCGGAGTACGGGCGCGCACTCCGCATGTCCTTCGACGGTAACTCCGTCACACGGACAAGCGGGAGCCCCCGCACGGCACTTGCCGTGCGGGGGCTCGCCTGCTGCTGGCCGCAGGTTCTGCCGCGCGATAGCCGAAGCGTCCTCCGGCCGTGCGCACCGGTCAGAAGACGTTGACCCCGTAGGCGCTCAGGGCCTCGGTGACCGGCTGGAAGAACGTCGTGCCGCCGGAGGTGCAGTTGCCGCTGCCGCCGGAGGTCAGACCGTAGGCGGTGCCGTTGCTGCCGTAGAGCGGGCCGCCGGAGTCGCCGGGCTCGGCGCAGACCGTGGTCTGGATCATGCCGTAGACGATGTCACCGCCGCCGTAGTTCACGGTCGCGTTGAGGGCGGTGACGGACCCGGTGCGGGTGCCCGTCGTGGAACCGGTACGGATCACGCTGGTGCCCACGCTCGGGGTGGCCGCACGGGTGATGTCCACGTTGCCGGCGGTGCCGGACTTCGTGACGGACGTGTTGGTGTACCGGACGATGCCGTAGTCGTTCGTCGGGAAGCTGGAACCCGAGGTGGTCCCGAGCGTCGTGGCGTGCCCCGAGTCCGACCACCAGGTGCCGGCGCCGTCGGTGCAGTGACCGGCGGTCAGGAAGTAGTCGGCTCCGCTGCTGTTCTTCACGTTGAAGCCGAGGGAGCAGCGCCAGCTACTCGCGTAGATGGCGTCGCCACCCTTGATCAGCTTGTTCATCTTGCCCGGGGTCCGCTTGATCGTCAGAGCACCGGCGTTGCTGCCGGCCGCGTCCTTGATCTTCTTGATCTCGGCCTGGGAGACGGTGCTGTCGACCGTGACGAGGACCTTGTCGGTCTTCGGGTCGATCGCCCAGGCGGTGCCCGGCACATCGGCCTCAAGGATGGAAGAGCTGGCGCTCTTCAGCTGGGCGGTACTGAAGGTCTGCACGTCACTCGCTTGCGCGGTGGGGACCGTGACGGCGGCCGCGGCCACGAGTCCGGTCGTCACGGCGATCAGCCGAGTCCGTCTCGCAACGCCGCTACGGGGGGTGGTGCGCGTGATCCTCACAGTTCGTTCCCTCCTGAGGGAAGTCGGGGGCCCGCCGTGGGGTTTGGGGCCCGTGAGGCGCAAGTCAAGGAATGCGTCCGGATTCCGAACACGTCGTGCCCCTGACAAGGCGCTGAGGGGAGTATTCGGTCAGGCGGGCGAGTGACGCAAGAGGGCGTTCGGACGCATGAAAATCAACTGGCCCATTATCAGCGGCACTTGATCTCACAACAGGCCATGTGAGGATTCTGTGCAGGCCCTGAGTCGCGCCTGAGCGGCCCTCTGAGTGGACCAGTGTGTTTTCCTTTGTGGCGGTCGGAGCGGATTGCGCAACCGGCGTCTTACGCGGCGCGTTGGGCGAGTTGCCGGGGTGGGGATCACGCCGCGGCGCGGCAGGGCAGTGCGCTCAGGAATTCGAGCGCGGCCCGTGCCGTCGCGTCGTTCTGGCGGAACGCGGGCCCACCGGTGCGCGGCCGGGTGAACGCGCCCGAGCCCCGGGCGTCGGTGTGCGGGCCGAGTGCGAAGCGCCGTGGGTGCGGGGCGCCGGAGCGGTCGAGCACCCGGCCGTCGGCGGGGTCCACGGCGAGCAGTCCCTCGGCGGTGGCGGCGGCCCCGTCGGCGTACAGCGCGCGCAACAGCGTGTCCCGGGTGCGCTCGACCGTGGGGCGGGGCAGCCGTGCTTCCACCAGCGCACGGGCCCGGACGGCGGCCCCGGGCACACCGGCACCGCGCGCCGTGAACACACCGTCCTCGGCGGTGACGGTCGTCTCCGCGCCGAGGAAACGCAGCACTCCCGCCCGGGACAGCGCGAGCATCTGCCGCAGCCGGGGACCGGGCGGCCCGGAGGCCAGATGGCTGAAGAACCCGTGCCACCAGGGCCCGATGTCCCCGAGCCGCACCAGTTGCCCGTAGACGGACAGCAGCCCGAGGAAGACGGCCTGGTCCTGGCTGCGCAGCGGGTTGTGACGGCGGTCCAGGTCGTCGCGGATGTACGTCCGCAGCTCGTCCTGGAGTTCCTCGTACGATCCGCAGCGCAGCCCGTCGAGGGGACGGTCGAGCGCGGTGAGGTCGAGCCGGTCGGCCGGGTCGGGCACGGCGGACGCGACGAGCGCCGCCACCTCGGCACCACTCGCGGCAGACGCGTACTTCTCCTCGAAGCCGGACCAGGCGGCCGTCGTCCGCTCGGGATGCACCGAGAACAGCCGGTGGTAGTGCGCGAACCCCAGCTCCTTCTCCACCAGGGGCCACACGTCCCGCCGGAAGTCGAACTTGTCGGGCCGTGCGAGCAGCGCGTCCACCTCGGCCGACCCGAAGAACCGTGGCAGCGGCGGCCGTTCGCCCTCCCAGTCGTAGCCGATCTTGGAGTGGTAGGGCACCCCGCGCCGGGAGCCCACGTACAGGACCGGCTCCCGCCCCGACGGCAGGTACGTCGGCTCCCCCCGGCCGTCGTCCTCGTAGCGCCCGCCCCGGCCCTCGGTCAGCAGCACCATCAGGTCGACGAACGCGAGTCCGAAGCCGCGCACGAGGACGGGTTCGCCGGGCGCCAGGGCGGACAGGTCGCTGTCGGCGGTGAAGTCGGGCGGCAGGTACACCAGACCGTGCTCCCGGGCGTACGCGGCCAGCGCGCGCTGCTCCTCGTCGGGTTCGGCGTCGAGGTGACCCAGCGTGAGCACCACGAGGTCGGCGGGCAGCGGCCGGGGCCGGCCCTCCAGCCACACCTGCTGGCGCCCCTCGCGCGGTCCGCTCACCCGCAGGGCGCGCCGGGTGTGCCGGTGGACGCGGATGCCCGGCGGCAGGGCGGCGACAGTCTGCTCGTACACCCAGGCCAGGTACGCGCCCTGAAGTTGCCGGTCGGCGAAGGTGCGTCCACCCACGGCCGCCCACTCGTGCAGGGTGGGTCCCGGGCGTACCGGTCCGGCCATGTCCACCGTGTCGTCGGTGAACATGGTGACGTCCTGGGCCTCGGAGTTCATCCACAGCAACGGCGACTGGTCCGGCCGCCAGATACGGCCACCGCCCGGTGGGTACGGGTCCACCAGGTGCACGTCGAGCGCGGAACCGGCGTACAGCTCGGGGGCGTTGGCGGCGATCCGCTCCAGGACACCGGTCCCCCGCGGCCCGGCGCCGACGATGACGAGTGAGGGCGCCGCGTTCTGCGGTCCGGAGATGGCGGTACGGGAAGAGGGCATGTGAAGGCTCCGCGATGCGTCGAGTCGAACACGGGGTGCCTTCACACGGGGGCGTCAAGAGGACGCCGTACGGCCTAGCCCCTCAGCAGGGCCGTCCCTGGAGAGTACGGGGATGTTTCTGTTCACTGTCAAGGCTGTCCATGATGTGAGCGGCCTGTCTCAGATCGGTTGACGCGGAAACGGATGCCTGTTCCACTTGTGCCCATGCATCCGCAGCAGTGGCTGGTCACGCGCTCCCACATCGACTTCGGTCGAGTGTGGTCCTCGTCCTGTTGAGCTGACCCCCTGCTCGCCCGCTCACGACGGGCTTCTTCGGCGTTCTCCGTTCTCGCCTCCGCGTTCCGCCTCACGCCCCGGCGCCATGCCTTCACACACAAACCCCTCGGGGGCAGCGGAAGCGAGAACCTCGGTCGCCACATCGGACCGGCCGGCCGCGTCATTCACCCGTACGCGCTGCTCATCACCCGTCCGCCGAAACAAATATTATTTCACTCACAGTCAGCAGCCATGCACAGCACAGCCCTTGGGACACACGGGCTCTCGACGAACGGGTTCTGCACCAGTACCGTCACGAAACCCCAGCGCGGTGTCCAATCACTTGGCGCGCCATCCGCATCATGGACGACGATAGGGGTGCGGAAAGCAAGAATGACCGCTGTGAGAGGAGGCGTCCATGGGATCGGTGCGCAAGGCGAGTGCCTGGCTTGGCCTCGTCGACGACAACGATGACGAGCGTTACTACGACGACGACTACGCCGAGGGGCAGGAGTCCGGCGATGCCTGGGTCACCGACCCGCGTGTGAAGGTCGCGTCCGAGTCCGCCCACGACAAGGGTCGCCGAATCGGCACGGTCACCCCGGACAGCTTCCGGGACGCCCGGCAGATCGGCGAGCTCTTCCGGGACGGGGTCCCGGTCATCATGAACCTCACGAGCATGGAGCCCGCCGACGCCAAGCGTGTCGTCGACTTCGCGGCCGGCCTGATCTTCGGTCTGCGCGGTTCGATCGAGCGGGTCTCGACCCGGGTGTTCCTGCTGACCCCGGCGGACACGGAGATCGTCAGCGGCGAGCCCGCGGGCCGTCAGTCGGGCGGTTTCTTCAACCAGAGCTGAGCAGGGCGGCTCACCCGCGCCGCCCCGCATTCCGGTGGGGGGATCACCGGAACGCGTCGAGGCCGGTGAGCGCCTTACCCAGCACCAGCTGGTGCATCTCGACGGTGCCTTCGTAGGTGAGCACGGACTCCAGGTTGGTGGCGTGCCGCATGACCGGATACTCCAGGGAGATCCCGTTGGCACCGAGGATCGTCCGGGCGGTACGGCAGATCTCCATGGCCTCCCGTACGTTGTTCAGCTTGCCGAAGCTGACCTGTTCCGGACGCAGCCGTCCCGCGTCCATCCGCCGCCCCAGGTGATGGGCGAGCAGAATCCCCTTGTGCAGCTCGACCGCCATGTCGGCGAGCTTGGCCTGGGTGAGCTGGAACCCGCCGATCGGCTTCCCGAACTGCTCCCGCGTCCTCGCGTAGTCCACGGCGGCCTCGAAACAGGCCCGCGCCGCCCCCATCGCACCCCACACGATCCCGTACCGGGCGTGGGACAGGCAGCTCAGCGGCCCCTTGAGTCCGACGGCCCCGGGCAGTACCGCATCCGCGGGCAACCGCACGTCATCCATGATCAGCTCACTCGTGACGGACGCCCGCAGGGACCACTTGTGCCGGATCTCGGGCGCGGCGAACCCGGGTCGGTCCGTCGGTACGACGAACCCGCGGATCCCCTCCTCGGTCTGCGCCCAGACCACGGCGACCGAGGCGACGGACCCGTTGGTGATCCACATCTTCCGCCCGCTCAGCACCCAGTCCCCGCCGTCACGCCCCGCGTACGTGCGCATCGACGCGGGGTCGGATCCGTGGTCCGGCTCGGTCAGCCCGAAGCACCCGATGACCTCACCGGAGGCCATACGCGGCAGCCATGTCTGCTTCTGCTCCTCGCTGCCGAACCGGTGGATGGCGTACATGGCGAGGGACCCCTGGACGGAGACCAGGGACCGGATTCCCGAGTCGGCCGCCTCCAGCTCCAGACAGGCCAGGCCGTACTGCACGGCGCTGGCGCCGGCACACCCGTACCCGCTGAGGGACATCCCGAGGGCGCCGAGCTCCCCCAGCTCCCGCGCCAGCTCACGAATCCCGGGCAACTCGCCCTTCTCGTACCAGTCGGCAACGTCGGGCAGTACCCGCCGCACGGCCCACCTGCGCACGGTGTCCCGGACGGCGAGATCCTCCGCGTCCAGCAGTTCGTCGATACCGAGCGGATCGGCGGGGTCGAAGGGCGGCAGCTTGGGGGAAGCGGTCATCGGGCGGCCTCCGGCTCAGGAAAACTAGCAGCGCTAGTCCAGCGTCGACGCCGACGTTACGACGACACTTCTTTCCGCCGCAACGGCGAGCAGCCGACGGTGCGGCTGTGGTCCCCCACGCCCGCAAGGCGGTCAGCTCGCCTCAAGGCAGTCAGCTCACGGACGACTCCGCCCGCACCTTCGTGTTCGCCTCCCGAGGCGCGGGCACCGGGGCGACGTCCGCCGATCCCGCCGCGGACGCCCCGCACTCCATGACCCGCGGCAACCGCAGCGCCATCGCCGCGCCCAGCAGCAGCAACGCCGCGCTGACCAGCAAGGTCACATGCAGTCCGTGCACGAAGGAGTCCCGCGCGGCATGGCGCAGCGCCTCGCCCGACGAACCGCCCAGCCGCCCGGCCACCTGGTACGCCTCGCCCAGCGAGTGCCCGGCCGCCATCGAGGCCGACTCCGGGACGCCGGGCACACCGGAGAGTCCGGGGGTGTACGCCGCGTTCATCACGCTGCCGAGCAGGGCGATACCGATGCCCGCGCCGAGCTGGTACGACGTCTCGCCGATGGCCGCGGCCCCGCCCGCCTGGGTCTGGGGCGCCTCGCTGAGCATCGACTCGTAAGCCCCGAAGAGCGTCGTCTCCAGGCCGAAGCCGAGCAGGACGAAGCCGACGAGCAGCAGGGCGGGGTTGTCGTGGGTACCCATCACGGTCAGCAGGACGACCGCGCCCGCCGTGAGGCAGAAGCCCACGGAGACCATGCGGCGGGGCCCGAAGCGGCGCAGCATCTGCGCTCCGAGCAGCCCGGCCGCCATGGCCGCGATCGTGAGCGGCAGCATCCGCAGGCCGGTCTCCAGCGGGGACAACCCCAGCACCAGTTGCAGGTACTGCGCCGCGATCAGTTCCAGACCCACCAGCGCGAGCATCGCGAGCACGATGCAGCCGACGGACGTGCTGAACGCGGGGCGCGCGAACATCCGCAGGTCCACCAGGGGGTACGTGCGCCGCTTCTGCCGCCGTACAAACGCGGCCAGCAGCCCGGCGCCCAGCACCAGGGGAAGCAGCGTGTACAGGTCGAACGGGCTGTCCCCGCTGCCGAGCCGCTTCACACCGAGGACGAGGCCGAAGAGACCGGCGGCGGCCATCAGCGCGCCCACCACGTCCCAGGGCCCGTTCCGGTCGCCGGTCGACTCGGGCAGCAGCAGGCGCCCGACCGGCAGGCTGACGAGCATCAGCGGGATGTTGACGAGGAAGACAGAGCCCCACCAGAAGTGCTCCAGCAGGAAACCGCCGAGCAGGGGGCCGACGGCGGCGCCGACCGCGGCCACGCCGGTCCAGACGCCGATCGCCAGCGCGCGCTCGCGCCGGTCGGGGAACACCTGCCGCAGGATCGACAGCGTCGCCGGCATGATCATGGCGCCGCCGACACCGAGCAGCGCCCGGGCCCCGATCAGCATCGAGGCGTTCTCGGCGACGGCCGCCAGGCCCGAGGCGACACCGAAGAGCCCGTAGCCGAGGAGAAGGACCCGTCTGCGGCCGATCCGGTCGCCCAGCGTGCCGAAGAGGATCAGCAGCGAGGCACAGACGAGGGGATAGACGTCGACGATCCAGAGCAGTTCGACGCCGCTGGGCTTGAGGTCCTCCGTGACGGCCGGCACCGCGACGTGCAGCACGGTGGCGTCGACAGCGACCAGCAACAGGCTGGCGCAGAGGACGACGAGGACGACCCAGCGGTTGGCACCGTTTCCGGCCGCCCGACGGCACCGCGCAGCGGCCGTGGTCGTCCCGGACATGTACGTACCTCCCAGATGATCCCTCGCGCTCGGCGGGGCCGCGGGGTGGGGACTCCCCGGCGGCTCGGCCCGGGAGGAGCGGTGTCCCGGGCCTGGGCCCTGTCGTCGAAGTGCCGCCTGCCGCGCGACGTCTGGCGGCCCGCCCTCCGGGCGGACGACGGCACTTCGACGACAGGGCCCGAACAAAGGCGAGTGAGCCGTCAGGGTACGCGAGAACACGCCAGTGGCGCGTGGTGGACCTCTCATGGAACGTTCGGACACCGTGTGGCGTGCGCCACGCTCCGCTCGCCCGTCACGGTTCACCACGCCCGAAATGGCCGCCCGGTTCCGGGTGGCCTTGATAATCGAGCGCGTGACCGACCTTGCAACGCGCCCGGCGCCACCCCTCCTCGGAAGGGCCGCCCCCGCCCTCCTCGGGTACGCCGCCGTGCGTGCCCTGGGCCTCGTCACCCTCGCCGTGTGGAGCGCGGCACGCGACAAGAGCGCGTACACCCTGCTGACCGCCCGCTGGGACTCGCTCTGGTACGTCAGGGTCGCGGACCTGGGCTACGGCTACGAGGTCCGCCTCCCGAACGGCGACGTCCACTCGAACCTCGCCTTCTTCCCGCTGCTGCCCTGGCTGGAGCGGGCCGTGTCGGCGGTGACCCGGCTGGCGTACGCGGACGCGGGCCTCGTCGTCAGCACGCTCGCCTCGCTGGCCGCGGCCTGGGGGATCTTCGCCGTCGCGGACCACGTGTACGGGCGCCGGACAGGGATCTGCGCGGTGCTGCTGTGGGCCGTGCTGCCGATCGGGATCGTGCAGTCGATGGCGTACACCGAGTCACTGTTCACCGCCCTCGCCGCGTGGGCGCTGTACGCGGTCCTGACCGGCCGCTGGGTCACCGCGGGCACGCTCGCCGCGCTCGCCGGGCTGACCCGCCCGGTGGGCCTCGCGGTGGCCGCGGCGGTGTGGGCGGCGGCGCTCGCTCCCTCGTTCGTGCGAGAGTGGAGCGCGGGAGAACCGGACGGCGCCCCCATGTGGCGGCGCGCCCTCGGCATGCTGCTCGCGCCGCTCGGCGCCGCCGGCTACGTGCTGTGGGTGGGGCACCACACGGACAGGGGCCCGTTCGGGTATCTGGACGTGCAGGCGGGCTGGCGCAACGGTTTCGACGGGGGCTACGCCTTCGCCCGGTTCGTCGCCGGCAGGTTCACGTCGTTCCCGTTGGCACTCGCCGGCGTCGGGCTGGTCCTCGGTGTCGCGCTGGTGATCTGGCTGTACGTGGTGTGCGTCCGGCAGCGGCAGCCGCTCCCGCTGCCGGTGTACACGGGCGTCGTGGTCGCGCTCGCCCTGGGCGCGTCCGGCTACTTCGGCTCGAAACCGCGCCTGCTGATGCCCGCCTTCCCTCTGCTGCTGCCGCTCGCCAGGGTCCTGGCCGGGCTGCGTACGACCAGGTCAGGGACGGTTCTCGGGGGAATCGCCGTGGCGTCCGCACTCTACGGGGCGTTCTGGCTGAGCGGCTCCGGTCCGCCCTGACCCTCCCGGCGTCCGTCGGCCAACACTCCGTGAGCGGACGGCGAATTCCACACCAGCATTCGGTGAACGAATCCAAAATAGCCATAAAACCAGGACGCCGAAAGATCAGCGGAATTGAAGGCGGCGCCTCCCGCTGATTACGGATTCCACGAAAATAAACGTCACCCTGAGAGCAATCCCACATCACATCGTCATCACAAAGCGAGTGATTCGGGCCGGGACAGAGCTCACTCGCTGTAACGTCGATTGAGTGTGTACCGAACGTTTCCTGACCCGCCTTGAGCGGGTCTTCGCGCGGCTGGACCGTGAGCCGGAACGACCGGCCCACATCGATGTGCCCGTGATGAGCCGGCACAGGGTGGTGCTCTTCGCCGCCACCCTGGCCTTCTACGCGGCCATCGTGTGGGCCGTGCTCATCACCTCGTGGCTGGTCCGCCTCGACTGGCAGCTCATGTTCTTCCGGCCGTACCAGCAGTGGCCGGAGGTCCACGCGTTCCTGGACTACTACGTGGTCCTCGGGCAGCGCGGCCCCACCGCCGTGATGGTGGCGGCCTGGCTGGGCTGGCGCTCCTGGCGGCAGCACACCCTGCGCCCGCTGCTCGCGCTGGGCGTGTCACTGCTGCTGCTGAACGTCACGGTCGGCGCCGCGAAGCTCGGCATGGGCCGCC
Organism: Streptomyces acidicola; assembly: GCF_009377235.1. Lineage (GTDB taxonomy): Bacteria > Actinomycetota > Actinomycetes > Streptomycetales > Streptomycetaceae > Streptomyces > Streptomyces acidicola. The sequence goes on from NZ_VMNX01000012.1 coordinate 33,118, forward strand.
TCGGACCGCACTACGCGACCTCGATCGGCTCGAACGAGATGTGGCTGGGCGGCGACATATTTCCTTCGGGCCACACCGCGAACGCCGTCGTGACCTGGGGCATCCTCGCCTATCTGGCCTCCACGCCGAGAGCCCGGCGCTGGCTGTCGGCGCTGTCCGCCGTGACCTCGCTCGGCGTGGGCCTGACCACGGTCTACCTCGGCACACACTGGCTGAGCGACGTCCTGCTGGGCTGGGCCGCCGGTCTGCTGATCCTGCTGGCGCTGCCCTGGTTCGAGCCGCTCATCGCGCGCGCCGAGGCATGGATCCTGTCGCTGCGGGACGCCTGGTGGGCACGTCAGAGCGCTCCGGCCGCCTCTCCCGCGCTCGGCCCCGCTCCGGCGGGCGGGCTCCCGTCGGCGACGGCGTCCGTGGGTGCCTCCCCGCTGCGTTCGCCCGCCCAGGACCCGGCCACGGCCCGCGACACCTCCGTCGCGGCACGGTCCGCCCGGCCGCCGCTGCACCTGTCGTCGGGGCCGCACTCCACACGTTCGGAACGCATCCCGGTCACCCCGGCCGGCAGCCGCCGTCCGCCGCACTCCGACCGGGCACCACGGAGCACGACGTCGGCGCGCCCCGTCGCGGGCGGCTGACACGAGACAGCCACGAGACAGCGGGGCCGGTACACACAACCTCACTCCGCCGACCTCAGCGCACGACGAAGGCCCGGCTCCCTCGGGGGGCCGGGCCTTCGCCTGTGGTCCCTCAGCTTGTCTCAGCCCTTCCAGCAGCGCGTCACACGGCCGTCCCTGACCTCGAAGTTCAGCCGGCCCACGCGGTACTCCATGGTGATGATCGCGCCCGGCGGCAGCGACCGGACCGTGGACCAGCCGTGCTCCCGGGCGCGGCGCTCGGCGCTGCTCGCCTCAAGGCCGACGTAGGTGTCCGGACTGTCCTGGGGCTCCGGGGGCGGAGTGGGGATGGGTGCCATGACGGCCACGTTAGGCGGCGCCCCGCGCGCACGGAAGCCCGGGCCCGCGGAGGCGTTCCACCGCACCGGCCGGGACGGGTGTGGCAGAGGGTCACTGTTCCCCTGCGGTCACACTTGTGTCACAGGACCACGACACGCGTTACGGCCGAACCGCGTCACACGTACGAGCGGTTCCGTACGTGTCACGCCCGCTGTCGTACGTAATTCCCGGCCGACATGACGCCGTCTCGAATAGCACCTCGGAAAACGGGCCGCCGATCGCACGGAGACCGCATTTCTTTCCGATTACCGGTGTTCCCGGGAAGCCCGCGCCGCACAGGCAATACACAGTTAGGCGCAGGCCCAGGACGCCGGGCGGCGATGGGACGTGGCGACGGCCTCCTCGTCGTCGAGCAGTAGCGGGCGCGGCCGGCCGGGCGCGTCACTCGACCGCGGCCACCTTCACCGCGAGGTCGTTGTCCCCCGTGTAATACGGCCCCGCCAGGACCGGGCCGTACTCGGTCTCCAGGGTCGCCTTCGGGTAGGTGAAGATCGGCTTCTTGTCGGCGATGTCGTCGAGGAGGCGCGCGATCCGTACCCGGGGTCCGGTCACCCCGTCCGGCCGGAGCCACAGGTCCCACAGGCCGGGGCGGAGAGCCCGGTACGGCACGGTGAAGCGGAACTCGGACCGGTCGGCGGTGAGACCGGCGCGCACGACAGCCTCCGGTGCCTTCCTGGCCACCAGCTCGACGTACGCGTCCGGCGCCAGCCCGGTGCCGTACACCCGCGCCTTGACGCTCAGCTCGTCCTTGTCCACGAGGATTTCGCCCGCCTCGGCGTGCGGGGCGCGCAGCCAGCTGCGGACGGTGAGGTTGCCGTACCTGGTCGAGTACGGGACGCGGGCGGCGACGTGCCCGTGGGAGCCGTCGGGCACGCGGTCGACGAGGGCGCGCAGGTCGTTGACGCCGGGCGCCAGGCGGCGCGGCTCGTCGTCGGACACCTGAACGTACACGTCCCAGCGGCCCTCGGGGAGCTCGACGCTGCTGGGCAGGGCGGCCCTGAGGCGGCCGTCGGCGGCCGGAGTGAGGGGCAGGCGCACCTCCTGCTCGCTGTCGCGGAGCCTCAGGAGGAGATGGGCGGGCGCGGACTCGCCGCTGTCGGTGACGTCGAAGGTGAGGCCGCCCGCGGAGTCGGCGACGCAGTCGGCACGCGGACCCGGGACGGGGGCCTCGTGGAGGTGCTGGTTCGCTGCGGTGGGAGCCGGCGTCGTCATGCGGTGCGTCCCTTCCCGAAAGCGGTGCGACCCGCGTCCCGTACGGCGTACGCGCCGGCGAGCAGCGCTGCCCGGGTGCGGTGCAGCGAACCGCGCGTCCGCCCGCCCGGCGAGTTCCCGCCACCGGCGAGCAGTGCGGAGAAGAGCGACTCGTGGTGCTCGGCGATGCGGGACGGATCGAAGCGTTCGGAGTCCTTGAGCGCCGCGTGCGCCATCCGCTGCCGCAGCGCGTCGTCGTTGATCAGTTCGAGCAGGCCCTCGGCGATGGCCTGGACGTTGCCGACCTCGACGAGACGCCCGTCGACGCCGTTGTCGATGATCTCGCCGGGCCCGTGCGGGCAGTCCGTGGAGACGACTGGCAGGCCGCAGCGCATGGCCTCGACGATCGTCATGCCGAAGGACTCCATGCTGGAGGTGACGGCGGCGATGGAGCCCTTGGCCCACTCCGGCTCGATGGGGTTGGCCGGACCCATGAGGTAGACGTGGTTGTAGAGGCCCATCCGGTCGATCAGCTCGCGGAGTTTGTCCTTCTGTTTGCCGCCTCCGTAGATCCGCAGGCGCCAGTCGGGCCGCTGGGTGCGTACCGTGTCGAAGGCCCTGATCAGCAGGTCGTACCGCTTGACGGGGGCCAGCCGTCCGGCCGCGACGACCCACTTGCCGGAGCCGTCCGCGGGGTCGATGCCCGGCCGCGGCACCGGGTTGGGCACGCCCTGCACCCGGACACCGGGCAGCCGCATCCTGTCGCGGTACGCGCGGGCGTCGGCCTGAGTGGTCGTGGTGACCGCGTCGAGGCGCGGGTAGAGGCCGCGCAGCGTGGCGCGCAGGGCCGCTGGGTGGCTGTCGAGCGTGAGGTGCTCCTGGCCGACACGGACCGGGCCACGGCGGGTCTCCCGCGCCAGGTGCACGTTCAGGCCCGGCCTGGTGCCGACGACCACGTCCGCCTCGACCGTGGCGAGGTGCTCGGCGATACGCCGGTCCGTGAGGGCGCTGTACTGCTCGTAACGGCCCTCCGCGCGCGGGAAGACGCGCGCCGGGCGGCCCAGATCCGGATCCTCGGCGTCGGCGCCGTCCGGGCGGACGTCGACGAGGTGGCGCACGCGGACCCGCGGGCCGGGCGTGAAGACCGGTTCGTCGCGGTGCCGGAAGACCGAGACGACCTCGACGTCGTGCTGCTCGGCCAGAGCGTTCGCGAGGTTGTACGTGGTCCGGATCGTCCCCCCGATGCCGTATGCGTTGTGTATCAGGAAAGAGATATGCATGTCCCCCGAACCCCCTGTTTCCCTGGTCTCATCCGCCTAGCAGATGGTTGGACCCGGGAACCCCGCACTTGGTTGGGCTTCATCATCAACTTGTGCTGGAACGGTTGCCCGATCGGTAGGCGATACGGGGAACCTTTCGACCGCAGACGCACTCAGCAGCCCGGGACGGACCGCTGGCCGCTCAGCTTGATCAGTCCGCACAGCGTTTTGACGGACACCTTCCAGGTGCCGTTCTGCTCGACCGCGGTGCCCTTCGCGTTCGGCAGGACGGTGGCACCCTTCATGAGCAGCGAGTACGTCACTTTCGCGTCGGTCGCCGAGGTGAACTCGACCTTCGTGACCTTCGCCGAGATCTGCCGTCCGCGCTCGACGCGGCTGAGGGCGTCGAGGACCGGCCCCATCATCTTGCCGTTCTCCAGGACGGCCTGCCGGTCCTTCTTCGACGTGTGGGAGTTGAAGAACTTCTCCCAGTTCGCCGTGATCTCCTTCTTGGCCGCACCGGGGTCGGCCGGTTGGGCCGCGCTCGGACTCGCGCTGGGCGTCGCCACGACGCTCGTGGTCCTGTCCGCCATACGGACGGACGCGGCGCTGTCGCCCTTGCCGCCCTCGCCGCATCCCGTGAGGGCGAGGGCGAGGACCGCCCCCGCGGTCAGTGCCCCCAGCCGTCCGCTCCTCCCCCTGAGGTAGCTCCCGAGAACCATCTGGCTCACCACCGGCTGTCGGTCCGGGCCGTGCGCGCCCGGTGCTTTCAGGGTCGGCTCGCAGCGGGCATCGTGCAACTCCATCAGCGGACCGTGCACCCTGTCCGTCGCGGTACGGCCTCGCGACAACGCCGAGGGTCCCGACCGGCGCGCCGGTCGGGACCCCGTGCCCGGGACGGGGAGTTGGCTCAGATGTCGAGCCGCTGCCCGGGCACGATCAAGTTGGGATCACCACCGATGACGGCCCTGTTGGCGGCGTAGATCCGCTGCCAGGTGGTCCCGTGCCGGGCGGCGATGCCGCTCAGCGTGTCACCGCTGCTCACCGTGTAGTCGCCACCGCGGGACGTGCCGCGGCCGGTGTGTCCCGACGAGCGAGCCGGTGTCTTCGACGACTGCGCGGGCGAGGCCGACTTGGCGGACTCTCCGGACGCCGAGCCGGTGGACGGCGCGGCGGGCGCCCCGCCGGACGCCCCGGCGCGGGCCGAACAGGTGGGCCAGGCGCCCCATCCCTGACCGCGCTGGACCTTCGTGGCGATCGCGATCTGCTGGGCCTTGGATGCCTTGTCGGCGGTGGCCGCGTAGGCCGTGCCGCCGTACGCGCGCCAGGTGGACGCGGCGAACTGGAGTCCGCCGTAGTAGCCGTTGCCGGTGTTGATGTGCCAGTTCCCTCCGCTCTCGCACTGGGCGATGCGGTCCCAGACTCCGCTGTCCGCCGCGACGGCGTCACCGCCGGCGGCGAGGAGGCCCAGCGGGGCCAGCAGTGCTGCCCCGGCGAGGACCGCCGTCGTACGCGTCGTTCGCGTCTTGCGCGTGCTGTCGTGGGTGTTGTCGGCACATGCGGACATGTAGTTCCCTCTCGCAGGACCCGGGATCCCCCAAGGCGGCCTACGACTCCCCACGCACGGACGCGGTCGTCGTACTCCGCCCCGTCCGCCGGCGGTGGTACTGAGGAACTGACTGTGCTGCGGCCGGCGGACGACCCGAGCGGTGCTCGTTGCACTCGGCCGAGGAATCTAGGGAGCCCGGCGGCCCGCCATCAAGCAACGCCCTGTCGTTCGAGGCCAGTTCACCGTTACCACGGGTACCGTCCATTTTCGGACACCCACTTCATTGCCTGATTTCGGGATTTGTCAACCACGATCTCTGGCGATCTGTGACCCACTTCACCGCCGTAACTTCCTTGGAAATCAAAGCACTTGCCGTGGAGTGACAGGTTCCGCCCGCGGTTTCACGCTGCGCTTCGGATGGTTCGATTCCGTTCGCTCCCGGGCGTGACTCCGGCCACAGATCGCCCGTTGTCCTTTTCATGAGCCGGGAGCCACCCGCGCTCATGGGCCGGGAGCCACCCGGCTGTCGCCCTCATCACATCCCGAGGAGCCACCCGTGCCGCGCATGCTCGACGTCAGCGACGACGTACGCGCCGAGATCGGCGACGAAGAAGCAGACCGGCTGCTCGCCGGAGAGAACGCCCCCGGCAGTTATGACTGCACGTCCTGCCGCACCCCGGGCGACTCCGAGCAGGAGCGCACCAGCACCGTGCTGTTCATCGGCGACGAGACCGCCGTCCTCGCCTTCGCCCACGCCACCTGTCTGCCCTCGCAGGTCGTCCAGGTCACCGAGGAGCAGCTGCAGGGCGCCGTCCGGTCCATCTCGGCCGACGGGGGCGCCGCCAAGGCCGTGCCCGAGCAGGCCGTGCTCGGTGTCACCAGCGGACTCGTCCTGATCAACGGCGAGCTGCACCCGGCGCTCGTCGTCGAACCGACCGCCCCCATCGCCCGCCCCGGCACGACCACGACGGGCGACGACTTCCTGCCGCTGCTCATCGAGCAGGGCTTCATGCCGCTGACCGAGATCGACTCGGTCCCGTCGGTGCTGCACGGCTGGTCCGTGCTGCTCGCCATGGGACAGCTGCACGCCATCCTCCAGCCGGGCGCGGACGGCGGCCAGCCGGTCGCCTGGTGGCAGGCCCACCAGGCGCTCCAGGTCGCCGACAGCTGGCGCGCGGCCGCCAACAAGCACCAGCAGGTGCTGTTGTTCGCGGCCCCGGTCGGTTCCATCGGCCGCCAGCCCCGCGAGGACCTGCTGCGCGACGCGCTCGACAAGGCCGCGGCGAACGGGAAGCTGGTGGCGGCGACGCTCCCGCTGGCCGGCACGTGAACGCTCCGCTTCGGGGACCGTGAAGGGTCCGCTCGTCGGTCGCGTGCGGGTCGTTCATGGCCCGCGCCCCCGACGGGGCGCTGGACCGGGGCCTTTCCAATTCGGCCTAACGGCCGCATCCGTTGGGCCATGACGTCGTTGGCACAGACGTGCACGCATACGACGTTCCCCGCCGCCACGCCTACCAGCCGAGTCCGTCCTTGCGGCCGGCCCAGGGCCCCTCGGCCACGCCGATCTACGACGCTCTCTACGCCGAGTGGGTCAAGTCCTACCGGGCACTGCCCGGCGACCGTCACGGCGAGGAGGACCTGGGGTTCCAGTCCTTCTTCGGCAACTCCTCGCACGGCACCGGCTCGTACGGTGCGTACCAGTCGGGGGTGTACGGCGGCCGCCATGGCGCGGCCCCGCACGCGACCGGCCACTTCGCCCCCCAGCAGGGCACCCGGCAGCAGGGCTCCGCGGCCCCGGTGACGTCCGTGTGGCAGCCGGTCGGACGGATGCCCACCGGGCACACCGGCATGCACCACATCCCGGCCGCGCTGCCGCCGGGCCCACGCCGGGGCCACTGACACACGAGGAGGGCGGCCTCCTCAAGGTCCCCGGATCTCCCGGACGCCTTGAGGAGGCCGCCCTCCTCGTCGTCACCGTTACGCGGACGTCACTTCTTCTTGCCGCGCTTCTCGCGCACCCGCACCGAGATATGGATCGGCGTCCCCTCGAAGCCGAACTCCTCGCGCAGCCGCCGCTCGACGAAGCGCCGGTAGCCGGCCTCGATGAAGCCCGAGGCGAAGAGCACGAACCGCGGCGGCTTGGTGCCCGCCTGGGTGCCGAAGAGGATGCGCGGCTGCTTACCGCCCCGGATCGGGTGCGGGTGGGCGGAGACCAGCTCACCGAGGAACGCGTTGAGGCGGCCCGTCGGGACCCGGGTCTCCCAGCCCGCCAGGGCCGACTCGATCGCCGGGACCAGCTTCTCCATGTGCCGCCCGGTGCGCGCCGAGACGTTGACCCGGGGCGCCCACGCGACCTGGCCGAACTCGGTCTCGATCTCCCGCTCCAGGTAGTAGCGGCGCTCCTCGTCGAGGGTGTCCCACTTGTTGTACGCGATGACCATCGCCCGCCCGGACTCCACGGCCATCGTGACGATGCGCTGGTCCTGTACGGAGATGGACTCGGCGGCGTCGATCAGGATGACCGCGACCTCGGCCTTCTCCACGGCCGCCGCGGTGCGCAGCGAGGCGTAGTAGTCGGCGCCCTGCTGGAGGTGGACGCGCTTGCGGATGCCCGCCGTGTCGACGAACTTCCAGGTGACGCCGCCAAGTTCGATGAGCTCGTCGACCGGGTCGCGGGTGGTGCCCGCCAGTTCGTTGACGACTACGCGCTCTTCGCCCGCCACCTTGTTCAGCAGCGAGGACTTGCCGACGTTCGGGCGGCCGATGAGGGCGATACGGCGTGGGCCGCCGAGCCCGGTGCCAAAGGTCTGCGCGGGCGCCTCGGGCAGCGCCTCCAGGACGGCGTCCAGCATGTCGCCGGTACCGCGGCCGTGCAGCGCGGACACCGGGTGCGGTTCGCCGAGCCCGAGGGACCACAGGTACGACGCGTCGGCCTCACCGCTCGGGCCGTCGACCTTGTTCGCGCACAGGACGACGGGCTTGCCGGCCTTGCGCAGCAGCCGTACGACGGCCTCGTCGGTGTCCGTGGCGCCGACCTTGGCGTCGACGACGAACACGACCGCGTCGGCCGCCTCGATCGCGAACTCGGCCTGGGCGGCGACGGAGGCGTCGATACCCATGACGTCCTGCTCCCAGCCGCCGGTGTCGACGACCTTGAAGCGGCGGCCCGCCCACTCGGCCTCGTACGTGACACGGTCGCGGGTGACGCCCGGCTTGTCCTCGACGACCGCCTCACGGCGGCCGATGATGCGGTTCACCAATGTCGACTTGCCGACGTTCGGGCGGCCGACGACGGCGAGGACGGGCAGCGGTCCGTGCCCGGCCGCCTCGATGGCGCCCTCGACGTCCTCGATGTCGAAGCCCTCTTCGGCGGCGAGCTCCATGAACTCCGCGTACTCGGCGTCGCCAAGCTCTCCGTGCTCGTGCTCGTACTCGCCCGAGCCGTCGGAGGGGATGTGGTCGTTCATGAAGTCGGTACCTCGTTCATCGTGGTGATCGGTGGAACGCTCCGGTGTGCGGGTGATCCACTACTCAAGTGTGGTTCAGCGGCCGGTGAGCCGCCTGGCATTTTCCAGGTGCCCGGAGAGCTGCTTCTGGATGCGCTCGGTCGCCTCGTCGAGCGCCTTGCGCGTGCGCCGCCCACTGCCGTCGTCCGCCTCGAACGGGTCGCCGAAGACGACGTCGATGCGGTGGCGCAGCGGGGGCAGCGCCTTTATCAACCGGCCTGGCTTCTCAGAACTTCCCAGCACCGCGACCGGCACGATCGGGGCGCCGCTGCGGACCGCGAAGTACGAGAGCCCGGCGCGCAGGGAGGCGAAGTCGCCCTCGCCGCGGGTGCCCTCGGGGAAGATGCCGAGAACACCGCCGTTCTCCAGGACGCCGAGCGCCTGGGTGATGGCCGTGCGGTCGGCGGTCGAACGGTCCACCTTCAGCTGTCCGACGGCGCGCATGAAGGGGTCGAGCGGGCCGACGAACGCCTCCTTCTTGACCAGGAAGTGCGACGGCCGGGGCGCCACGCCGATGACCATCGGGCCGTCGATGTTGTGCGAGTGGTTGACGGCGAGGATCACCGGGCCGGTCGCGGGCACCTTCCAGGCGCCGAGCACACGCGGCTTCCACAGCCCGTACATCAGGCCGACGCCGATACGGCGCCCGACCTCGGCCCCGCGTTCGGAAGGTGCCCCGGTCACTTCCCCGCCCGCTTCTCCTCGACGAGGGTGACCACGCACTCGATGACCTGCTGGAGCGTGAGGTCCGAGGTGTCCACCTCGACCGCGTCGTCCGCCTTGGCGAGCGGCGAGGTCTTGCGGCTGGAGTCGGCGGCGTCCCGCTTGAGCAGCGCCTCGCGGGTGGCGTTGACGTCGGCGCCCTTGAGCTCACCGTTGCGGCGGGCGGCGCGGGCCTCCGAAGAGGCGGTGAGGAAGATCTTCAGGTCGGCGTCCGGCAGCACGGTGGTGCCGATGTCACGGCCCTCGACGACGATGCCGTTCTCCGCGCCGGCCGCGATCGACCGCTGGAGCTCGGTGATCCGGGTACGCACCTCGGGCACCGCGCTGACCGCGCTGACCTTGGAGGTGACCTCCTGCGTACGGATCGGACCGGCCACATCCGTCCCGTCCACGGTGATGCTCGGCGCGGACGGATCGGTCCCGGAGACGATCTCCGCCTTGCCGGCCACGGCGGCGATCGCCGAGGGGTCGTCTATGTCGATCCCGTTGTTCACCATCCACCAGGTGATCGCCCGGTACTGGGCGCCGGTGTCCAGGTAGCTCAGCCCGAGCTGCGTGGCGACGGCCTTCGAGGTGCTCGACTTGCCCGTGCCGGAGGGGCCGTCGATGGCGACAATCACTGCGGCGCGTTCCACTGTGGGGGCACCTTTCCTGGTCCGGGGTGGTGGAGGGGGCGCTAAGCGGCGCCGCTTAGGTGCCCCGGACAAGGGTACTGGGTGCGCGTCGCTCATCTGGCCGTACCCAGGGGCCCCACGACCGTATCGTTCGCGTGCCCTACTGGCGGAGTGCCCACCCCCGCTCCCGCAACGCCGCCGTCAGCACCGGCACCGCCCTCGGCTCCACCATCAACTGCACCAGACCGGCCTGCTGCCCCGTCGCATGCTCGATCCGTACGACCAACCCTCGACGCCGCCCTCGCACCGCTCGGCGCCAGGGGCGCCTCCCAGGCTTCGGGACTGCTGCGGCGGCCTCCGACCGCCGACATCAAGGCACCCCGCACTACTGGCGGAGTGCCCACCCCCGCTCCCGCAACGCCGCCGTCAGCACCGGCACCGCCCTCGGCTCCACCATCAACTGCACCAGACCGGCCTGCTGCCCCGTCGCATGCTCGATCCGTACGTCCTCGATGTTGACCCCGGCCATGCCCGCGTCGGCGAAGATGCGGGCCAGCTGGCCCGGCTGGTCGTCGATCAGTACTGCCACGACCTCGTAGACCCGCGGAGCGGAACCGTGCTTGCCGGGCACCCTGATCTGGCCGGCGTTGCCGCGGCGCAGGACGTCCTCGATGCCGGTGGTGCCCTCACGGCGCTTGGCCTCGTCGGAGGACTGCAGGGCGCGCAGGGCGCGGACGGTCTCGTCGAGGTCGGCGGCGAACTCGCTGAGCAGGTCGGCCACCGGTCCGGGGTTCGCGGAGAGGATGTCGATCCACATAGGGGGGTCGGAGGCCGCGATGCGGGTCACGTCACGGATGCCTCCGCCGGAGAGCCGTACGGCGGACTCCTCGGCGTGCTCCAGGCGCGCGGCGACCATGCTCGACACCAGGTGCGGCATGTGGGAGACCAGGGCGACCGCGCGGTCGTGGGCGTCGGCGTCCATGACGACCGGCACGGCACGGCAGTGCGAGACCAGCTCCAGGGCGAGGTTCAGGACCTCGGTGTCGGTGTCCCGGGTGGGGGTGAGCACCCAGGGGCGGCCCTCGAAGAGGTCGCCGGTGGCCGCCAGAGGGCCCGACTTCTCGCGGCCCGACATGGGGTGCGTGCCGATGTACGCGCTGAGGTCGAGGCCGAGAGCCTCCAGCTCACGGCGCGGTCCGCCCTTGACGGAAGCCACGTCGAGGTAGCCGCGGGCGAGACCGCGCCGCATGGCGTCGGCCAGCGTCGCGGCGACGTGCGCGGGCGGCGCGGCCACGATCGCGAGGTCGACGGGCCCGTCGGGCGCCTCGTCGGTGCCCGCGCCGAGCGCGGCGGCCGTACGGGCCTGCTCCGGATCGTGGTCGGTGAGGTGGACGGTCACCCCGCGCTGGGCCAGCGCCAGGGCCGCCGAGGTGCCGATCAGCCCGGTCCCGATGACGAGTGCGGTTCTCACTGGGCGATGTCCTTGCGGAGTGCGGCCGCGGCGCCGAGGTAGACGTGCGCGATCTCCGCGCGCGGCCGGTCGGACTCGATGTGCGCGAGGACCCGTACGACCCGGGGCATCGCGCCCTTCACGTCCAGTTCCTGCGCGCATATCAGCGGGACGTCGGCGATGCCGAGCTTGCGGGCGGCGGCCGCCGGGAAGTCGCTGTGCAGGTCGGGTGTCGCCGTGAACCAGATGCTGATCAGGTCGTCCGCGGTGAGCTCGTTCCGCTGCAGGATGGCTGTGAGCAGCTCGCTGACCTGCTCCTCCATGTGTCCGGCCTCGTCCCGCTCCAGTTGGACGGCGCCTCGGACCGCTCGTACCGGCACGGCTGTGCTCCTCGCTGATGTACGTACACGACTCGTCACCCAAGCGTAGTCAGCCCGGAACGCACCGGTGCGCGGCGCCCGCCTGCCGAGAAGGCCGCCGTGAGGCACCGGGAAATTCGGTTCGCCAGGCGTGATCCACCCCGTACGCTCCCGGGCATGCAGTCCGAGGCCCTGGTCCGCGACCACACGATCTACGCCTGTGTCATGGGGTCGCGCGCCTTCGGCCTGGCCACGGACGACAGCGACACCGACCGCAGGGGCGTCTTCCTCGCCCCCACTCCCCTGTACTGGCGCTTCGAGAAGCCGCCGACGCATGTGGAAGGCCCGGCGGAGGAACAGTTCAGCTGGGAGCTGGAGCGTTTCTGCTCCCTCGCCCTGCGCGCCAACCCGAACATCCTGGAATGCCTGCACTCACCGCTGGTGGAGCACGTCGACGACAGAGGCCGTGAACTCCTGTCCCTGCGCGGGGCGTTTCTGTCCCGGCAGGTCCACGAAACGTTCGTGCGCTATGCCCTCGCCCAGCGCAGGAAGCTCGAAGCGGACGTCCGCAAGCACGGCGCCCCGCGCTGGAAGCACGCGATGCACCTGCTGCGCCTCCTGACGAGCTGCCGTGACCTCCTGCGCACGGGCGAACTCACCCTCGACGTGGGCGAGCTGCGCACGCCACTCCTCGCGGTCAAGCACGGCGAGGTGCCCTGGTCCGAGGTGCAGTCCCGGATGACCCGGCTGGCGGCGGAGGCGGACGAGGCGGCGACCCGCTCCCCACTGCCGCCGGAGCCGGACCGGGCCCGCGTGGAGGACTTCCTCGTACGGACCCGCCGCGCCTCAGCCCTCGAAGCCGTCCACGCCCGTGAGCCGGACCCGTACGACGAGGTCGTGCAGGGCGTCGTACGCGGCGGGGGCGTCCGCCAGCGCGGATAGGGCCTGCGCCTCGTCCAGCACGCCGTGCAGCCGCTCCACATCGCTCTCCACGCGCGCGTGGTCGACGTCGGCGGCCCCGTGCTCGTGCTCGGCCTTGGCGGCGACGAGGTCCGGCAGGTACGCGGGCGCGTCGGTCTCCCCCGCGAGCGTGGGCAGATGGGCCTGGACCTCGCCGCTGCGCATCAGGTGGATCCCCGTGAGCAGCACGCGGAACGTGTAGAGCAGCGGCTTGAGTTCGCCGGTCTTCTGGAAAAGCCGCCACTGGGTGGCCGCGAAGCCCCGGTAGTGGTGGGCGTGGTGCCGGGTGAGGACACCGGGGGCCAGCGCGGCCAGCTCTCGGTGGGCGTCAGTGGTGTGCACGACCAGCGGGGAGAGCAGTTGCTCCAGCACGTAGCCGTTGCGGCGCAGCATCAGCCGGACGAACTTGCGCAGGTCGTGCGTGACGAGGTCCAGCTCGACGCCGTCCCGGTCCCACATCCTGGAACGGGTCTCCTCCGGCTCCCGCAGCCCGATCAGTTCAGCAGTCGGCAGCAGGTGGACGCCCCTGAGGTCGACGTCCGAGTCGCGCGAGGGGAAGCCGTACAGGTGCGCTCCGGAGACGGTCGCGAACAGCAGTTCGTCGGGCTGTTCGGCGACCACCGGCGCAAGGTCGATATCGATGTCGATGTCGAGAGTCGCGAGGGTCTCAGTCACCGCTCAAGCGTCCCAGAGCGCCCCCAGCGACACGAGGTCGCCCTGGTACTCGATGCGGTCGGCCCACTCCGTCGGCCAGGCCGCCGGGCCGAGGTAAGCGCCCGCGAAGGCACCGGCGAGGCAGGCGATGGAGTCCGAGTCGCCCGAGGTGCAGGCTCCGCGGCGCAGGGCCGTGACGGGTTCGTCGGGGAAGAGCAGGAAGCAGAGCAGGCCGGTGGCGAGCGCCTCCTCGGCAATCCAGCCCTCACCCGTGGCCAGGCAGGGGTCGGTCTCGGGTGACGGGTGGCTCAGGGCCTGCTGGAGCCGGTCGAGGGCGCTCAGGCACTCGTCCCAGCCGCGGGAGATGAAAACCTCGGGCGAGGCGTCCTGGCTGTAGCGCCAGAGGTCGCCGAGCCAGCGCGTGTGGTAGCGGCCGCGGTTCTCGTACGCGTACGACCTCAACCGGTCGACCAGGCCCAGCGGTTCGACGCCCTGGGCGAGGAGCCGTACCGCGTGTGCGGTGAGGTCGGCGGCGGTGAGCGCCGTGGGGTGCCCGTGGGTGAGTGCGGCCTGCAACTGGGCGGCGCCCGCACGCTGTTCGTCGCTCAGCCGGGGGACGAGCCCGAGCGGGGCGACCCGCATGTTGGCCCCGCAGCCCTTGGAGTGGATCTGGCTGGCGTCCTGCCAGGGTCGGCGCTCCTTGGTGAGCAGGTCGCAGGCGACCAGGCAGGTGCGGCCGGGGGCTCGGTTGTTCTCCGGCGAGCGGGACCAGGCGACGTACTCGGCGCGGGCGGCCCGCTCCAGGGCCTCGGGGCCGAGCGGGCCGCGGTCCATCGCGGTGCGCAGCGCCCGTCCGAGAGCCAGGGTCATCTGGGTGTCGTCCGTGACGAACGCGGGCTTCGGGAGCTCCATCTCCCGCCAGGGCCCACACTTGGCGAGGATCGACGGGACGTCGTTGAACTCGGTGGGGAAGCCGAGCGCGTCGCCGAGGGCGAGGCCGAGCAGGGATCCGGTGGCGGCGCGCTTGGCAAGCAGGGTCGTGGTCATCAGAGCCGTCCTTCGGGCGTGGGTCGCAACAGAGGCGGGTGCAGGGTGGTGGCCTCGCCCGCGCGATAGAGCGCGGCGGGTTTGCCGCGGCCCCCGGTCAGGCGCGCGGCGCCAGGGACCGGCTCGACGAAGCCCGGCGTACTCAGCACCTTGCGCCGGAAGTTGGGCCGGTCGAGGGCGGTGCCCCACACGGTCTCGTAGACCTGCTGCAACTCGCCGAGCGTGAACTCGGGTGGGCAGAAGGACGTGGCGAGACAGCTGTACTCGAGCTTGGCGCCGACGCGTTCGTGGGCGTCGGCGAGGATCCGGTCGTGGTCGAAGGCGAGCGGGCCGGCCGTGTCGTACGGCAGCCACCGGGCCTGTGCCGCGTCGCCGCCGCCGTGCGGTTCGGGCGGGTGCGGCAGCAGCGCGGCGAACGCGACGGTGACGACCCGCATCCTCGGGTCCCGGCCGGGTTCGCTGTACGTCCGCAGTTGCTCGAGGTGGAGTTCGGAGACGTCCTCCAGGCCGGTCTCCTCGGCGAGTTCACGCCGGGCGGCCGTCTCAGCGGACTCGTGCGGCAGCACGAACCCTCCGGGCAGCGCCCAGTGGCCCGCGTACGGCTCCTGCCCGCGCTCGACGAGCAGCACCTGGAGCGTGCCGGCCCGGACGGTGAGGACTGCCAGGTCGGCGGTGACGGCGAAGGGTTCGTAGGCGTACTTGTCGTAACCGTTCATGGTCCACCTACCCCTCTTGATCGGTCACTCTTAATGGTCACCATGACCAATAGTCACTACGACTATAAAGAGTTCGGAGGGTGCCGACAACCCGTTGGCGGCAAAGAAACGAGACATGACGAAGCGGCCGGACCCGAGTCATCCGGGCCCGGCCGCTTCGAAGCGTCACGAAGAGGTGCCGTGGATCTTCACGGACCTGTCGACGGATCTACAGGTCGACCTCACGCATCAGCATCCCGACCTCGGTGTTGGACAGCCGTCGCAGCCAGCCCGACTTCTGGTCGCCGAGAGTGATCGGCCCGAAAGCGGTGCGCACGAGCTTGTCGACCGGGAAGCCTGCCTCGGCGAGCATGCGGCGCACGATGTGCTTGCGGCCCTCGTGCAGGGTGACCTCCACGAGGTAGTTCTTGCCGGTCTGCTCGACCACCCGGAAGTGGTCCGCGCGCGCGTACCCGTCCTCCAGCTGGATGCCGTCCTTCAGGCGCTTGCCCAGGTCGCGCGGGATCGGGCCGACGATGTGCGCCAGGTAGGTCTTCTTCACTCCGTACCGGGGGTGGGTCAGCCGGTTGGCCAGCTCCCCGTGGTTGGTGAGCAGGATGACGCCCTCGGTCTCGGCGTCGAGGCGACCGACGTGGAAGAGCCGGGTCTCGCGGTTCGTGACGTAGTCACCGAGGCACTGCCGCCCCTCCGGGTCCTCCATCGAGGAGACGACTCCGACGGGCTTGTTCAGCGAGAAGAACTGGTACGACTGCGTGGCCACGGTGAGCCCGTCGACCTTGATCTCGTCCTTCTCGGGGTCGACCCGCAGGCCCTGCTCGAGAACGATCTCGCCGTTGACCTCGACCCGCGCCTGCTCGATCAGCTCCTCGCAGGCACGCCGCGAACCGTAACCGGCCCGTGCGAGCACCTTCTGCAGCCGCTCGCCCTCCTGCTCGGCTCCGGGGAAGGTCTTGGGCGGCTTGACGGCTTCCTTGCCCGCGTACCGCTCGCGGTTGCGCTCCTCGGCGCGCGCGTCGTACTCACGGGAGCGTGCGGGGGCCGTACGCCCGCGCCCGGCCTGCCGCTCGCCCTGCTGCGGCTTCTTGGGCCCGCCCTTGGCGCCGCCGCGCGCGGAGCCGCCGCGCCCCGACTTCGGTCCGTCCGGGGTGGCACCGGGGCCGACGTCGTAGCGGCGCTCCTCCGGGCGGGGCTTGCGGGGGCGGCCCTGCCCCTGCTTCTGGTCCCTGTTGTTGCCGGCACCGCGGTAGTTACCGCGCCCGTCGCTCTTACCGCTACCGCTGCTTCGCATCAAAATTCCGTCGTCGTCGTTTTCGGCATGTCCGTCGCCGGACCGTCGTCCGCGTCCGGGGCGTCCGGATCGAAGGACGGTACGGCTTCCTGGGTCTCGGCCTCGATCGCCTCCGCCTCCGGGAGGAAGGGCGCGAGCTCCGGGAGCTCGTCCAGACCGCGCAGGCCCATCCGCTCCAGGAAGTAGTTCGTCGTCCTGTACAGGATCGCACCTGTCTCGGGTTCCGCGCCCGCCTCCTCGACCAGTCCGCGCTGGAGGAGGGTGCGCATGACCCCGTCACAGTTCACGCCACGCACGGCGGAGACCCGGGAACGGCTGACCGGCTGCCGGTACGCGACCACGGCCAGCGTCTCCAGGGCGGCCTGCGTGAGCCGTGCCTGCTGCCCGTCGAGAACGAAACGCTCGACGGCGGCGGCATACTCACCTCGCGTGTAGAACCTCCAGCCCCCGGCCACGAACCGCAGCTCGAACCCCCGCCCCTGCACGGTGTAGTCGTCGGCCAGCTCCCGCAACGCCTTCGCGATCTGCCGCCGGGGCCGATCGAGGATCTTCGCCAGGTGCTCCTCGGTGGCGGGCTCGTCCACGACCATGAGGACGGCCTCCAGAGCGGGCTTGAGGTCGAGATCGGCGACGTTCCGGTGACCGGCCGGCGCCTCGGTGATCTCCTCGCTCACGTCTTCTTCTCCTCCTCGGGCCGCTCGGGCGGTCGGTCGAACTCGTCGGTCACCAGCGGCGTCCCGTCCCCCTCGCCCCCGGTCCACCGCACGAGCAGCTCCCCGAGGGCGGTCTCCTGCTCCAGTGCCACGGCCTTCTCGCGGTACAGCTCCAGCAGGGCCAGGAACCGGGCGACGACGGTGAGGGTGTCGTCGGTGTCGGCGACGAGCACCCGGAAGGTGGCCTCTTTGAGCTCCCTGAGCCGCCCCACGACGAGCGCGGCCTGCTCCTGCACACTCACCAGGGGCGCGTGGATGTGGTCGACGTACACCTGGGGCTTCGGCTTCGGCTGCATCGCCTTCACGGCGAGCTTCGCGAACCCTTCCGCGCCGATGCTGATGACGACCTCGGGCAACAGCTCCGCGTGGTGCGGTTCGAGCCCTACGGTACGGGGGTAGCGCCGGGCCTCTTCGTCCAGGCGGTGGCTGAGGATGTCGGCGATCTGTTTGTACGCGCGGTACTGCAGCAGCCGCGCGAACAGCAGGTCCCGCGCCTCCAGCAATGCGAGATCGGCCTCGTCCTCGACCTCCGCGGACGGCAACAGCCGCGCAGCCTTGAGATCGAGCAGCGTGGCGGCCACGACGAGGAACTCGGTCGTCTGGTCGAGATCCCAGTCCGGCCCCATGGCCCGGATGTGTGCCATGAACTCATCGGTCACCTTCGACAGCGCGACCTCGGTGACGTCCAGCTTGTGCTTCGAGATCAACTGCAGGAGAAGGTCGAAGGGCCCTTCGAAGTTGGCGAGCCGGACCTTGAAGATGCCGTCGTCGGGTTGGCCGGGTTCCGGCTCGACGGGTTCGCCGGGTTCGCCGTGTTCGCCTGTGTCTTCGGCGGCCGGCTGGGGGACGTCGGGCTCGGTGTCCTCGGGCCGGGCGGGCGGCTCCGGCTCGACGGAGGCGCTCTCGGCCTGCGGGCGGGGTGCGGCGGTCTCCGGTTCCGGACGGGGCTCCGCGGTTCCGGACAGGGCCACGGCCTCGGGTTCCGGGTGAGGACGCCCGGCGTTCTCGGGCTCAGAATCCGTTTCGGTCCCCACGACCTCCGGGGGCGTCATGAGGGGCCCCGCCTTGGGCCCTCGGCCCAGCGCACGCCGACGACCGGCCGAACCGCCGGAGTGGGACGTATGGGACGAGGTCATAGCCGTCGCAGGCTACCGCGTACCACCCTCCGAAGCCGACCACCGGTTCCGGACCGGCTATCGCCCCCGCAGCCGGCGTACGAGGATGCTCGCGTCCCCGCGGGACTCAAGGTCGGCCAGCACCACGGCGACCGCCTCGCGCACGATCCGCCCCCGGTCGACCGCCAGCCCGTGCTCCCCGCGGAGCACCAGCCGGGCGTGTTCGAGGTCCATGAGCTCCTCGGCGGACACGTACACGGTGATCTTCTCGTCGTGCCGCTCGCGCCCGCTGGGCCGCCGCCCCGCGGCCCGCCCTCGGCGGCGGGACGCACCGGCGGCGGACGCGGGCGAACCTTCCTGTGCGGGCTGAACGGCTTGCCCGGGCTGCCGCCGAGTCGAGCGCGTCGCCCCCGGAACGGGCCCGGTGGCCTTGTCCGCCTCCGTGGCGGCCGCCCGGCTGCGGGACTCCCCCGCGTCGGCCGGCTCCGCGTCCGCGGCCACATGCTCGGCGCCCTCGCCGTCACCGCCCTGCGCGGGCACCGACGGCGGCGCGTCCTCCGCGGTGGCGGGATCACTCTCCCCCGCCGGCGCCGGCACCCTGGCCTCGCCGTTGGCCTGGCGCCGGGGAGTGGACGCCTGGAGCGCCATCCCCCCTGTCGTTCGGAACAGTTCGTCGGCCCCCGGCAGACTCACTCGGCGTGACACCGGGCGAGCACCTCCCTGGCGAGCTGGCGATAGGCGGCGGCACCGACGGAATTGGAGGCGTACGTGGTGATCGGCTCACCGGCGACCGTGGTCTCCGGGAAGCGGACCGTACGCCCGATGACCGTGTGGTAGACGTGATCGTCGAACGCCTCGACGACACGCGCGAGCACCTCGCGGCTGTGCACGGTGCGCGAGTCGTACATCGTGGCGAGGATCCCGTCGAGCTCCAGCTCCGGGTTGAGCCGCTCCTGAACCTTCTCGATCGTCTCGGTCAGCAGCGCCACACCACGGAGGGCGAAGAACTCGCACTCCAGGGGGACGATCACCTTGTGCGCGGCCGTCAACGCGTTCACCGTGAGCAGACCCAGCGAGGGCTGGCAGTCGATCACGATGTAGTCGTAGTCCGCCATGAGCGGCTTCAGGGCGCGCTGCAGCGTGGACTCGCGCGCGACCTCGCTCACCAGCTGGACCTCGGCGGCCGACAGGTCGATGTTGCTCGGCAGCAGGTCCATATTGGGGACCGCGGTCTTCAGCAGGACCTCGTCGGCCGCCATGCCCCGCTCCATGAGCAGGTTGTAGACGGTGAGGTCGAGCTCCATCGGGTTCACGCCGAGGCCGACCGAGAGCGCTCCCTGCGGGTCGAAGTCGACCAGCAGGACACGCCGTCCGTACTCCGCGAGCGCGGCGCCCAGGTTGATGGTCGACGTCGTCTTGCCGACGCCGCCCTTCTGGTTGCACATCGCGATGATCTTCGCGGGGCCGTGGTCGGTCAGCGGGCCCGGGATCGGGAAGTACGGCAGCGGGCGCCCGGTCGGGCCGATGCGCTCACGGCGCTGTCGGGCCGCGTCGGGCGCGAGCGTGGCCGCGTACTCCGGATCGGGCTCGTACTCGGCGTCGGGGTCGTAGAAGTGCCCCTCGGGCAGTTCGTCGTAGTCGGCGAAGTGGTTGCGGATCTCGCCACTTCCGTCGCCGGCCATGGCGTTCACGTGATGGCCATCCATGCTCATGTGTGCTGTCTGAGTCACCCCTGGACCTGGGTGACTCCGGTGGGCTGCGAAGGTGCGCACAGCTACGGAGCCGACAGCCTGAAGCCCCGTGGGCCGATGACCCTGCGCAGGGATTCCTGGTTGACCACCCCCGGGAGTAAATGTCGACTCATTCACAAGTCGTCTTACCTCCTTGGTGACCAGGGAACTTCTAGATAGGTCAGCGTGGCACCATGCCGACGGTTGGCGACTCTATGGCGTGTCGGCGGTTCGCAGCAACACAATCCGCCGGACCCGGCCCGATGTGTCGGCAATGAACCATCCCCCTGTCAAGGGCGTACGGCCGTCGCACGGCAGGTTTCACCGTTGCGCGAATCGGTTGAAGGGTTACGTTCGAGGCGAGTTGACCACGCATTGTGAGGTGAACATACACACTTCCGGCCGGACCTCATCAGGCCAGGTCCGGCCGGAAGTGCGCTGTTGACGAGTCGTGTTGACGTATCGCCTTTTTCCGTCGGCAAGTCGACTCGGAGCAGTCCGGAGCAGATGCGGAGCGGGTCCGGAACAGGTCCGGCGCTGGGCCGGGACATGTCGGCGGTCTAGCCGAGCAGCGACTCCAGTTCGACGCACTCCAGGCCGTGCGCCTCGGCGACCTCGCGGTAAACGACCTTGCCGTCATGGGTGTTGAGGCCCTTGGCCAGCGCGGGGTCACGGCGCAGCGCCTCGACCCAGCCGCGGTCGGCGAGCTCCACGATGTACGGCAGCGTGGCGTTGGTGAGCGCGTACGTGGACGTGTTGGGCACCGCGCCCGGCATGTTGGCGACGCAGTAGAAGACCGACTCGTGGACCGTGAAGGTCGGTTCGGCGTGGGTCGTGGGGCGCGAGTCCTCGAAGCAGCCGCCCTGGTCGATCGCGATGTCGACAAGGACACTTCCCGGCTTCATCCGGGAGACGAGCTCGTTGGTGACCAGCTTGGGGGCCTTGGCGCCCGGGATGAGGACGGCGCCGATGACGAGGTCGGCCTCCAGGCAGGCCTTCTCCAGCTCGAAGGCGTTGGAGACGACGGTCTGGATCTTCGTACCGAAGACCTTGTCCGCCTCCTTGAGCTTGTTGATGTCCTTGTCGAGCAGGGTCACGTGGAAGCCCATGCCGATGGCGATCTGAGCGGCGTTCCAGCCCGACACGCCGCCGCCGATGACGACGGCCCGGCCGGCCGGCACGCCCGGGACACCGCCGGGCAGCACGCCGCGGCCGCCGCCCGCGCGCATGAGGTGGTAGGCGCCGACCTGGGGGGCCAGCCGGCCCGCGACCTCGGACATGGGGGCGAGCAGCGGCAGCGCGCGGCCCGGCAGCTCGACGGTCTCGTACGCGATCGCGGTCGTCCCCGACTCCAGGAGGGCGTCCGTGCACTCCTTGGAGGCGGCCAGGTGAAGGTATGTGAAGAGCGTCTGGTCCTTGCGGAGGCGGTGGTACTCCTCGGCGACGGGCTCCTTGACCTTGAGCAGCAGGTCGGCGGTGGCCCACACCTCGTCGGCGGTCTCCAGGATCGCGGCACCGGCGGCGACGTACTCGTCGTCCGTGATCGACGAGCCGACACCGGCGTTCCGCTCGACGACGACCTGATGGCCGTGGCGCACCAGTTCGTGCACGCCGGCGGGGGTGATGGCCACCCGGAACTCGTTGTTCTTGACCTCGCGGGGGATGCCGACCTTCACGTCGATCACGGTCCTTGGCTCAGAGGGGTGTGGCGCACGCGCGCAGGGGGCGACGCGTACTCAGGCAATGCAGGACATACCCGTACGCACCGGAGCGCACCGGGAGACACCGCAGGGAACCGGCGGCGAACCCAGTTTAATGAAGGCTTCGCTACTGTCTAGCCTTCCAATGCATCAAGCTCCAGCCGATCCGCTACGGATTTCGCAGGTGTTAGCGCGGTGTTCCGTCTCGGTCTCGTCGGCGGCGCAGGCTTCGCCCTCGTGGATTCCGTGGCGTGCGTGGAGTTCGTCGAGTCGGTCGAGTTCGTCTCCCAGCATGCGCTCGGCCGCCCCCCGGTGCAGCCGGGCCGCCGCCGGGTCCCCGAGCCTCTCCAGCGTGTCGGCGAGCCGGACGTGCAGCGCGGCCTGCAACCGCGTGTCCTCGGCGCGGCGCGCCCACTCCAGGGCCTCCTGGCAGATGGCCAGTGACTCCTCGAACCGTCCCGCGTACTCCTGTACGCGCCCCATCTCGCTCAGCGCCCTCGCCTGGCCGCTCATGTCGCCGAGCCTGCGGTAGCCGGTGAGGGCCGAGGACCAGGTGCGCAGCGCCTCGCTGTAGCGGCCCACGCAGGTGTGCGTGCCGGCGATACGGCCGTAGAGCCGGGCCGCGTCGGCGCGCTCGTCGCGGGCGAGCCGCTGGGCGAGCGCCCTGCCGTACCAGTCGGCGGCCCGCTCGTAATCCCCGAGCTCCTGGTGGGCGCCCCCTACGGATTCCATCGCGCGGCCGGTCGCATACGGGTCGTTCGCCTCCCGTCCGGCGTCCAGCGCGGCCCGGTAGCGGGTGAGTGCCTCGTTCGTACGGCCGGTGCGGGCGTCCAGGTCGGCGAGGTTCAGCAGGGCGGCGGCCTTCTCCCGGGGCAGCTTCCGGCGCTCGGCGACATCGAGGACGAGCCGGTGGATGCCGTACAGATCGGGGGCGGCGGCCTGGGTGCCGAAGTGGGCGACCATCGTGCGCACCAGCTGGGACATCAGGCGCCGGGCGAGCGTGTCCAGCTCCCCGTCGGCGACCGCGAGCCGCGCCGCGGCCAGCAGCGCGGGCCGGCGGATGCGCAGCCAGTCCTCGGCGGCCCGGGGCGTGGGGAAGCGCAGGGCGCGGGGCATCTCCTGGAGCTTCTCGCGGGCCTGGGAACTGTCGGTCTCGGTGATGGTGCGGCAGGACTGCAGGAGGCGCAGGGTGCGCTCCAGCATCCGGGCTCGGGCCAGCTGGAGCTCGGCCGGTCGGTCCTGGCTCTCGGCGAGGGCACGCAGCATGGGCTGCAGACACCCGGGCACCTCGTACTGCGGCAGTGGCGAGTCGACCACGTGGAGGAAGCCGAGCGCCACGAAGTCGTCCAGCGTGGTGCGGGCGGCGCCGACCGAGCAGCCGGCCAGCGCGGACGCGGTGTGCGGGTCGACGAGGCCCGCCGGGGCGAGCGAGAGCAGTCGCAGTATCCGGGCGGCGGGGCTGAGCAGGGAGCCGTACGCGAGCCGGAAGACGCGGGCGAGCGGCGGGCCCTCCTCGTCCGCGACGTTCAGGTGCCGGGCCAGGTCGGCCACGGCGGCCTTGGGGCGGGCGGCGAGCCAGCCCCCGGCGAGCATCAGCGCGGCGGGCTGGCCGGTGCACTCCAGGACCAGTTCCTCGGCGGCGCGCGGGTCGACGGTGACGCGCACGGATCCGGTGAAGCGGCTGAGCAGTTCCACCGCGGACTTGGTGTCCAGGCCGCCCAGGGTGCACGGGCGCACGTCGGAGATGCCGGTCAACGGCCCGCCGGACACCGCGACGACCAGGCAGTCGGGGTTGTCCGGGAGCAGCGCGTCGACCTGCTCGGCGTCGGCCGCGTCGTCCAGCAGGAGCAGCACCCGCCGGTCGGCGAGGGCGTCGCGCAGCGCCGCGCTGAGGTCGTCCTCGGCCGCGCCGGGCGGGGAGGGCAGGTCCAGCGCGGAGAGCAGCTCGCGGGCCGCGCGCTCGATCGGTACGCGGGTGCCGTCGGGCTCCGTGAGGCGCGCACGGAGCACGCCGTCGGGGTAACTCTCGGCGACCTGTCGTGCGAGTTCCTCGGCGAGCGCGGTGCGGCCGTAGCCGGGGCGGCCCGCGATGAGGAGTACGCGCGCGCGTGGCGCTTTGCGGCCGGAGAGGGTTTCGAGACCGGCGCTCTCGATGTCGGCACGCAGTTCCTTCAACTCGCGCTCGCGGCCGAGAAACTGACGATCCGTGGGGGTGTCGTCGACAGCCGGGGGCTGTTCGGTTCCGGACACCTCGGTGCTCTCCGTGTCGACCGCCTGATCCGTCACGGGTCACGCTCCCGTCCCACTGCACGCGCAAGGCCCGCCGGGACTCCGGTGCGGGCGTGCTGCAGAGCCTAGTTCACGCTCTGCAACGATCCCGGCAGAGCACGGCGGAGGCGTCCCCCGATCGGATCAGGCGATCGTAGGACCGGCGGTGTCGGACCGGTCTGAAGCCCGCACACGGGGCAGGCGGGACGTTCGAAACACGCCCCAAGGCGCCTCTCAGGGCTCGAACGGCCGGGCCGGCCACGGGGCCTCAGCGGGGCGCAGCGCGTCGAGCCCGTCGCCGCTCAGGGCCGCGACCAGGGAGAGGACGCCGACGACCAGGCAGTTGTTGTGCAGGTCACCGGCCAGGACGCCGCGTACGAGCTCGTCGACGGGGACGCGGGCCAGCTCCATGTCGGCCTCCTCGTCCTCGACCTCGTAGCGCCGGCCGTCGGCCTCGGAGAGGCCGCGGGCGAGGAAGATCCGCACGGCCTCGTCGCAGCCGCCGGGCGTGGTGTAGACATCGGTGAGGACGCGCCAGTCCTCGGCCTTGACGTGCGCCTCCTCGTACAGCTCGCGCTGGGCGGCGTGCAGCGGGTTCTCGCCGGGGACGTCCAGGAGCCCGGCGGGGATCTCCCACAGCTTCTGGCGCACGGGGTGGCGGTACTGGCGGATGACCAGGACACGGCCGGTGTCGTCGAGGGCGAGTACGGCGACGGAGCCGGGGTGGACCTGGTAGTCGCGGTGGACGACCGATCCGTCCGGCATGACCACGTCGTCGGTGCGCACGGAGGTCTTGTTGCCGACGAAGGGCGTGTCGGTCGCCCTGACCTCCCACTCCTCGGCGGTGTCCTTGATGGCCATGTCGACTTGTCCTCCCACACGTGCAAAGAAGCCGGGGTGAGCGTCCCGCGGGACGCTCACCCCGGCCACCGTACAGCTCGCGTACGGCTTGCTCTTACTGGCCCGAGGTGCGGGCTTCCTCCTGCCGCTCGACGGCCGCCTTGACGAGCCCGGCGAACAGCGGGTGCGGCCGCGTCGGACGCGAGCGCAGCTCGGGGTGCGCCTGGGTGGCGACCAGGTAGGGGTGGGCGTCGCGCGAGTACTCGACGTACTCGACGAGCTTGCCGTCCGGGGAGGTGCCCGAGAACAGCAGGCCGGCCTTCTTCTCCAGCTCGGCACGGTAGGCGTTGTTGACCTCGTAGCGGTGGCGGTGCCGCTCCTCGACGTACTCCTTGCCGCCGTAGACCTCGCGCACGATCGAACCCTCGGCCAGCTTCGCCGGGTACATGCCCAGCCGCATCGTGCCGCCCATGTCGCCCTCACCGGCGACGATGTCGAGCTGCTCGGCCATGGTGGAGATGACCGGGTGGGCGGTGGCGGAGTCGAACTCGGTGGAGTTGGCGTCCGGGATGCCGGCCACGTTCCGGGCGGCCTCGATCACGATGCACTGCAGGCCGAGGCAGAGACCGAGGAGCGGGATCCGGTTCTCGCGGGCGTACTGGATGGCGCCGACCTTGCCGGACACGCCGCGGTCGCCGAACCCGCCGGGGATGCAGATCGCGTCCACGTCGGCGAGCTGCTCGGCCGCTCCGGACGGGGTCTTGCAGTCGTCCGAGGTGACCCACTTGATCTTCACGCGGGCCTTGTTGGCGAAGCCGCCGGCGCGCAGGGCCTCGGTCACGGACAGGTAGGCGTCGGGCAGGTCGATGTACTTGCCGACGAGCGCCAGGTTGATCTCGTGCTGCGGGTTGTGGACACGGTCGAGCAGGTCGTCCCAGGTCGTCCAGTCCACATCGCGGAAGGGGAGGTCCAGCTTGCGGACGACGTAGGCGTCGAGGCCCTCGCCGTGCACGGTCTTCGGGATGTCGTAGATCGAGCGGGCGTCGGGGCAGGCGACCACGGCGGCCTCGTCGACGTCGCACATCAGCGAGATCTTGCGCTTGATCGCGGTGGGCACCTCGCGGTCGCAGCGCAGCACGATCGCGTCCGGCTGGATACCGATGTTCCGCAGGGCCGCGACCGAGTGCTGGGTCGGCTTCGTCTTCAGCTCCCCCGAGGGACCGATGTACGGCAGGAGCGAGATGTGGACCACGAAGACGTTGTCGCGGCCGACCTCGTGACGGACCTGGCGGACGGTCTCCAGGAACGGCAGCGACTCGATGTCGCCGACCGTGCCGCCGACCTCGGTGATCACGACATCGACCTCGTCGGAGGCCATGCGCCGGATGCGGTGCTTGATCTCGTTGGTGATGTGCGGGATGACCTGGACGGTGTCGCCCAGGTACTCGCCGCGCCGCTCCTTGGCGATCACCGTCGAGTACACCTGACCCGTGGTGACGTTGGCGGAGCCGTCCAGGTCACGGTCGAGGAAGCGCTCGTAGTGGCCGATGTCCAGGTCGGTCTCGGCGCCGTCGTTCGTGACGAACACCTCACCGTGCTGGAACGGGTTCATGGTCCCCGGGTCGACGTTCAGGTAAGGGTCCAGCTTCTGCATCACGACGCGCAGGCCCCGCGCTTTGAGCAGCATGCCGAGGCTGGAGGCGGTGAGGCCCTTGCCGAGCGAGGAGGCGACACCCCCGGTGACGAAGATGTGCTTGGTCGTCGTGGATTTGGGCGGCATGGCCAAGAGGGGGCTCCCGTGGTCGCGGTATGGAGTGCGGGGCGGCTGTCGTCCCGGAGGGTTCCGGGGTGCCGTCGCTGCGGTTCGGGGGACCCTTTGTTTGCAGCATCGAAGCTGGGGAGCCCACCGGTCCACGGGCTACCAGCGTATCAGCGACGGCGCGACACGAGTTCCGGCCACGCTCCGCGCACGAGCCGCCACGCAGGCCACTCGACGTCACACGACGTCACCCTTTGCTCACTCGTTCGGCGCACGTACGTTGCCGAGAGCGGCACGCGGAGACCAGTACAGCGTCGTATCCTCTTCGGACATCGCTGCCGAGCCCGGCCGGCGAACGGCACCACCCCCGCCCGTCTCCGGAACCACATGAGCTCGTCAGTTCGTTGAGCAACGACCGCCTTCATTCCGTTGAGCATCGTTGTACAGCGACGCTTTAACAGAACCCAGGGATCTCGTTTGACACTGGTCCTATGGGTCCCATGACCGCACAGCGACCGCCCCTCGAGGGGCGACGTGGCCGTTCGACTGGAGTTACATTGGCCGGGCGCATCGAAGACTACGCACTCATCGGAGACATGCAGACCGCCGCGCTGGTCTGCCGGGACGGCACGGTGGACTGGCTGTGCCTGCCCCGTTTCGACTCCCATGCCGTCTTCGCAGGGCTACTCGGCAACGAGGAGCATGGTTTCTGGCGTCTCGGACCGGCCCACGCGGCCGACGCCGAGCCGCCGTCGGCATCCCGGCGGTCCTACCGCGGGGACTCGCTCGTCCTGGAATCGGAGTGGGACACCCCGCGCGGCACGGTCCGAGTGACCGATTTCATGCCGCCGCGCGACGGCGCCCCACAGCTGATCCGGATCGTCGAGGGCGTCAGCGGCCGCGTGCCGATGCGCTCCGCGCTGCGGATGCGCTTCTCCTACGGCCGTGTCGTGCCGTGGGTGCACAAGCACGAGGGCCGGACGGTCGCGGTCGCCGGGCCCGATTCCGTGTGGTTCGACACCACGGCCGAGACCTACGGCAAGTCACTGACGACGTACGCCGACTTCACGGTGGCGCCGGGTGAGAAGATCGCCTTCACCATTTCCTGGCAGCCTTCTCACAAGGAGCCGCCGGCGCTGCCGGAGCCGGAGCAGTCGCTGGAGGCGACGGAGGAGTTCTGGCGCGAGTGGGTGGAGCACTGTACGTACCACGGGCCCTACCGCGAGGCCGTGATCCGCTCGCTGATCACGCTGAAGGCCCTGACGTACGCCCCCACGGGCGGCATCGTGGCGGCTCCCACCACCTCGCTCCCGGAGCACATCGGCGGGGTCCGCAACTGGGACTACCGCTACACATGGCTGCGTGACGCGGCGATCACCCTGTCCTCGCTGCTGCGCACCGGCTACCGCGAGGAGGCCCGCGCCTGGCGCGAGTGGCTGCTGCGGGCCGTGGCCGGCGACCCCGAGAACCTACAGATCATGTACGGCATCGCGGGCGAGCGGGAGCTGGGCGAGGCCGAGCTGGACTGGCTGCCCGGATACGAGAACTCGGCACCGGTCCGGGTGGGCAACGGCGCGGCGCACCAGCTCCAGCTGGACGTGTACGGCGAGGTCACCGAGGCCCTGCACCTGGCTCATATGACAGGTCTGGCCCGCAACGACTACGCGGCCCTGCTCCAGCTGAAGCTGATCCGCTACCTGGAGGACCACTGGGACGAGCCGGACGAGGGCATCTGGGAGGTGCGCGGCCCGCGCCGCCACTTCGTGCACTCCAAGGTGATGGCCTGGGTGGCCGTGGACCGCACGATCAAGCTGATCGAGTCGGGCGACGCGGACGGCCCGCTGGAGAAGTGGCGCGAGCTGCGCGACGACATCCACCGGGACGTGTGCGAGCGCGGCTACGACAAGGAGCGCAACACCTTCACTCAGTCGTACGGCTCGAAGGAGCTGGACGCCTCGCTGCTGCTGATCCCGCAGGTGGGCTTCCTACCGCCGGACGACAAGCGCGTGATCGGCACGATCGAGGCCATCCAGCGCGAGCTGTCGACGTCGGACGGGTTCATCCTGCGCTACCCGACCTCCGGCGACGACGAGGGCGTGGACGGGCTCCCGGGCGACGAGGGCGCGTTCCTGGCCTGCTCGTTCTGGATGGCGGACGACCTGGCGATGATCGGCCGCGTCGACGAGGCCCGCAAGCTGTTCGAGAAGCTGCTGGCCCTGCGCAACGACCTGGGTCTGCTCGCCGAGGAGTGGGACCCGCGTCTGAAGCGCCAGGTCGGTAACTTCCCCCAGGCGTTCAGCCATGTGCCGCTGATCGACACGGCCCTGAGGCTGACGGCTTCGGGCGCCTACGGGGGCTGATTCCGGCATCCGCGCGCGGCGGATCGGTGTGCAGACAGGCGCGTGAAGCAAGCGCTTGCGCCCTGACTCACGGGTCAGGACCGGTCCGCCGTAGGAACAGGACCGGTCCGCCCGACTCGACGGGGGGCCGGTCCGCCACGCCCGAGCCTCGGTTGCCGCCCGGCAGGCGACTGGCCCTGCGGGCACAGAGATCAGGTGCTCTCAGGGCAGCGTGGGTCGGCAGGCGGCCCGACTAGGAAAGCGGCCGGGGCTGGGTCAACTCGTCGTAGACACTGAGCACCTGGGACACCGTCTCGTCCTCGGTCGGCCAGCTGGCCGTCTGCCGGACGCCCCGCTCCTTGAGGAACTCCCGCCGACCGGGATCGGCCAGGAGACGTACGACGGCCTCTCCGAAAGCCTCCCCGTCGCCGTACGGAACGAGCTCGGCCGCGTCGCCGACCAGTTCGGGGATGCCGGGGGCGGCCGCCGCGACGAGCGGCACGCGCGCGTGGAGGGCTTCCTGGGCGAGCACCGACCGGGCCTCCCAACTGCTCGGCAGCAGCGCGAGATCCGCGGCGGCGATCAGCTCACCGACATCGTCACGCCGCCCCACCAGCCGCACGGGCAGTTCCTCGTCCTCGATGCGCCGCTGCAGATCGGGCCGCAGCGGCCCCTCCCCCGCGACCACGAGCAACGGCACGGGGTCGAGCCCGCACCAGGCCCGCGCGGCGTCCAGCAGCGTCTCGTACCCCCGGTACCGGTCGAGCGTGCCGACGGCCATGAGCAACGGTCGGTCGGTGGCGCCGACTTCCGCCCGCGCCTTGGACCGCGGCCGATCGGGGTCCTCGTCGCCGGGACGCCGCGCGGGCAGGGCGACGGCGGCGAGTCGTGCGTCCCGCGCACCCCGGCTGCGCGCCCGGTCGACGAGGTCGGAGGTCGTCCCGAGCACCACCGTCGCGGCCTTGGCGACCCGCCGCTCCAGCATCCGCAGCAGATGCCCCCGCGCCCCCTCGGCATGCGCGCGCGAATGCCACGTCACCACGAACGGCACCGGCCGCCCGCTGAGCGCGAGCGAGGCACGGAACGCGGCGTGCAGCCCGTGCGCGTGCACCAGGTCGGCGTCCGCGCAGGCCGTCCGCAGCGCGGCCACGGAGGCGGGGTCGCTGCTGCGGGGTACGGGAACATGCACGGCGCCCACACCGGTGAAGTCGTACGTCCGGTCCGCCTCGCCGGGGGCGCACACGGTGACCCGGACGCCGCGGGCGACGAGGCCCGAGGCCAGCGACCGCACGTGCGTACTGCTGCCCGCGCTCCCGCCGCCGAGCACCTGCACGGTGCGCAGCGGCGACTGGCCGTGTGGTGAGTGGCTGCTCACGTGGCTCACGTGGCCGGGGCTCCTGGTTCGGCATCGGGCGGTCACGAAGAAACGTACAGAAGGATCGTGCGGAGGGGGTGTACCGCACAAACCGCTTCCGCGTGCTACGCCAAGGATGCCAGGCCATGAGGAAGTTGCGGCACCACGCAGGAGGCGCTCCCGCACCACCATGGGCAACCCGACCACACCAGGTCACTCACACGAGTGACCTTCCGTACGGCGGTTCCTCTCCCTGGCCACGGGTGCGCTCGTGGCGGCTGCTCACCGGGGTTTCAGAGAGCGTGCCACCTCACCGATCCGTTCCCCGCACGCGGCAGCCGCCACGAGCGCGCCCGCGTGGGCGAGCGCGGCCCGAGTCGCCCACGACTACCCGTCGCCCCGGGCCGTCGCCAGCAACTCCTCCGCATGGGCCCGGGCCGTCTCGGAGTCCTCCTGCCCCGCCAGCATCCGCGACAGCTCCCGGATACGTTCCTCGCCCTCCAGCACCTTCACCCCGGAGCGCGTCACGGACCCGTCGTTGGTCTTCTCCACCAGCAACTGCCGGTCTGCGAACGCGGCGACCTGCGGCAGATGCGTCACGACCACGACCTGCGCGGTCTTGGCGAGCTTGGCGAGCCGCCGGCCGATCTCGACCGCGGCCTTGCCGCCGACCCCCGCGTCGACCTCGTCGAACAGATACGTCGGCACGGGATCGGTCCCGGCGAAGACCACCTCCACCGCGAGCATCACGCGCGACAGCTCACCACCGGACGCCCCCTTGGCGATGGGCCGCGGCGGCGCCCCCGGGTGCGGCGCCAGCAGCAGCTCGACCTCGTCGGCACCGGACGGCCCGTACGCGACCGCACGCCCCCCGACCTCGACGCCCTCCGGGTCCTCGGTCTGGCGGATGGCGAAGGACACGCGCGCGTGCGGCATGGCCAGCGAGGCCAGCTCCGCGGTCACGGCCGCCGCGAAGCGGTCCGCGGCCTCCGTCCGCGCGTCCGTCAGGGCCTGGGCCATCCCGCCCAGTTCGGTCCGCAGCGCGTCCCGCTCGGCGGTCAGCTCCTCGATCCGTTCGTCGTCGCCGTCCAGTTCGGTGAGGCGCGTGGCGCTCTGCTCGGCCCACGCGAGCACGGAGGCCACGTCCTGCCCGTACTTCCGCGTCAGCGCGGTCAGCGCGGCACGGCGCTCCTCGACCGCCGCGAGCCGCAGCGGATCGGCGTCCAGGTCGTCGGCGTACCCGGCCAGTTCCCCGGCCACGTCGCCCAGCAGGATCCCGACCTCGCCGATCCGGTCCGCGAGCGCGGCCAACGCGGGATCGTGCGACCGTACGGCCTCCAGCGCCCGGTGTGCGCCCGCGACGAGCGTCGAGGCGTCCACGCCCTCCGGGTCCTCGGGATTGCCCGCGAGAGCGGCGTGTGCGGACGTCGCGGCGGACGCCAGCGCCTCCGCGTGCCCCAGCCGCTCGGCCTCCTCGGCCAGTTCCGCGTCCTCGCCGGGCCGCGGCTCCACGGCCGCGACCTCGTCGAGGCCGTAGCGCAGCATGTCGGCTTCCTGCGCCCGTTCACGCGCGCGCGTGGTGATCTCGTCCAGTTCCGTGGAGATGGCACGCAGCCGGCGGTAGGCCTCCCCGTACTTCGCGAGGGGCACGGTCACCGTGTCCCCCGCGTACCGGTCGAGCGCCTGCCGCTGCCGGGACAGCTTGAGCAGTCCCTGCTGGTCGGTCTGCCCGTGCACGGCCACCAGTTCGTCGGCCAGCTCGGCGAGCATGCCCACCGGCACGGAACGCCCGCCGAGGTGTGCCCGCGAGCGCCCCTCGGCGGAAACGGTACGGCTGATGAGCAGCGCCCCGTCGTCGAGTTCGGCCCCGGCCTCCTCGGCGCGGACGACCGCCGAGGCGCCCACGGGCACACTGACCCGCCCCTCGACGAGCGCGTTCTTCGCCCCGATCCGTACGAGCGCCGGGTCCGCGCGTCCGCCCAGCAGCAGGCCGAGGCTGGTGACCACCATGGTCTTGCCCGCACCCGTCTCACCGGTGACGGCGGTGAACCCGGGCGACAGCTCGACGACTGCGTCGTCGATGACTCCGAGCGACCGTATCCGCATCTCCTCCAACACGCCCCCGACCATACGAGGTTTTCTCGGCCACGTGCGACGCCGCCCCCCACAACGAGAACGGGGCGTTACCTTCGCCAGTCCGTCCTCGTTGGGCTGACAGCTCCCCGCCCACGCGGGGGTGGTCCGGTCGTCACCGTTTTGGACGAGTGGCGGATGCGGTGGTCCCCGCCAACGCGGGGGTGGGCCGGCGCCCGAGCAGCACCCGTGGCGCCGGGCGCAATCTAATGCGGCGCCCCGCGCCACCCCGAAACCGGCAACGCGAACTTCGCCACCAGCCGATCGGTGAACGACGCATGGTGCAGCCGGGCCAGCCGCACCGGCACAGCCCCCCGCCGCACCTCTACCCGCGCCCCCGGCGGCAGCTCCACGGTCCGCCGCCCGTCGCACCACAACACGCCCGGCGGGATGTGCGGCAGCACCTCCACGGCGAGCACGGAGTCCGGCGACGTCACCAACGGCTTCGCGAACAGCGCGTGCGCGCTGATCGGCACCATCAGCAGCGCCTCGACCTCCGGCCACACCACCGGCCCGCCGGCCGAGAAGGCGTAAGCCGTCGACCCGGTCGGCGTGGACAGCACGATCCCGTCGCAGCCGAAGCCCGTCACCGGCCGCCCGTCGATCTCCAGCACGACCTCCAGGAGCTTCTCGGCCCCCGCCTTCTGCACGGCGGCCTCGTTGAGCGCCCAGTCGGTGTGCACGATCTCGCCGTTGCGGTGCACGACGACGTCGACGGTCATGCGCTCCTCGACCTCGTACGCCTTGGTCACCACCCGGTCGACGACCTTGTCCAGATCGTCCCGTTCGGCCTCGGCGAGGAAGCCGACGCTCCCGAGGTTGACGCCGAGCATCGGCACCCCGGAGGCGCGGGCGAACTCCGCGCCCCGCAGCAGCGTGCCGTCGCCGCCGAGCACGATGAGCAGCTCACACCCTTCAAGGCACTGCGGAGTGGCCTCCTTGACCAGCTCCACCTCGTCCGGCAGCGGCAGGTCGCGCGCCTCGTACTCCAGGACGCGCACGCCGAGCCCGGAGCGCAACAGCCCCTTGACCACGAGTTCGGCGCTACGGATGGCCGCCGGCCGCCCGGTGTGGGCCAGCAGGAAAACAGTACGAGCTCGGTTCTGCGTCAACGCGGCCCCTCCGCCACTGCACGGTCAACATCGGCCGGATCCAGCGCGGGTGCCCCGGATCGCAGCCACAGAAAGTACTCGACATTGCCCGAAGGTCCGGGCAGCGGGCTGGCAGTCACGCCGCGCACGCCGAGCCCCAACTCCCCCGCCTTCTCGCCCACTGAGCGCACCGCCTCGGCGCGCAGCTCCGGGCTGCGTACGACTCCGCCACTCCCCAGCCGCTCCTTCCCCACCTCGAACTGCGGCTTGACCATCATCACCAGATCGGCGTCCGGTTTCACGCACCGCACCAGGGCGGGCAGCACCAGGCCGAGCGGGATGAAGGACAGATCCCCCACGACAAGATCCACAGGCTCCCCATCGATCGCTGCGAGCGTCAACTCGCGTACGTTCGTACGGTCCTTGACGGTGACGCGTTCATCGCTTCGCAGAGACCACGCAAGTTGTCCGTAGCCGACGTCGACGGCGATGACATGCGCGACGCCCGCCCGCAGCAGGACATCGGTGAAACCGCCCGTGGACGCGCCGGCGTCGAGCGCCCGCCGCCCCTCGACCGCGAGCCCCTGCGGCACGAACGCCTTCAGGGCGCCGGCGAGCTTGTGGCCGCCGCGCGAGACGTAGTCCGGATCGCTGTCGTCCTGTGCGACCACGATCGCGGCGGCGGTCTCCACCTGGGTGGCGGGCTTGGTCGCCATGGTCTTGCCGACGGTCACGCGCCCGGCCTCGATCAGCTGGCTCGCGTGCTCCCGCGAGCGCGCGAGCTTCCGTCGCACCAGCTCGGCGTCGAGACGGCGGCGTGCCACTCCTGCCACGTGTGGTTCAGCTCCTGTGTTGGTCCTGTGCGGGTACCGACTGGATGGTGTGGCCCGAAGGGCCTCGCCCGGGCGCCGGAGGTCCGGGGCGGGCGTCGAGCGCGGTCAGCGCGTCCCTCAGCCCCCCGTGTACATCCTCGTACACCTCGACGTGTCCGTCGGTGCCGAGGTGGTCGGCGTCCCCCAGCCGGTCGAGGGCCGCGTCGACGTCGGCGTTGCCGGTGGGTGTGCGCGGCACGCCGAGCGGGGCCGGGGCGGCCGGGTCGTACGCGGCCCCGCCCTCCGGCTCGAGCTCGGGCACGACGGGCTCCGGGGCCCCCTCCTGCGGGGCCTCGGCGTCCGGACTTGAGTCGCTCATGCCCCGACGCTACCGCGAAGCCCCTGGGTACCGCGGATGAAGCCCTGGGGTACCGTCGATCGCGATGGCCACGATTGAGGAGTGCCGCAGCGCACTCGACAAGCTCTCGGAGAACCTGGCGGGCGCCAATGGCGACGTCCGCAGCGCCGCCACGCTCGACCGCTCGCTGAGCTGCCACATCACCGACCTGGACGTCACCTTCGCCGGCCGCCTGACGGACGGCCGGATCCACGTGCTGGACACGCTCCAGGGGCCGCCGCGGGAGAGGGCCGAGATCCGCCTCACGATGACCGGCGACGACCTGGTCTCCATGGTCAACGGCGAGCTCCACTTCGCGAAGGCCTGGGGCTCCGGCCGGGTCAGGCTGGAAGCGGGCCTGCTCGACCTCCTGCGCCTCAGAAAGCTCCTGTGATCAGAACGCTGTGATGAGAACGCTGTGATCAGAACGCGTCCGTCACCCGAACGCGTCCGTCATCGTGATGCTTCGGTCGTCAGGAGGACGCCTCTGCCGCAGCCACCCGGGTACGGGCCTTACGCGCCGCCGGCACCACCAGCGGTGTCCCCGTCTCCGGGTCCTCGATGACCTGGCAGCGCAGCCCGAAGACGTCCTCGACCAGCCCGGCCGTGACGATGTCGGCGGGCGCCCCCTCGGCGATCACCTGACCGCCGCGCAGAGCGATGAGGTGCGTGGCGTACCGGGCGGCGTGATTGAGGTCGTGCAGCACCGCCACCAGCGTCCGCCCCTGCTCCTCGTGGAGTTCCGCGCACAGGTCGAGCACGTCGATCTGGTGCTGGATGTCCAGATAGGTCGTCGGCTCGTCGAGGAGCAGCAGCGGGGTCTGCTGGGCGAGCGCCATGGCGATCCAGACGCGCTGCCGCTGGCCGCCGGAGAGCTCGTCGACGTAGCGGTCCGCGAGCTCGGCGACACCGGTCGACTCCATCGACTCCCGTACGACCCGCTCGTCCTCGGTCGACCACTGCCGCAGCAGCCCCTGGTGCGGGTACCGCCCGCGCCCCACCAGGTCCCCGACCGTGATCCCGTCGGGCGCGATGGACGACTGCGGCAGCAGCCCCAGCGTCCGGGCGACCTTCTTCGCGGGCATCGACTGGATGACGTGCCCGTCCAGCAGCACCCGCCCCTGGGACGGCTTCAGCATCCGGGAAAGGGCGCGCAGCAGCGTCGACTTGCCGCAGGCGTTGGGGCCGACGATCACGGTGAACGAGTTGTCGGGGATCTCCACCGACAGCTGCTCGGCGATGACGCGCTGGTCATAGGCGAGGGTGACGTTCTCGGCGGACAGGCGGTTCACAGTGCTCCTCGTGCTCTTGTCGTTGTTCTCGTTCGCGGGCGTGCCGTTCACCGACGTGCCACTCACGGACGTGCCGTTCGCCGACGTGCCGCTCATATCCGCCCGGCCTTCCGCTCGGTGACCAGCAACCACAGAAGATAGACACCGCCGAGGACCCCGGTCACCACGCCCACGGGGAGCTGGTCGGCGCCGAAGGCCCGTTGCGCGGCCCAGTCCGCGGTGATCAGCAGGGTCGCGCCCATGCACATGGACGCCGCGAGGTTCGGTCCTGGAGAGCGGGTCAGCCGCCGGGCGAGCCGCGGTGCGGTCAGTGCGACGAAGCCGACAGGCCCCGCGGCCGCGGTCGCCCCGGCGGTGAGCAGCACGGCCGCCAGCATCAGCAGCATCCGCACGCGCTCGACACGCACCCCGAGGGCGTACGACACGTCGTCGCCCATCTCCGTCATCCGAAGCCCGCGCGCGTTCGCCAGCACCAGCGGTACCAGGACGGCGCACATCCAGAGCAGCGGCCAGACCTGGGACCAGTCACGGCCGGCCAGGGAGCCGGTCATCCACACGACCGCGCGGGCCGCGTCGACGAGGTCGGCCTTGGTGATCAGATAGCCGTTGACGGCGGTGACGATCGCAGACACGCCGATGCCGACCAGGACGAACCGGTACCCGTGCACACCCCGCTTCCAGGCCAGCAGATAGATCGCGAGCCCCGTCACGAGGCCGCCGACGAGCGCCCCGGCCGTGACCTGCCCCGCGGAACCCGAGAACAGCACGATCACGACGAGCGCGCCCGCGGTCGAGCCCTGCGCAAGGCCCAGCACATCCGGGCTGCCCAGCGGATTGCGGGAGATCGACTGGAACAGCGCACCGCCGAGGCCGAGCGAGGCACCGACCAGCAGCCCGACGAGGACGCGCGGCAGCCGCAGCTCGTTGACGATGAACTCCTGGCCGGCGTCGCCGTTGCCCATCAGTGTCCTGAGAACGTCTACGGCCGGGATCGGGAAGTCGCCGGTGCCGATCAGGACGACGCTCGCGGTGAACGCGGCCAGCAGCAGCGCGACGACGACGGCGAACGCGCGCATGTCCACGCGCACCGAGAGCCCGCCCGGTGTGCGGACGACGCGGTCGCGCAGAGCGGCCCTGCGGGTGCGCGGCCCGGTTCCGTCGGACGTGCGTATGGCGGGTGTGTCCATGACCTTCACAGCTGAGTCGTCCTCCGCCGCCGTACGAGAAGGATGAAGACCGGGCCGCCGAGCACCGCGGTGACGATGCCGACCTGAAGCTCCGCCGGCCGCGCCACCAGCCGCCCGACGACGTCGGCGCCGAGCAGCAGCACGGGCGACAGGATCGTCGCGTACGGCAGGATCCAGCGCAGGTCGGGCCCGGTGAAGGACCGTACGAGGTGCGGGACCATCAGCCCGACGAACACGATCGGCCCGCAGGCGGCGGTCGCGGCCCCGCACAGCACGGTGGCGGCCGCCATCGAGAGCGCGCGGGTACGGCCCAGGTTGGCGCCGAGCGCGCGGGCGGTGTCGTCGCCCATGGCCACCGCGTTCAGCGGCCGGGCCAGGAACAGCGCGAGGACCAGGCCGACCCCGAAGAACGGCAGGACCTGGGTGATGGTCGAGTCGGTCGCCGAGGCCAGCGAACCGACCGTCCAGAAGCGCATCTTGCCGAGCGCCGCCCCGTCCGTGATCATCACGGCCTGGAGGTAGCCGTAGAGCGCGGCCGTGATCGCCGTACCGGCCAGCGCCAGCCGCACGGGCGTCGCCCCACGGCTGCCGCCGAGGAACCAGACCAGCGCCCCGACCACGGCCGCCCCGAGGAACGCGAACCACACATAGCCGCTCAGCGAAGTGACACCGAGAAACGTGATGGCGGTGACGACGGCGGCGGACGCGCCCGCGTTGATGCCGAGCAGCCCGGGGTCGGCCAGGGGATTGCGGGTCAGCGCCTGGAGCAGGGCACCCGACAGGCCGAGCGCGGCCCCGGCGAGCAGCCCGAGGACGGTGCGGGACAGCCGCTCACCGACCACGACGTCGCCGTACGTCCCGGTGTCGTCGAACAGGCCGTGCCAGACCTGCTCCAACGAGAGCTCTTTCGCGCCGATGGCGATGCTGGCCAGGGCGACAAGGGCCAGGATTCCCAGGGAGGCGAGGAGTCCCACGGTCCGCATCGCCCGACGTTCGGGGGGCGCAGCGGTGGTCACCGCGCGCTGCTCAGGAGGACTGTCGACGAACACCAGGTTAGGTTAGCCTACCCTCGCTCCGGTCTCGATCTCGCCCAGGTCTCGATCCCGCCCTGCTTGCCCTCACAGCCCGAGCCGCGCCAGCGCCTTCCCCCCGTCCAGCCCGCACGAGCCCGCCCCGGCCGCCGTCCAGGCCGCCGCACACAACGCGCGCAGCCCGTCGAGCACCTCGCCGTCGCCCTCCAGCTCCAGCCGGTCGCTCCCGGCCGTCGCCGTCCAGCCACCGCAGCGGAAACCCTCGCCCGCCTCGACGACCTCGGGCTGCCCGGTGAGCAGCCCGCGCAGATCCGCGTCGACGTACGTGGGCCGGTGCTGCGGCGGCGCGGCCAGCAACTGCGCGCCGTCGGTGACCCCGGTCAGTACGAGCAGCGAGTCCACCTCGCCGTTGAAGGCTCCCTCGATGTCCGTGTCCAGCCGGTCCCCGACCACGAGCGGCCGCTCGGCGCCCGTGCGCAGGATCGTCTCCCGGTGCATCGGAGTCAGCGGCTTGCCGGCCACCTGCGGCTCGGCGCCCGTGGCGATCCGTACGACCTCCACCGCCGCCCCGTTCCCGGGGACGATGCCGCGCGCACTCGGAATGGTGAGATCCGTGTTGGAGGCAAACCACGGCACCCCGCGCCCGATGGCGTAGCAGGCCTCGGCGAACCGCCCCCACGGCAGCTCGGGCCCGCCATAACCCTGCACCACCGCCACCGGATCGTCGTCGGCGGACTCCACCGGCTCCAGCCCCCGCTCCCGCAGCGCCACCCGCAGCCCGTCCCCGCCGATCACCAGCACGCGGGCCCCGGCGGGTACCTGCTCGCTGATGAGCCGGGCCACTGCCTGCGCCGAGGTGATGACGTCACCGGCCTCGGTCGCTATGCCCAGCGCCGTGAGGTGCTCGGCCACCGTGTCGGGCGTCCGCAGCGCGTTGTTCGTGACGTACGCGAGGTGCATCCCGCCCCCACGTGCCGTGCCGAGCGACTCGACGGCGTGCGCGATCGCACTCCCGCCCGCGTACACCACGCCGTCCAGATCGAGCAGCGCCGTGTCGTACGCCTGGCTCAGGGGCTGCCCACTCCCCGCAGGCCGCGTCCTGACGGTCTGGCTCATTGCACATCGCTCCTCGGTCGATCACGTTCCGATCTCTCGGTCCGATCATCGCGCATGCCACTGACACACATACGATGCCTCAATGAACTATGCAGGTCCCGCGGAGGAGACCCCGGCGCGCAGTGGCCTCGAACTGTCCCCGTTCCGGGGCCTTCGCTACGCCCCCGACCGGGTCCGCAGCCTGTCCGCGGTGACGTCCCCGCCGTACGACGTGGTCGTACGCCCGGACGGACTGCTCCACCTCGAGTCCGCCGACCCGCACAACATCGTCCGCCTGATACTCCCGCAGGCTCCCACCCCCACGGCCCGCAACGACCAGGCGGCGGCCACCCTGTACCGCTGGCTCTCCGACGGAGTCCTGGTCGCGGACGACGAACCCGGCCTGTACGTCTACGAGCAGCGTGACGGCGGCGGCATGCTGCAGCGCGGCGTCATAGGCGCCCTCCGCCTGTCGGAGCCACCGGACGGCGTGGTCCTCCCTCACGAGGACGTCATGCCCCACGTGGTCGACGACCGTGCGGCTCTGATGCGCGCCACCCGCGCCAACCTCGAACCGCTGCTGCTGACGTACCGCGGCAACGGCTCGGCAACCGGCACAAGAGCCGTCATCGAGCGCACCGCCGAGCGCCCGCCGCTCCTCGCCACGACCACGGAGGACGGCTTCAGCCACCGCCTGTGGGCCATCACGGACCCGGCCGACCTCACCGAGATCCGATCGGACCTCGCCCACCACCAGGCCCTCATCGCCGACGGCCACCACCGCTGGGCGACATACCTGCGTCTACGCGCGGAGCACCCCTCCCCCAGCCCGTGGGACCACGGCTTGGTCCTCCTCGTCGACACGGCGCGCTACCCGCTCCGGGTCCGCGCGATCCACCGCCTCCTGCACCGGCTCCCCCTGCCGGAGGCGCTCTCGGCCGTGGCGGACCACTTCCGCGTACGCCGCCTCGACGTCCCGCTCTCCGAGGCCCTGGCGGCCCTGGCCGACGCGACCTGCACGGGCAACGCCTTCCTCCTCGCCGGCGACGGCAACTTCCACCTCCTCGACCACCCGGACCCGGCCCTCCTGGACCGCACGGTCCCCGCCGACCGCCCGGAGGCCTGGCGCACCCTGGACGCGACGGTGCTGCACGCCACCCTCCTGGACCACGTGTGGCACATCCCGGAGGACTCCCCCGCGCACATCGCGTACATACATGACGCGGCGGCCACGGTCGCCAAGGCGGAGCGGGACGGCGGCACCGCGGTCCTGATGCACCCCGTCCGCGAGGATGTCGTCCGCGACCTCGCCCGCCAGGGTGTCACCATGCCCCGCAAGTCGACGTCCTTCGGCCCGAAGCCGGCATCGGGCCTGGTCCTGAGAGCACTGGAGATCTGACACACGAAAATGGCGGGACCCGTACGTCACGGGCCCCGCCACAAGTCGTCAGACATCACCTGTCGCGGATGTCAGCTGTCACGGACGTCGCTGTCGCGGTCCTCGGAACTGTCCTCGGCAGAAGCGGCGGAAGCACCCTGCCCGTCACCAAGACCGTCCTTCTGCTCCTCACGACCGCTCTTAAGGTCACCGTCGCCCTCGCTCTCGTTCTCGTCGAGGGCGTCGACGAACTCGACACCGTCCATCTCCGCAAGCCGGTCGGAGGCATCCGTACTGCCGTCCTTGTCGGCCTCGACTGCCTTGGCGAACCACTCACGCGCCTCGCCCTCACGTCCGGCCGCGAGCAACGCGTCGGCGTACGCGTACCGCAGCCGTGCGGTCCACGGCTGAACGGAGTTGGAGGCCAACTCGGGGCTCTGCAGGGTCACAATGGCCGCGTCCAGCTGCCCCATGTCCCGCCGGGCGCCGGCCGCCACGAGCCGCATCTCGACCTGCCCGGCCTTGTCCAGCTTGTGCACCTCGGGCGCTCCGGCCATGTCCAGCGCCTTCTCGGGCCGCCCGAGACCACGCTCACAGTCGGCCATGACGGGCCACAGGTCGATGTTCCCGGTCATGCGCCGCGCGGCCCGGAACTCCGCGAGAGCCTCGCTGTACTTCTGGTTCGCGTACGCGGCGAAGCCGGCCGCTTCCCGCACGGCGGCGACGCGCGAGGCGAGCCGCAACGCCACCCTGGAGTAGCCGTAGGCACCCTCGGGGTCCTCGTCGATGAGCTTGGCGACCATCACCAGGTTCTTGGCGACGTCGTCGGCAAGCGTCTTGGGCAGGCTCTGCAACTCCTGCCGTACGTCCTTGTCGATCTCCTCCCCGGTGACGTCCTCGGGGATCGGCAGCCGCTTGATCGGCTCGCGGTCCCGCTCCCTCTCCCGGTCCTCACGGAAGCGCCCGCCTCCACGCCGGTCGTCGCCACGCCCACGGAAACCACCGGGCCGACCACCACGGTCGTCACTGCGGGGCCCGCGACCACGATCGTCACGGCCACGGAACCCACCGCGCTCACCACGACTGTCGTCACGCCGGAACCCACCGCGCTCACCAAGGCTGTTGTCGCGCCGGGACCCACCGCGCTCGCCATGGTCACCGCGCTCGTCACGGCGGAAACCGGGACGCGCCCCTCGGTCGCCCTCTCGACGGTCGTCGCGCCGCCCTCCGTAGCCACCACGCTGGTCATCACGCCGGAAGCCACCCCGGTCACCGCGGTCGTCGCCACGCCGATCATCTCGACGGTCATCCCTGCGATCGTCGCGCCGATCGTCACCCCGGTCGTCGCGCCCTCGGAACCCACCCCGGCTGTCATCCCGGCGGAAGCCACCACGCTCGTCACGCCGGAACCCACGGTCCCGGTCCCGGTCGCGGTCGTCGCGCCGGAACCCGCCCCGATCACCACGGTCACCGTCACGCCTGTCGTCACGTCGGTCGTCCCGACGGTCGTCACGTCGGCCTCCGTAGCCACCACGGCTGTCGTCACGCCGGTCATCCCGACGGTCGTCACGCCGACCTGCGTAGCCACCGCGACTGTCGTCCCGCCGGAAGCCACCGCGCTCGCCACGGTCACCGCGCTCGTCACGGCGGAAACCGGGACGCGCCCCTCGGTCGCCCTCTCGACGGTCGTCGCGCCGCCCTCCGTAGCCACCACGCTGGTCATCACGCCGGAAGCCACCCCGGTCACCGCGGTCGTCGCCACGCCGATCATCTCGACGGTCATCCCTGCGATCGTCGCGCCGATCGTCACCCCGGTCGTCGCGCCCTCGGAACCCACCCCGGCTGTCATCCCGGCGGAAGCCACCACGCTCGTCACGCCGGAACCCACGGTCCCGGTCCCGGTCGCGGTCGTCGCGCCGGAACCCGCCCCGATCACCACGGTCACCGTCACGCCTGTCGTCACGTCGGTCGTCCCGACGGTCGTCACGTCGGCCTCCGTAGCCACCACGGCTGTCGTCACGCCGGTCATCCCGACGGTCGTCACGCCGACCTGCGTAGCCACCGCGACTGTCGTCCCGCCGGAAGCCACCGCGCTCGCCACGGTCACCGCGCTCGTCACGGCGGAAACCGGGACGCGCCCCTCGGTCGCCCTCTCGACGGTCGTCGCGCCGCCCTCCGTAGCCACCACGCTGGTCATCACGCCGGAAGCCACCCCGGTCACCGCGGTCGTCGCCACGCCGATCATCACGCCGGTCGTCGCGCCGGAACCCGCCCCGATCACCGCGGTCACCATCACGGCGGTCATCACGCCGGTCGTCGCGCCGCCCATAGCCGCCACGGTCATAACCACCGCGGTCGTTGTCGCGACGGGGACCACCTCGGTACCCGCCACGGTCGCCGCGGTCACCACTGTCCCGGCGGCGCTGATCGCGCTCCGGTCGCTCGTCGGGAGAGTTGGTGGACATCGGGGACTCCTGTCTTCGGTACCGCAGTCATTCTCGCGCAGCCGAGTACCCGGTGCGCTCCGGAAAAACAAAAGGACCCCTGGCCCCAGCTGAACGCTGGGACCAGGGGTCCTCCAAAGATTGTTCGGCGGCGTCCTACTCTCCCACAGGGTCCCCCCTGCAGTACCATCGGCGCTGTAAGGCTTAGCTTCCGGGTTCGGAATGTAACCGGGCGTTTCCCTCACGCTATGACCACCGAAACCCTATTGGTTTCGAGCGAACAAGCACACTCTTCAATTGACTGTTCTACTCAAAGCCGACAACTGTTCGTTGTCTCAGAACTAACACAGTGGACGCGAGCAACTGAGGACAAGCCCTCGGCCTATTAGTACCAGTCACCTCCACCCGTTACCGGGCTTCCAGACCTGGCCTATCAACCCAGTCGTCTACTGGGAGCCTTACCCTCTCAT
>NZ_VMNX01000130.1 GCF_009377235.1 Streptomyces acidicola
CCTTCTCCCCCCGCCGGGCATCCGCGAGAACCCACCGCCGATGCAGTTCCACGAGTTCCTCGGGGGTTGCCTTGCACACCCGAGCGAACCGTTCCACGGGCGCGTAGTCCGTCGGTACGGCGTCCCCGTTGACGTACCGGTGAAGCGTGGACGCACTCGTGTGCAGCCGCTTCCCGAGCACCCCGTAACTGAGCCCGGACCGCTCCTTCAACCGGCCCAACAGCTCCGAGAATTCGTCTCCCGCCACTGTTCCGCTCTCTCTCCATGTCCCGGATCCCCGTTCCAGGGGTAGGTCAT
Source organism: Streptomyces acidicola (assembly GCF_009377235.1). Lineage (GTDB taxonomy): Bacteria > Actinomycetota > Actinomycetes > Streptomycetales > Streptomycetaceae > Streptomyces > Streptomyces acidicola. The sequence continues at coordinate 298 of NZ_VMNX01000130.1, forward strand.
TCCCCCAGGTCAGAGCTATCGCAAGCGTTCCAGCGTCCCGGATACCGCGGCAGTCGTGGCGGTCGGGACGGATCACCTCACAAGCTTGGGCCATCCAAGCACGCCGCTCCCGGCACCCGGACGAGTGGCCCATGCAACACCCGTACCGCACAAGGGGGATCACATGTCCACACGTACCCGCCGCACCCGCATGTTCGTCGCTGCCGCGCTCGCTGCCACCGCGCTGACGTTGACGGCGTGCGAGAACGGAGAGGGCGTCGTCGACGAGGGGGCATCGTCCGGTTCCGCGTCCACGTCGGCGTCCACGGACTCCAGCTCGTCCTCGTCCAAGGAGAGCGGGGGAACCTCCACCGGTGCGGGCCAGTCCGACTCTGCGGGCTCGACCTCCGAAGGCTCGACGGGCGGCGCGGCCGGTTCAGGCGGCACAACGGGTTCCAAGGGCTCGTCGGGTTCCACGGGCTCCAAGGACTCGGAGCCCACCTCGACCCGCTGCTCCACCACCTCCACCCGGACGACCGCCACGGAGGTCTCCCGCCCCCTGAACCACCTCCTCCTCACCGTCACCAACACCGGCTCGAAGAACTGCGACCTCATCGGCTATCCGGCGGTCCGCTTCGGCGAGGCCCAGTCCGTCCCGCCGGCGTTCGAGGACTCCAAGCCGCAGGCGGTGGTCACGCTGGCCCCTGGCGAGTCGGGCTATGCGAGCGTCCTTCTCTCGTCCGCGGACGGCAGCGGCTCCAACGGCTACACGGCCAAGTCCCTCGCGGTCTACTTCGACAAGGGCGCGAGCGCCGCCGCCAACCCGTCACTCCCCGCGAAGGGCGTGCACGTCGACGACTCGATCCGAGTCTCGTACTGGCAGTCGACCATGGCCGACGCCCTGACCTGGTGACGCACCGGTGAGCGACTGCTGATCACAGCAGACAGCGAGCAGGCCCGGGTCGGATGACCTGGGCCTTCAGCATGGACCGCACGACGAGAAGCTTGGCCGGAATCGGGCGGACGGCCGTTCGGGAGAGCCATCGCGTGTGCACAGGGCCCGCCGTGAATCCCGGCGTCACTTGCCTGCTTCGGGCCCGTTGCTTCGGGCCCGTACCACTCTGAGGAGCTTCCCCTCGTCTCGCGCGAAGCCCGCTCTCCCGGGCGCCGCCCTCGCCTTGCGAGACCTCGGCGGAGGGCTGAAGGTGAAGAAGAGGCATGCCTACCGACCACATGGACCGAACGCAGACGGCTGCGGAGCCCGCGGCTACCGCGGCCCGTGCAGGGAGCGGGTTCCAGATGAGGCTTGTCGTCGATCTCAACCGTTGCCAGGGGTTCGCGCAGTGCGTCTTTCTCGCGCCGGACGTCTTCTCCCTGCATGGCGATGAGGCGCTGCTGTTCTCCCCTCGCTTCGACGAGGCACAACGTGACCGGGTGGAAAAGGCCGCTGCTGCCTGCCCGGTCCAGGCCATCCTTGCCGACTACTCGGATGAGCCGACGAAGCGGGTGGAGCCCCATGTCGGCTGACACGGACGTCGAAGTCCTGCGGCGCCAGGGCCGCATTGTCGTCGTCGGTGCCTCGCTGGCCGGTCTGCGCGCGGCGGAGACCTTGCGCGAGAAGGGCTTCAGGGGGTCGCTGACCATGATCGGTGACGAGCCGTACGAGCCTTACGACCGGCCGCCGCTGTCCAAGCAGGCGTTGCTCGGGCGCGCGCGGCCCGAGGACACGGCGTTGCCACGTCGGCGTGACATCGACGCCGACTGGCGTCTGGGCGTCGCCGCCGCGGCCCTGGACCGGAACGCCAAGCTGGTACGTCTGGCGAACGGCGACACCGTCCCCTACGACCGCCTGCTGATCACGACCGGGACCAGGGCGCGGCCCTGGTTCCACCCGGAGGAGGCCGGGCTGGACGGGGTGTTCGTGCTGCGTACCCGCGGCGACTCCGCACGCCTGTGCCGGAAGCTGGCCGGGGGCGTGTCCCGGGTGCTGGTGATCGGCGCCGGTTTCACGGGCTCCGAAGTCGCCTCGGCCTGCCGGGAGCTGGGCCTTGAGGTCACGGTCGCCGAACGCGGCCCGGCACCGCTGGTGGGCGCGCTCGGCGGAGTGATCGGCGCGGTCGCGGACCGGCTGCAGCGCAGGCACGGAGTCGACCTGCGTTGCGGCATCAGCGTCACTGCCCTGGAGGGCGACGATGTGGGGCGGCTCAGGCGCGCCCATCTGTCCGACGGTTCGGCGATCGACGTGGAGGTGGCGGTCGCCTCGCTCGGTGCCATGCGGAACACGGAATGGCTCGCCGGCTCGGGGGTGGCCGCGGGTTCCCGGGGGGTCGCGTGCGACGCCGGGTGCCGGGTGTTCGACGTCAACGGCATCGTCACCGACGACATCTACGCCGCCGGTGACGTCGCACGCAGCCCCCACCCGCTGTTCGACTACCAGTTCCTGGCGCTGGAGCACTGGGGCAACGCGGTCGAACAGGCCGAGATCGCCGCCCACAACATGATCTGTGCCGGTCCCGAGCGCCGTCCGCACCTGTGGCTGCCGATGTTCTGGTCCTCCCAGTTCGGCGTCAACATCAAGTCGGTGGGTGTCCCCTCGCTGGGCGACCGTCTGGTCGTCGCCCAGGGAACGCTCGCCGAGGAGCGGTTCGTCGCGGTGTACGGGTACCGCGGCCGCGTCATCGCCGCGGCGTCCTTCGACGGAGCCAAGTGGCTGGGGTTCTACGAGCAGCAGATCGCGACCGGCGCGCCCTTCCCGCCGGAGTACCGCACGGTCGACCGCCGCACCGAAGCGCTGGAGCCGGTCGACCCGGACTTCCCGGATCCCCACCTGCCCACCCACGGGGCCACGGTCACGCTGACGGGTCACTCACCGAGCGAGCGGCGTGTCGTGTTCGTTCCGTCGCATGCCTGACCACCGGCCCTGCGCCGCCCGGAGCCCTCAGGAGTCACCATGACGTCCGGCACCATCTCCGCGCAGATCACCGACTACGCCAATCGAGCCGATCCGTACCCGCTCTACGCGGAACTGCGCAAGACACCGGTCCTGCGGGAGGACGACGGCACCTACCTGGTCAGCACCTACTACGAGGTGCGGAACCTGGCCAACGACCCGCGGCTGAGCAACGACACGAGCAACCGCCCATCCGGCTACGCCCGCCCCGGACAGCCGGCGGAGGAGACCGGCCTGCCGCCCGGCTTCATCTTCACCGACCCGCCTGTGCACGACCGGCTGCGCGACACCGTCAACCGGCCGTTCGGTCCCCCGCACAGCCCCAGATTCCTCGACGACCTGCGCGGAGAGCTGACCAAGGTCGTCACCGAACTGCTCGACGCCTTCGAAGGCAAGGACCAGGCCGACATCGTCGAGGACTTCGCCTACCCCCTTCCCGTCACCGCCATCTGCAAGGTCCTCGGCGTCCCGCGCGGGGACGAACCGCTCTTCCACGGCTGGGCCGATGCCCTGGCGTCGTCTCTCGATCCCCACCCCGGCGACGACGGCCAGGAAAAGGGACAGCGGGCGCGCCAGGAGCTGGGCGCGTACCTGTCCGACCTGATCGAGACCAAACGCCGCCACCCCGGCCCCGGGATACTCAGCGCGCTCACCCCCGACATGACACCGGCAGACCTCGCGGCCACCGCGGTGCTGCTCCTGGTCGCCGGCCACGAGACCACCGTCAACGCCATCACCAATACGACCCTCACCCTGCTGCGCCACCCCGACATCCTTGAGCGGTTCCAGAAGGAGCCGGACCTGGCTGTCCCGCTCATCGAGGAAGTGCTGCGGTACGAACCCCCGGTCCAGTTCGTCACGTGGACCACCGCCCTGGCCGACATCGACGTCGCCGGCACCACGATCCCCAAGGGCTCGCCGGTCTGGCTCATGCTGGCCGCGGCCAACCGAGACCCCCGGCGATTCGAGGACCCCGACCGGTTCGATCCCGACCGCGAGGACAACGAGCACCTGGGCTTCTACACCGGCATCCACTACTGCTTCGGCGCCCCGCTCGCCCGAATAGAACTGCATCTGGCCGTGCCCGAACTGTTCCGCCGGGTCAAGTTCTCCGGGCTGCTCGAGGACCCGCCGCCGTACCGTGCCAACGCCGTGCTGCGCGGCCCGCGCCACCTTCCCGTGGCGATCGACGGCCTGACGCCCTGAGCACGTCCACCGTTTGACTGTACGGAACGTGCGGAAGGGCCCGGCGGTGCGCCGCCGGGCCCTGGGTGCGGTGGGTCAGCAGCCGCCGCAGTTGTAGTAGAGGACGTCCCAGTGGTTGCCCTCGTCGGCGTAGATGTTGCCGGCGCCGGACTGGTACTGGGGGGCGCCGTCGCCACGGACGCCGATGTAGGCGAAGTTGCCCTTGATGTAGTTGGTGATGCAGGTGTTCTTGCCGTAGTCGAGCTTGTAGCCGTTCCAGTGGGAGTAGGTGCCGCTGGCGTGGCCGGTCTCGGTGCCGCCGGTGATGTTCAGGCCGCAGCCGGAGGACCGCTTGAGGGTCTGGGCACCCTGAGCGGTGGCGAGGTTGAGCTGCTCGAAGGACGTGCACGTCGCGTTGTTGCGGTTGGAGCAGCCGCCGGACGACGACCAGGTGATGCCGACCGAGCTGAACATCGAGGTGGCGGTCGAGTGGGAGATCTTGGTGACGGCGGCGATCTGGGCACTGTCCTGGGCGGCGAGGGCGTCCCCGGCACCTGCCAGGACGGCGAACCCGGGGGCGACGGTCAGCGCGAGGGCCGTGAGGGCGGAACGGATCTTCATGGCGGGACCTTTCCTGCGGTCGGGCCGTGCTTCTTGTGGGGCTGCTGCGTGGGGGGTGCAGGGAGATGGTGCCTGAGGTCTACGCGTGTCCACCAGAGGGCGAAGGAAGTTGATTGGGCGTCATATCGGCCCGGGGGCCCCGACATGGACGGCACGTTGCTGGCGAGCTGCATGCAGTTGTCATACGAATCGATCAGGCGCCGGTACCCGCTCAGCCGCTCACGGAGGGGCGGGAGTTTCGAGAAGTGTGCAGCCGCCGTCGCCGTGTCACAGGCGCGTGACGGCAGCGTCCTGGACATGAGACGGCGTGAACCAGCAGTCAGGAGTGGCCGTCTTGATGATCGTAAACGCGCGGTACCGAGCAACTGGCGCCCCGCACCTGTCACCCTGGAAGGGAAACCCGTAATGAACCGTCGTCTGCGTACCGCCTTTGCCGTCACTGCCGTGCTCGGCGCGGGCCTGCTGATGACCGCGTGCGGGGGCGGTGACACGCCGTCGGAGTCGGCCGACGCGAAGCCCGGCGCGGCCGCCGACTCGAACTCCTCGGCGGCATCCGGCGAGGGAGGCTCGACGGGGACCAGTGGCGGCGAGGGCGGGGACAAGAGCGGCGGAAGCAGCGGTTCCGACGCTACGAGCAAGTCCGGTGCGGAGGGCGGCGACGCGGCCGGGGACAAGAGCGGCTACGGGCAGAGCTGCGGTACCAACGACATCTCCTGGAGCGTGAGTTCCGAGACCCAGGCCGGCGGCTACTACCTGATCAAGGCCAAGGCCAAGCCCGGCATCACCTGTGTCATTCCCGCCGCGCTGCCGGTCGTGGCCTTCGGCTCGGACGGAACGGCCGCCGGGCCCGCGGAGCAGTCCGCGGGTCAGGAGATCACGCTGCGTGACGGAGTCACCGCCTACGCCGGTGTGAACCCGAAGACCACCAACGAGGACGGCGGCAAGGAGCTGGACAGTCTCATCGTCTCCGTCTCCGACAGCGACCCGAACCCGGTGTCCCTGAAGGTCGGCTCGTTCGTCGTCGACAAGCCGATCGTCACCAGCTGGCACACGTCCGCCGCTGATGCCGTGCCCTTCTCGAGCTGAGGCGTGCCCCTGGCAGGGAGCGACGACGCCCACGCAAGTGGCGCATTGCCGCGGCGGGCCGTTTCACCGAGCCGCTTACTTCGGCAAGGTGAGGATTTCGGCTCCGTCGTCGGTGATGGCGATCGTGTGCTCGCTGTGTGCCGTCCGGCAGCCCGTGGCACTTCGGAGCGTCCACCCGTCGGCATCGGTGACGAGCTTGGCGGTGTCCGCCATGACCCACGGCTCCAGTGCCAGCAGCAGCCCAGGGCGCAGTTTGTATCCACGGCCGGGCCGTCCGGTGTTCGAAACGTGCGGGTCCTGGTGCATCGTTGATCCGATGCCATGACCTCCGAACTCGGTGTTGATCGGGTACCCCGCCTCGCTGAGGACCGTGCCGATGGCATGGGAGATGTCGCCGATCCGGGCCCCGGGCCCGGCAGCGGCGATCCCTGCGGCCAGCGCGCGTTCGGTCGCGCTGATCAGTGCGACGCTCTCCGGGGGCTTGGCGTCGCCCACGATGAAGCTGATGGCAGCGTCCGCTGCGACTCCGCCTGTGGAGACGGCGAGGTCGAGTGTCAGCAGATCGCCGTCGGCGAGCGTGTAGTCGTACGGCCGTCCGTGGAGCACGGCGTCGTTGACGGCCGTGCAGATGTAGTGGCCGAACGGGCCGCGTCCGAAGGACGGCGCGTAGTCGACGTAGCAGGACTGCGCTCCCGCTTCGACGATCATGGCCTTGGCCCACCGGTCGATGTCCAGAAGGCTCGTGCCGATCGTGCTACGGCTCTTCAGCGTCTGCAGGATGTCAGCGACCAGGGCGCCTGTGTCTTTTGCTCGGGCCAGGAGGGTGGGGTTCAGGATCTCGATCATGCGGCGTCCTTCTTGCGCAACCAATAACTATACCGCCCATTACTATACCGGTATTACAATCGGAGTCATGGTCAGGTTGCCGCTCACTCCCGAAGAGGTCGAACGCGGACAGCGCCTCGGCGCCCTCCTACGCCGGGCCAGGGGAGAGCGCTCGATGCTCGACACCGCGCTCGACGCACGTGTCTCACCGGAGACCCTCCGGAAGATCGAGTCGGGCCGCGTGGCCACCCCCGCCTTCCCGACCATCGCGGCGATCGCCGATGTCCTCGGCCTCTCCCTCGATGCGGTGTGGGCCGAGATCAGCCGGCCCGAAGGTGACGTTGAACCGACCAGCTCCGGTCATGACGCACGTGAGCAGCTGACCTCGTAAGTCTCGATCCCGCAGCTGCGTCGGAGGCGTCGGCGAAGGAGGTGAAACGCCACCTCGCCCGGTACGTCGAGAAGGTCCCTGGCAGCGCACTCCTGATGGCGGCGCGCAAGGCGGCGGCCCGGCCGCCGGTCGTACCGGTGGCCGGGCCGCAGGACCGTGGGTGACTACTCCCAGGCGCAGTGGACGTGGTTGCCCTCGTCCAGGGCCTCGGTCGCGCCGTAGGCCTTGCAGGCGCTGACGAAGGTGCCGTTGCTGACGGACATGTTGTCCGCGTCGAACGCGATGCCCTTGTAGTGGTTGGAGTTGCTGGAGTGGTCGCCGCCGGCGATCTCGGTCACCAGGAAGGTGTAGCCCCTCTCGGTGGCCAGCCTCAGCATGCCGTTGAGCATGGCGGTGGAGAGCCAGACCTCCGTCTCACCGACATCGCTGTAGTTGCTGGTCTCGGCGGTGGTGCCGTTCTTGGTGTCGGTGATGTTGGCCTGTGCCGTGGAGTCGTTGTCCACGATGCCGCTGACGTGGTAAGTCAGCAGCGAGATCCTGGAGTTGGCGTCAATGGACGCGGCGAGCTGGGCGCGGGTGCCGCCCCCGCCCCCGCCGCCGCTGCCGGAGCCGCCGACCAGGGCGTTCCAGGTGTTGGGTCCGACGATTCCGTCGGCGGTCAGACCGTGCTTGGACTGGAAGTCCTTGGCGGCGCTGGTGGTTCCGGGGCCGAACGCCCCGTCGACGGCCAGACCGTATCCGTACCGGTTGAGCTGGGTCTGGGCCGCCTTGACGGCGGCTCCGGAGCTGCCGTTCTGGACGGTGACCACCAGCTTCGGCCAGGTCAGCGGTCCGACCGAGCCGTCGGCAGTGAGGCCGACCGCGCTCTGGAACGCCTTGACCTGGGTCTCGGTGCCCGGGCCGAACTGACCGTCGGCGGTGGTGGTGCGGCCGTGCTGGGTGAGCAGGTGCTGAACGGTCGTCACCTGCGCGCCGCTGTCGCCGCGTGCGATGACCGGCCAGGTGGCGGCCGATGCGGTGCTCGGCCCGAGCAGCACGGCGACGAGCGCCGCGAGCACCGTGGCGATGAGCGTGGGAAAGCGTCTGGGCACGATTCGTCCGGACACGGTTCTCCTCGGCTGCGGTCCGGCGACCGGCTCAGACATAGCGGACGTGCAGGTGGTTGTCGTGGTTCGCGTACTGCGTCGTCAGGCCCTCGGCGATGAGCTGGGGGTCGTTGAAGAAGATCAGCGCGACATGGCCGGGGGCCGCGGCCCGGATGGCCTGGACGAGCTGGCGGGTGGCGGCACGGTCGTAGGTGGCGGACTGCCAGGTGATGCGTCCGGCGGTGCACTGGGCCGAGTCGGTGCGGATCGGCCAGATGTCGATGTCGACCCCGACCTGGTGGCTGGCGTGGCCGGGGATGGGCCCGCCGTGCTCCCAGCCCGCGTCGCCCACGGGCACCTTGCCGTTGCCGGTGGAGGCGAAGGAGGTGGCGGCCGCTTCGAGTTGGGCGACGGAGGAGGCGGTGGCCCAGTTCGCGGCGGTGTTGCCGTCCGGGTTCTGGTCGCACATGTTGGCGGAGAAATTGATGAGTTCGTAGTGCCAGACGAGGTTGCGCCAGGTCTCGGGGCCGACGACGCCGTCCGCCGTGATGCCCGCGTGGCTCTGGAAGTTCCGCACCGCCGTGGCGGTTCCGGCCCCGAAGACGCCGTCCACGGCGAGTCCGGCGGAGCGCTTGGCGTTGAGCAGGGACTGGACGGCCTTCACCGCGGGTCCGCTGTCGTTCTGCTGGACGGTGACGACCAGCCGGCCCCAGGTGTTGGGTCCGACGATGCCGTCGGCGGTGAGCCCTTGCGCGCTCTGGAACGCCTTGACCGCGGCGGTCGTCCCGGAGCCGAAGACGCCGTCGGTGGCCACGGTGTGGCCGCGTGCTCCCAGCAGATGCTGGAGGGCGGCGACATCGCTGCCGCGGTTGCCCGAACTCTGTGTGTGGAAGGCGGCGCCCGCGAAGGCGTGGGCGGGTGTTGCCCCCGGCAGCAGCAGGGCGGCGATCAGGGCGAAGAATATGACGGTCCAGGATCCGCGGCGCCGCGGACCGGACGATATGGGCTTGGTCATGCGAACCTCTCGGGTGGGGCCGGGTTCCGTGACGCTTCGTGGGGTCGCGGACCTGGCGGACGAAGCTCAGTGCATGTGGTTGTGCCGGCTCGCTGGTGCGCGGTGACGGTGTGCGCCGCGCCCGGGGGAGTTTTTGCCCCGTGTGACGCGCGTAAACCCGAGTGACAGCTGACGCACTGGGGTTCCCGGACCGCCTCCTCCCGGCGGCGCGTCCGGTACGTGAAGGTCGGCCGGTACGTCCGCATGAGCCGATCCGGCTCCGCGCACCGGACTGCCGAAGGTCGCCTGATGACCAGCAAGAAGGGCAGCCGCCTGCGCGTTGGGGCAGTCCGGCGGTCCGGCAGTACCGGTCCGGGAAGTGGACGGCGTCGTACCTCGCGCCGTCGGTCAGCGGGTCCGCGCGCCCGAGACCTTCGAGAGGAAGACGGACGCTGAGATCCGGCTCTCCCGGGCGGAGGCAGATCTCAGCCGTGATGGCCGGCGCTCTCCCGACACCGGGGCGGGCGACTTTCGTGCGTACGCCGAGAAGCGGGATGAGGAGCGGGAGCTGTCCGTTCGCACGGTGGACCTGTACGAGGACCGCCTTCGGCTCCACATCCTCCCGGCTCCGGGCCGCCATTCGACCTGGACGGGATCACCGCTCCTCGCGTCGCGAGTGGCGGGATTTTCAGCTCCCGCGGTGGCTGGACCACCTCGGGGCTCCGCATCCGGTCCCCCGAGGGTGCCGACGTTGTCGAGAGGCGGCTCGGTCAGGCGGGAACGATGGGCGTTGACCGTTTCCTCGACCGTCTGTCCGGGCCCACAGGTGAGAGCGGTCGGCGACCTGCTCGGCCTGTGGCGCCCCGAGCCGCGCCTCCTCGCCCTTGCCGCTGACCATCCGTCAGGCGCCTGGTCGTACCAGGCGCCCGGCTACTCGTTGACCAGGACGGGTACGGAGACGACGGCGGCTGCCGCGGTGCCGGTGAGCTTGGCGGCGGGTGCCTTGAAGTCGATGCCCTCTCCCGCCGCGCGCGGTCCGTCGTGGTGATGGCCGCCGTCCGCGTCCTGTCCCTCCTCCTGGTACTCGAAGCTCCCGGTGCCTACGAGGCGGCCCTCGGCGTCGTAATAGGCGGCACGCAACTCCAGCGCGAGCACATCGCTGACGTCAGAGGTAATGGCCAGATGGCCGCTGACGGCGGACTCGCCGGTGAGTGAGAGACCCGTGAGACGGACGCGGTCGGTGAACGGGCCCTCCTCGATACGTACCTCACCCCGCCTGGGCGGCGCCGGGAGCGTCGCGGCCGGGGAGGGCGCGGAACGGGGAGGGGGCAGGGCGGCGGCAGAGGTGCCGGCGGCGAGTGGCTCGGCCTCGCGGTCCTTGGCGGCCGGGGAACTGCTGCAGCCCGTAAGAGAGGCCAGGGCGAGGGCGCCCAGAGCGGCGGCCGTCGTGAGGCGGATCGGGTGTCTCATCGGACGTACTCCTGGGATACGGATCAATCCTGGCCGGCCTGACTGTTCCCGGGCCGGGAGGGTGTCTCAGGCCGGGAGGGCGTCCGGGGCCGGGAAAGGCAACCCCCTCCCGGCCCCGGACGCGTTACTCGGTCATGGTCAGTGACCGCGGGGCGCGTTGCCGAACAGCGAGCGGTACATCTTGGTGTAGAGCTCGGTGTTGTCCTGGCTGGCGGCGAAGGCGCCGCTGCCCGGACCGTACGCGTAGATCGGCACATCGGCACCCGTGTGGTTGCCGGACAGGTAGGTCAGCCAGAGGCTGGCGTCCTCGCTGCCGTCCTTCACACCGGCCGGGTCGTCGGGGGTGCGGAATGTGGCCGGGCCGAAGTTCTTGGCATCGCCGGAGCCGGAGCCGGAGCCCGTGCCGTTGACGATGCCGCTGGAGCGGGCCGGGTCCTTCACGTTGGCCGAGGACGAGCGCGCGGGCACGGAGTTGTTGGCCGTGTTGCCCGAGTCGTTGTTGGCCGGCGGGGCCGCCGCCTCGGCGTTGGTGAAGGTGCCCTTCTCGATGATGTTGAAGCCGGCGCACTCGTGGTCCGCCGTCACGACGACGAGGGTGTGGCCGTCCTTCTTCGCGAAGTCGGTGGCTGCCTTGACCGCGTCGTCGAACGCCTTGATCTCACCGAGGGTCTGCGCCGCGTCGTTGGCGTGCGAGCGCTTGTCGATCAGGGCGCCCTCGACCTGGAGCACGAAGCCCTTCTTGGACCGGCCGTCGAGCAGCGAGATCGACTTCCTGGTCAGCTCGGCGAGCGTCGGCTCCTGCTTCTGCGGGGCGTCGGCGGGCAGTTCCGCCTTCGACTTCTCGACGGTCATGTTCCCACGGTTGAACAGCCCTACGACCTTGCCGCTCTTGACCTTGTCGAGGTCGGCCTTGGTCGCGGACTTCTGGCTCTCGGCGGTCTGGGCGGGCAGCGCCACGTCGCCGAAGCTGCCGAGCACCTGGTAACCCTGCGCCTGCAGCGCCTTCTGGTCGTCCGGCGCGAAACGGGCGAGGCCGCCGCCGAAGATCACGTCGGCGGTGCCGTTGCGGGCGATCTGCTGCGCGATCGGCGTGATCAGGGTCTTGTCAGCGGGCTTGTCCTCATAGGAACCGTCGTCCTTCTTCGGCAGGCAGGCCGCGTCGGAGTAGACCGGGCCCTGGCAGCCGCGCAGCAGAGCGTGGCTCATCTGGGCGGCCGGGGTGGCGTCGGTGATCTCGGCGGTGGACACGTTGCCGGTGGCGAAGCCCGACTTCTTGGCCTGCTCCATCAGCGTCGGCAGCTTCTTCTCGTACGAGTCGACGCCGATGGCCGCGTTGTACGTCTTCACGCCGGAGGACCACGCGGTGGCCGCGCTGGCGGAGTCGGTGACCAGCGCCGGGTGGTCGCTGCCCTTCTCAACGGCGGACGTCGCCACCGCGCCATAGCTCGGCAGCCGCTCCATGTTCAGCTTGCCGTCGGCGCCGTAGAAGCGCTCGCGGCCGGCGGTGACATGGGTACGGCCCATGCCGTCGCCGAGCAGGTAGATGACATTGCGGATCTCGGGCTTCTTACCCTGATCCCCTTGCTGGGGAGCGGAGTTGGCGGTCGCCGTCGCGGCAGCGGCCAGAGCGCCGGTGACGGCGAGGACCGTCAGAATCTTCGTTGGTCTGCTACGCATTGCGGAGTGCTCTCCTTGGACGCTGGACGCTGGACGATCAGCGTTCACAGCCCTTGTCCCGGCCGTGAACGCACCGGGACGGGCCGGGCCGGGCAACCGTAGGAGCCGGAGGTGAACGTGCCACCACCACCGCGCGGCGACCCAGCACTGAAGCCTTCCTCAAAACTTTACCTATTGCGCAAGTGGGTAACCTGTTTACGGTCGGTCATCCTCGTGCCGACACACGCCATGGAACCGCATTCGGGGGCAGCATATGAACCGCTCTGATCGCCTCAGGCCGGAGGACAAGCGCGACTACGAGCGCGTACTCGACCGGGCGTTGAGGTCCCCGCGGGTCCGCGAGGCGCTGGAGCGCGCCGACGCGGTGGTCAACACGGAGCAGCTACGGACCAAGGCGCTCGGGGCCCGCGCCACGATCACGGCCGCGGCGCTCCCCGAGTACCGCCTCTATCTCCGTCTGCGCACCGACGCCGAACGGCCTGCCAAGACGCCCGGCGTCTCTCCGGGCGGGAACGGCGCAGACAGCGTACGGAGCGGCGACGGGTCGGAGCGCTCTGGCGGGTCAAGTCAGGGATTACTGGGCGCGGTTGGCCTGTTGCTCCCCGCACTGGCCGTCATGGCCGCGATCGCGTTCCTCGTGGTCGGCTACGCCCTGGGCCTCGTCAACTCCCACTCACAGTTGGCAGAAGGACTGGTGACCGCGGGCTGGATCGCCGCGTCCGTCGCGGTGCTCGCCGCGCTGCTCGGTCTCGTTGGCATGCTGGTCACCGCGAGCCGTAACCGCGCCATCGCCTACGCCGACCACGCCTGCGACACGGACCCGGCCGTGGCGGCGGCCCGCGAGACCTGGCACCGGGCACTGCTGGACCGCGGCATACAGCCCTTCCTGCTCGACCGGCTCCGGGCGAACAGTGCCGGCACGGGCGAGGGCACCCCCACGGGCGCGAGCCCCGATACCGAAGCGGATCCAAATCCGGGCTTCTCCTCTCCCGGCTACAGCAGCCCGGACTTCACGGGTTCTCCCGACTTCACCAGCCCCGACTTCACCAGCCCCGACTTCACGAGTCCCGACTTCACCGGCCCTGCCAAGCACGGGACGCAGGAGTAACGCAGAGGCCGCCGGTCACGGGGTCGTCAAAGTGGCGGGGGAGACGTTCAGGTCCGGGCCACCAGCGATGGTCCCCGTCGGCCAGTCCTCGGAGAAGGCGGCGCTGATCCATCAGCTCTTTGATCCAGCTCGAAGGCACCCTCTTCCACCGCCGTGCGCAGACGGGTGAGCGCCGGAGCGCGCCTGAAGTTTGTCCTGGACCTCGAACGCCGGGACCGACCAGGGCCGGGGCTCAGCGCACCGGGAAGCCGGAGGAGTAGCCCTGTTCCCTGAGCCAGGGGAGGATCCGGCGCAGGGCCTCGACGGTCTGGGAACGGTCGCCGCCCGCGTCGTGGAAGAGGAGCGTCGGCCCGTTGGGCAGCTCCCGCTCGACGGTGGCGACGATGGCGTCCGTGCCCGGTCGTTCGAAGTCCTTGGTGTCCACGTTCCAGCCCAGCGGGCGCATGCCCCGGGAGGCGGCCAGCTTGCGGCTGTAGGGGGTGAAGGCCCCGCCCGGCGCCCGGTAGTACATCGGCCGTACGCCCCCGGACGCCTCGGTGATCATGCGCTCGGCGTCGAGGATCTGCTGCGACTGGTAGGCCTGGGACTTCTTGTCCATGGCGGTGTCGTGCGACACCGAGTGGTTGCACAGTTGGTGCCCGGCCGCGACCACCTTCTTCACGAGGTCCGGGTGGGCCTGCGCTTGCGTCCCCACCATGCAGAACGTGGCCTTCACCTCGTGCTCCCGCAGCAAGTCGAGCACTTGAGGGGTCCATGCGGGGTCGGGGCCGTCGTCGATGGTGATGTTGACGCCGCGCGCCCCCTTGTCCGAGGCGTGCGCGATGGTCACGTCCACCGGCTTGACATCACTGCCCGGCGTGGCCGACGCGGTGGCCTTTGGCGACGGGCCGTCCACGGCACCGGCCTGCGCGGTCCACACCGAGGCACCGGTGGCGAGCAACGTCACCCCGAGCGCCGCCCCGACCAGCTTGCCGTACCAGCCCCGCCTGCCGCCGTGCTGTGCCATGTCCGCCCCGCTTTCGCGCAGTTCCTCGCCTGTCCCGGTCACCTTGCGACCACCTGGCAGGACGAGGGGCGGCGACCCCTGGATGCGTCCGTTACTGATCACGGACAATCCCGGGGGAGTTCGCGGACAACTCGGCGATCAGCCGCCGGAACCGTATCGGTGGCGCGCCAACGGGTTCAGCGCCTCACCCTGGAAGAGCCGGTCGGCCGGCCTCCGCCGCCGGGACGTCGACCTCGACAACCTGCGCATCCGCATCAGCATCCGCATCCGGCTCGCCGAGCCGGGCCCGGATGGGCTGTTCTTCGTCGGCGGGTGGAACTCTGGTTCGCCTTGCAGGGCTACCGGGCGAGGCACCGCACAGGGCGCCCCTGAAGTCGACGTTCTCCGCAGCGAGCTGTCGTGCTCCGGGTCCGTACTGCTCACGCCTGATCCGCACGGTGCACGGCGATGGCCTCAGCCGGTCAGGTGGGTCCGTCCGGGCTCCAGGAGAAGGCCGTGTCGCCGGCCATCGCCACGATCGCGTCCTTGACGAGCAGCACTTGCGGCGGGTAGTTCTCCGCTTTGTCCCCGGGGTCGTCCAGTGCGGAGGTGCGCCAGACCTCCGCTCCGGTGCGGCTGTCCAGTGCCAGCAGACGGCCGAAGCGGTTGGAGAAATAGACCCGCTTGTACGTCGCTGACACCGCGGGCGCGGACAGGTTCTCCACGTCCGTCATCTTCTGCCAGAGTTGTTTGCCGCTGTCCGCCGACACCGCGGTGACCGACCCGTTGGACCGGACGAAGTAGACGATGCCGTCCACAAGGGTGGCCGCGCCGGTCAGCGGACGTGCCAGCGGTATCCGTTTGACCTGCCCGGTTTCCGAGGCCACCCGCAGCAGCGCGTTGTACGGCCGTTCGTACCCGGCTTCGTACACGTCCTTCGCGGTCTGGGGGGCGAGGAACAGGGGTTGCCCGCCGACAGCGCCGAGCGCTTCCGCCTTCTTGGGCAGTGTGGCGGTTTCGGTCAGACTGCCGGGTCCGAGCTTCATCAGCTCGACCGGGGCCTGGCCGGGCTCGGTGCCCTTCGAGCACAGGGCGTAGGGGACGCCTCCCAGCGCCGACGGAGTGCAGTACTCGTCCAGCGAGGGCGCCCGCCACAGTTCCTTGCCGGAAGGCCCGTAGGCCACGAACGTCGAGTAGTCGGGAGACAGGGTCAGCAGTCCGCCGTCGTACAGGACCGCATCCTCGGACTTGTTGATGTCGCGTTGCCACCGCCGGTGCCCGGTAGTGGCGTCGAGGGCCACCACGCGCCTGGCCGTGTCGTCCGGATCCTCGTACATGTAGACCAGCCCGTCGCGGACGCCGATCGGCTGCACCCCCTGAGGGCGGGTACCGGTCCGCCACAGGGTGCGACCGGAGGCCGCGTCGATCCTGGCGGCCGTGAAGCCGTTACCGCCGCAGAACAGGGAGCTTCCCTCCGCCACGCATCCAGGGCTGTTGTAGTCGAGAGGAATGCCCTTCACGTCGTACCGGAGCTTCTTCTGCCACGGCCGCCAGCCGTCGGGCAGTGACGCGGCACGGGCGGTGGCGTCGGGGGCGGTGGTCTCGGAGACGGTGGTGGGGTCCGGAGCGGACACGAAGACACTCACCCCGATACCCAGCCCGGTGACGGCCAGCGCCGCACCCAGGCCGGTGAGCAGCATCCGTACTCGGCGTCGCTTGCCGGTGCCGGTGCCGGTGCCGGTCGCGGCGTCCGAGGAGGTGGTGGCCGCGGCGCCCGAGGAGGTGGTGGCCGCGCTCCGAGGAGTGGGGCGGCCCCGGAGTTTCGCGGACTGCCCGGTCTTCGGGGACCCGATGGCGTCGGATTCCGGCAGCGCCTGGAGCATGCGGTGTATGTCCGTCAGTTCCGGCCGTGCGGCCGGGTCCTTGTCCAGGCAGCGCTCGACAATGCCCAGGAGCGCTTCGGGCACCCCGTCGAGGTCCGGGGGCCCGTACACCACCTGATAGCCGGTTATGTACGGGCTGTCGGCGTCGAAGGGTCCCGTGCCGACGGCCGCGAACACCAGCAGTGACCCCAGCGAGAACACGTCCGAGGCGGGGGTGACGTCTCGGGGAGAAGCCACTTGTTCCGGCGACATGAAGGGCGGCGTGCCGATCATGCGCCCGGTCGTGGTGAGTCTCTGGTTGTCAGAAGCGCGCGATATGCCGAAGTCGATGACGCGCGGACCGTCCCCGGTCATCAGGACGTTGCCCGGTTTGAGGTCCCGGTGCACCAGGCCCGCCCGGTGGATGTCGCGCAGCGCCTCGGTGAGCCCCAGCCCCAGCGCGCGCAGTTCCCGCAGGCTCAGCGGGCCGTCCTTCGCCACGACTTCGGCAAGGCTGAGCCCCGGCACGTAGAGCGTCGCCATCCACGGCCGGTCGGCGTCCGGGTCGGCGTCCACGACAGGCGCGGTGAAGGCGCCGCTCACTCTGCGCGCTGCCGCGATCTCCTGCCGGAAGCGCGTCCGGAACTCCTCCTCCTGGGCATACGGCCCGTGCACGAGCTTGACCGCGACCTGCCGTCCCGAGGCGGAGACTCCCAGATAGACGACTCCCATGCCGCCCGCCCCGAGCCGGCCGAGAAGGGTGTACCCGCCTATGGACTCCGGGTCCCCGGTGCTCAGGGGCGTCATTGCCGATCGTCCTTCCCAGCGCCTGTCTACCTCACGGGGATCAGAGTAGGCCCTGCCGCCCCGGAAACGGAGCCGCGCATATCACGCAACGGTCGTCGGCAAGAGGAGGTCGCGGCCGGGCTGCGCCCTCCACGCGGGTGACACTGGACGGCAGCCGCGGTAACCGTGCTCTGGAGAACGCTTCCCGCGAACCGTGACGGCCCCGACGTTCGCGAGTACAACCATTGAGCCGGTGCAGGAGTCAGGGACGCGGTAGATCCACAAGCACACATCCGACGGGGGAATCCTTGAGAGAGATCACGGCTGCGGTGGGCACAACGGCCATCGCGGTCCTTGCCTCCACACTGATCGCCGCGCCGGCCGCGCAGGCGGCCGACGTCGATCTCCAGTCGCGTACCTCGACCGAGGTGAAGGACGGCAAGATTCACGCCGTCTACGAGTCCTACGACGACGTACGCCCAGAGGACGTCCGCATCCGTGTCCGGCAGAAGGGCAGCGACCAAGTCCTCGTCACTGTCCGGCTCGCCGGCACCGACCAGTGCGCCCCCGAGAGCGACTGCTGGGACATGACGTTCCTTTCCGAGCCGGTCACGCTCCCCGAGATGGGCGTCTACACCATGGACGTCGTGGTCCGGGAGGGCCAGCCGGGCGAGCTCGTCGACCGTGACAACGGCGAACTCAACTACGCACTCGATCCTCATCTGACGGTCACCAGCGACCGTCAGTGGATCTCCTACGACAACTTCCGCATCAAAGCGTCCGGCACCCTCGTGGCCGAGGACCCGCACACGCACGAGGTCAAGCCGTTCGCAGGAGCCGGGCTCTACTACCGCAGCCGCGCGATGCACTCCGAGGGCTGGCTGCGGACGAACGACAAGGGGAGCTTCACCAAGCCCCTGACCTTCTCCGAGTACAGCACCGACACCCAGGTCGAGTTCATGTTCGACGCGGAGAACGAGACGCTCACCCTGCCGTTCCGCAGGCAGGAACTGAAACTGAAGGTGGACGCGCCCCAGAGCACCGTCAACGCCCCGTACGGGAGCGACGTTCCCGTAAAGGGCAAGCTCACCCGTATCGCCGATGACGGTACGGAGAAGCCGATGCCCGGCCACAGCATCGAGATCGGCAGCCAGAAGAGCGTGCCGACCCGGGACGACGGAACCTTCTCCGACAAGTTCACCGTCAAGCAGGGCGGCACGGTGAAGATCGCGCCCAGCAGATCCGGCTGGTTCAACACGCCGCCGACGCACTCCTTCGCGGTCGCCACGCCTGTGAAGACGAGCACGTTCTCGTCGCTGAAGGCCAGTGCGGACAAGTACCGGAAGGTCACCTTCACCGGCAAACTGGACGTCACGGCTGGTTCGTACCCCGCAGGTACGACGGCCGCCATCACCATCGAGCACTCCACGGACGGCCGGACCTGGTCGAATGTCGGCACCTTCACCGCGCAGTACGGCGCCACCTTCACCCAGTCCCCGGCCAAGAAGGGCTCGACCAGTAGCTACTGGCGCCTGCGCCACACGAACGCGGGCCTGACCAGCACGGCCTTCAAGCTCGGCCGCAAGTCCACCCAGCTCTACAACGACGACGTCACGCCCGAGGGCGTGCGCAAGGGCACGCTGATCACGGCCAAGGGCGGCCTGATGCAGCAGAGCGGCACTTCCTGGAAGGTGTTCCCCGGCCAAACGGTCCGTATCTACTTCAAGGCTTCCACGAGCGGCGCCACGTGGAAGCAACTGGGCACTGCCACGACCCGGACCGACGGCACCTTCAGCAAGAAGTTCACCGCGCAGCAGGACGGCACCTGGCAGATGCGCTACATCGACACGCCGAGCACCCACTACGCGGACTACGGACGGGAGGACTTCGTCGACGTCCGCTAGGCGCGCAGTGATGGACGTCGGCCCCGACGGCAAGAACTGACTGTCGGCTTCGGGGCCTGCCTGCTCAGCGAGTTGCACAACACACGTGCGCTGAACTGCGATCCGGGTCCGGGACGCTCCTGCGAGCGGACCCTGCCAGCGCGCGAAGTCTCACTTGGTGGCTGGTCAGCGTGGGGCGATCCAAGGGTTCGACGGTGTGAGTCCCCAGGCCGCGCGGATGTCGTCGAGCAGGATGCGGGCGCTGAAGGGGGAGACGGCCAATTCTTGGCGGGCCTCCAGGAGAAGTACGCGCAAGCCGATGCCTCTTGCCACAGGGGCAGGGTGTCGCCGTCCAGCGGGTTGCCCTCCGGGCTGGTGGCGGTGTGCGGCAGTATCGGGACGGGGTTGTCGGCCAGGTACTGGATGCGGGTCCGGGCCTCCATCTCGGTGGCGTCCTCGTCTGAGAGCGCCAGCAAGAGGAACCGCAGCCGTCGTCCTGGGCGCGGAGGTCGGCGAGTCGTTGTGCCGGACGATAGGGAAGTTCTGATGAAGTGCATTCCAGCGGCAGGCCCTGGACGGTGGTGCGATCATGATCTGGTACCTGGTGATCAGGCGCAGCGAGCGCCCGGTGATGGAGTCACAGCGAACGCTCGAGGAGCATCTGGCCTGGATGCGTGGCCAGCACGAACGGGGTAGCGTGCTGATCTCCGGACCTGGCTCGGACGGCACGATGGGGCTGTACGTGGCGCGTGCACGTTCCCGTTCAGACGCAGAAGCCATCGCGCAGAGCGATCCCCTGGTACGCGATGGTCAGGCAACGATCGAGATCATCGAGTGGCATGTCCACCAGATGCTCGGTATCGGCCCTTTCGACATCGACGCTCTGCAACGCGTCGAAGGTGGCGCGTGATCGCGTGTCAGGAGCCGTCGGCGTGCGGGGCCGGGGTTGGTGACAGCGGCCATCCCAGCTGGGCACTGACAGTTAGTGAGTGCGTAGCCTACGAGCGCCTTCGTGAACCCGCTGCACACAGCCACAGGCCACCTGATGACCTCCGCTCGTCAAGGCCGCATGCCGCATCATCCCAACTCCATTAGAAGAAGCCGCCGTCGATGGGCAGGGTGCGGCCTGTCATGTAGGCGGCGTCGTCGGAGGCAAGGAAGGCGTAGCCGGCGGCAATCTCCTCGGGTTGCGCCAGACGGCCGAGCGCGCCGTGTACTGCGACCCACTGGTCCAGGGGCATGGTGCTCCTCAACTGAGGGTGCTGGTAGAGGGCACCGGCTTCAGCGGCCATGTCGGTGGCGGTACCGCCGGGGGCGATGGCGTTGATGGTGATGTCGCGCCGGCCGAGTTCGGCGGACAGGTTGAGGACCATCGCCTCCACGGCTGCTTTGGATGCGGCGTACAGGGCGTGGTGGAACACTGCGCGGGAGGCGCTGATGGAGGAGGTGACCACGATCCTGCCGCCTGCGCCCATGTGGGCGGCGGCGTACTGGGTGGCGAACAGCTGGCCGCGGATGTTGACCGCGAAGACGCGGTCGAAGTCGGCTGGGGTGATGTTCTCCAGAGCGTCGAAGTGCTCGATGCCCGCGCAGGATGCCAGGACGTCGAGCTGTCCGAACTCGGCTACGGCCCGCTCGATCAGTGCCCTGGTCTGGTCGGGGTCGGCGACGTCGGCACGCAGTGCGAGGGCGCGGCGGCCGTCCGCGGTGAGTGCGGAGACGAGGGCCTGCGCCGCTTCCTGGTTGCTCCGGTAGCCAATCACGACGGTGGCACCCTCCACGGCCAGCCGCGTGGCGACCGCAGCGCCGATGCCCCGGCTGCCGCCGGTCACCACGGCGACCTTGCCCTCGAAGCGTGAGCTGTGCACTGCTGTCATGAGGCGCCTTCCTTCCGTTGCGAGGATGTGCCGGTGGTCATGGGCCGGGTGGGCCGCCGTGAGAGCTCATCGTCTCCGGCACTTGCGAGGGCCTTGCCGCCGCCCACGCCCGCGGCAAGGTTGGCGGCCGGCCCACCGTCGTCAACGCGGACATCATCCGAGCCGCCCGCGACATGCTCCCCAACCCCGAGCACTCGATCACCCCGATCGCCAAGCTCCTCGGCGTCAGCCCCGGCACCCTCTACGACCACATCCCCGACCTGCGCGAACTGCGCGCCAGACGCATCCCGGCCCAACTTGGCCGACATCGAGCACCCTCTCGCAGAACGTCCGCGCCCAGGGCCTGTGCCGCTCCCGCTACCGCGGTCTGGGGGTGCACAGCGCCATAGTGGTAGCGAACGACCTGGAACCTGGAACACCGCTCAGCCGCGCGACCACTTCTGCTGGGCCCACGGGAGGTTGGCCGGCGCAACCCAGTAGTTGTTGAAGAACCTCACAACCTGCGTGGAGTCCCACGCATCCAGCCCGGGCGGGGGCAACTCGCGGCGCTCCGCCGGCCGGGAGCACCCCAGAATGGCCTGCTCGAATCCGGCCGGGGTGTAGTAGTTGAGGCAGTGACAGACTTCCGTCCCAGTTACCTTGAACTCGTGCACGACGTTCCGTGGGAGGTGGCCCAGGCTACCCGGCCCGAGGACGACTTCCTGCCCGCCGATGACGGCTGTCATCTCGCCGGACATGACGTAAAACGCCTCGTCCTCGAACGGGTGGATGTGCGGAGGTGGGCCGGACCCGACCGGCATGAACTGTTCGATGACGGAGTACTCGCCGTTGGTGTCCTCACCGCTGGCCAAAACCAGCCACAGGATATCAAGCAGCCATCGCGCGGGGGCGTCGTCTCTGCTATGGGCAAAGGGATTGCCAGATACGATCAGATCCATGGCGATGACCTCCAGGAGCTGTGAAAGCGCAACTTTGCTCCGGGATAGTGGACTGCTCCGACCAGCCACTTGTTCGCCGGGTCCGCCTGCTTGCCCGATGGTTCAGGCTGGCTGCAATAAGCATCACGCACAGGCGGGCGCACAATTACCCGGCCTGGTGAGCTGCTGGTTCGGCCTGCGGATTACCTTCAAATCCCGCTGGCAATACGCTACCGCAGCTGCATGAGCGCTTCTACTGGAACCTATTGTCGGCAGGGGCGACCGTCGGTAGCCGCCACGTGCCTTACGGGATGCGTCGTGCTGTGCGTCCATGGAAGCGTGACCAGTGCAGGTGGCGCTCGTCACTCCGATGACGGGTCACGATGACGAGGTGCCCGATCCAACCGGTAGATCTCCGGGACGCTGAGGGGTACAAGGTCGTCCGTGTTGTCTGCGTGCCCTTTTTCACTCCTCCACCGCCCACCTCGCGGTAGCGACCTTGACGAGGTCTTTCAGCCGGGAAGCGGTCGGCCCGTAGCAGGCGTAGTACTAGCTATAGCTATAGCTAAGCCAGTCAGATTCTCGCGCGAGACGCCGACTCTCCAGGCCGTAAGCCAGAACGTTCAGTGCCAGTGAGACGCTCGCGACGACGGTCTGCGGGCCAAGGGCGGACGCGGCCCCTGGCCTGTCGAACAGGGCTGTTCCCGGGAAGAGGGTTGCCGACAATTGCGTGATCCAGTAAACGGACGCGGCGGCGGTGCTGACCTGCAGGCGCTCCCGGGTCCAGGGGCCGCGGCGCCCCCACAGCACGTAAAGGCCGGCCATGCCCACCGCAGTGCCCATGCTCATGGTCTGAGCGTTGTGGAACTTGGCGTGCGGCGGCCAGTCGGGGTTGTAGATGTGGGTCTCGTTCCAGTCGAAGAAGTAGCTCCCATACGCCGTCACGAGAGAGGTCAGGGTCAGCAATATCTTTCCCGGGCTGATCCTGGTCATGGAAGTCTCCTTGAGTGGATGGTAAGGAGCTGAGTTCTCCGTAGCTTGGAACGCATTTATGCTCGGCCTGGGCGGGCCCAGCACCCAGCCGGCCGGTCGTAAGTGGCGATTTTCGACGTAAGCAGGCCTGTAGTGGCGATATCCGTGACGTTCGACGAGCTCGATCTCAAGATCATCCATGCGCTGCAGGTGGACGGGAGGGCACCCTTCAGCAAGATCGCCGGCGTGCTCGGAGTGTCCGACCAGACTGTGGCCCGCCGCTACGCCTCCCTGCGCTCGGCCAAGAAGATCCGTGTGACCGGCCGCACCGACCCGGCGCGAGTAGGCGAGGTCGCATGGTTCGTCCGGGTCCGGTGCACTCCCGACGCGGCCCGGGCTATCGGCGAAACGCTTGCCCGCCGGCCGGACACCTCATGGGTGAAACTGACATCCGGCGGCACTGAGATCGTCGCCATCGTGCGGGCGCCCACCAGCCACGACAGTGAGACACTCCTGCTGGGAAAGCTGCCCCGTACCCCGCGCGTGATCAACGTAAGCGCCAACTGCCTGCTTCACGTGTTCTTCGGGGGACCACAGGGCTTCATCAACGCACTGTCCTCCGAGCAGGTAGCCCAGTTGGAGTCCCCACGCGCCGCGGGCGGACCACAAGTTGACCTGGACGACGGTGACAAGCAGTTGCTGGCCCTGCTTCAGCGCGATGGCCGCACGGATGTCACCGCGCTGGCCACGGCCACCGGCCGGCCCGCGACCACCCTGCGGCGCCACCTCGCTGACCTGAGGGCAAGCGGGGTCCTCTACTTCGACGTCGACTTTGACTACCGCAGCCTCGGCATGGCCAACCAGACCATGCTCTGGCTGTCGGTGGCCCCGGACCACATGGTCGCAGCCGGCCAGGCTCTGGCCGCCCATCCCGAGGTCCCGTTCACCGCCGCCACCACCGGATCCACGAACCTCTTCGCGAGCGTGCTGTGCCCGGACCCCAGCGCCCTGTACACCTATCTCACCACCAAAGTCGCGACCCTTCCTTCAGTCCAGCGCATGGAAACGACCCCGGTCATCCAGACGCTCAAGAACCTCTAGCCTCAATACCGGACGGCCTTGGCCTCTGGGCGAGTGGCTCCGCTTCATGCTGTGCCGGCCGCCACGTGGTGGCCGCGCGTGCCATCCTCACAGGCCGCTCTACGCGGTCTGCCCGCGGTTCCCGTTCAGAGGGCCGCCTTGCTGTCGTCCGTATCCTGCGGCAGGCCGACGGTCGGCATGCCGAGGTCGGCTCGTGCCGGGACCGTGCGGCAGGCCGTCGTCCGGCGCCGCCGTCGTACGACCAGGACGCCGATTCCGGCGGCTACGGCCAGCACCGCAAGGACGGGCATCCACAGGGCTCCGATCGCGGAGGTGACGCCAATGCCGCCGAGAACAGCCAGGAGCGGGCCCGCGCAGCACACCGCGCAGGCGACGACTGCGGCCGCGCCGGCGCCGAAGGCGCTCCAGGGCCGCGAGGGGCGGGACGATGGGGGCGTGGTGGTCATGCGGTCGCTCCGAACAGGTCGGCCGGCACCCCGGCGGCGGACTCGGGCGCCCGCACATCCAGCTGGAGACCGGTCGGGGTCAGGTGCAGGGTGAAGTCGAAGAACGCGCAGCAGCCCTGCTCCGCAGAGGCGAGGGCCGCGACCTCACCGGCGAGCTCGGCGCCGACCGGGAAGGACAGTCGTACGCCGTCTCCGATCTCCTCGCGCCGCTCGGCCTTGGCGACGAGCGTCCGCCACTGCTCGGTGCGCTCGCCCAGCTCGACGCCGCCCAGTGTGCAGGCCACCGGCACGTCCCGCCACGCCTCCGTGTCTGATCCGGAGGTGCGGCCGGTCGGCGAGAGCGTCACTGGCACGGGCCCGGGCGCCGGAGCGCCGGCCGGGGAGCAGCCGCAGTCCGGGCCGCACGCCCCTGCGGGAGCGGGGCCCGACAACTCGGCGTGAACACCGGCAAGGTGAGCGGAGAAAGCCCGCAGCTCGGCGATCCGGCCGTCGGTCTCCGCGATCCGGTCCGCGACCAGCGGCAGCATCCGCGCCCGTACGGAGGCGCACACCCCTTCCTCCCGGACGTCCAGCAGCTCGCGGATCTCCTCCAGGGCCAGGCCCAGCGTCTTGGCCGAGGAGATGAAGGCCAGACGCTCTACCGCGTCCTCGCCGTACACGCGGTACCCGGACGGTGTGCGGTCGGCGGGCAGCAGACCGGCGTCCTCGTAGAAGCGCAGCGTCGTGGCCGGGGTGCCGGAGCGTTCGGCCAGCTGCGAGATGCGGTAGGTCGTCACACCGCCGACGGTAAACCTTCAACCCGACTCGAAGGTCAAGCCCACTCCGGCCGTTGTTCCGGGTGCTGCCCGTAACGCGTTGCTGGCGGACACCGTCCCGGCGAAGGCTCACGGACGGGCCTGATCTAGCAGCACTCCGACGACGAGCGGCAGCGCGAGGTGGCGGCCGAGCTCGACGAGTTGGTGCGAGCCGAGCGTGCAAAGCACCACAAGGACGACGGCCGCAACCGCGCGCACCACAAGCAGAAGTCCACCGGAAAGCGAGCCGAGTCCTTATGGTGCGGTTGTGGTGCGTCGCCCGTCCACCGGTCTAGACAACAAAAGAACCCCCGGGTCTCTGACCTGGGGGTTTCACATGGAGCGGGTGACGAGAATCGAACTCGCGCTCTCAGCTTGGGAAGCTGATGTTCTACCATTAAACTACACCCGCGTAAGACGCCGACCGAGAGAGGCGGTGTCGGAACGCTCGGTCACTCTACCTCATGTCGGGCCCCCGGTGCTGAAGCCGAGGGGTCCTTCAGTGTTTCGGAGAGGTGGACGGGGCTGCGTCGGGCGGGAGTTGGGG
>NZ_VMNX01000131.1 GCF_009377235.1 Streptomyces acidicola
GGGTGGGGGTGAGGGGGAAGGCGATGGGGGCGTCAGCCATGGCAGTGGTGGTGGGTAAAGGGAGGCCACCACTGCTGGGGGTCGCCGTTAGCGAGGGTACGGGCGTCATGACACCGGCTCCCTCAGCACTCGATCCACAGGGACCTCCGCGGTCACCGTCACCGCCGCCGGATCCAGGTCCCCCGGCGTCGGCATCACGCTGCCCGGCAGCTGGACGGCGGCCGCTCCGTGGGCCACCGCCGAGGCGAGGGCTTCGGGGCCGTTGCCGCCCGCGATCAGGAAGCCGGCCAGGGAGGAGTCGCCGGCACCGACGTTGCTGCGTACGACGTCCACGCGGGCGCTGCCGAACCAGACGCCCGAGGCGCCCACGAGCACCTGGCCGTCCGCGCCGAGGCTGGCGAGCACGGCGCCCGCGCCCATCTCCCTCAGCTCCTCGGCGGCCTTGACCGCGTCGCCGACCGTGGCGAGGGGGCGGCCGACGGCCCCGGCGAGTTCCTCGGCGTTGGGCTTCACGACGTCCGGGCGCTCCTTCAGGGCGGCCAGCAGCGCCGGGCCGGAGGTGTCGAGGGCGATCCGGGAGCCCGCCGCGTGGGCGCGGGCGACCAGGGCGGCGTACCAGGACGGGGCGAGCCCGCGCGGGAGGCTGCCGCAGCAGGCGATCCAGGAGGCGTCGACGGACTCCGCGCGTACGGTCTCCAGGAGCAACTCCTGCTCGGCCTCCGAGAGTTCGGGCCCGGGTGCGTTGATCTTCGTCAGGACACCGTCGGCCTCCGCGAGCGCGATGTTGGACCGTGTGGCCCCCGCGACCGGTACCCGTGCGACCTCGATCCCCTGTGCGTCGAGCAGGTCCGCGACCAGCGCGCCCGGGGCTCCGCCGAGCGGCAGCACGGCCACGGTGCGCTGTCCGGCGGCGGCGACCGCCCGCGACACGTTGACGCCCTTGCCGCCCGGGTCCATGCGTTCGCCGGTGGCCCGGATGACCTCGCCGCGGTCGAGGGAGGGGACCTCGTAGGTGCGGTCGAGGGAGGGGTTCGGGGTGACGGTGAGGATCATGAGCGGTCTTTCCGGCTGGAGGTCCGGGGGCCCGTGGCGGAGCCGGTGATGTGCTCAGCCCCCGAAACACGCAGCACTTCCGTGCCGCCGCGCTCGATGGCGGTGGCGTCTTCGGGGCTGAGCCCGCTGTCGGTGATCAGCAGGTCCACATCACCGAGGTCGCCGAAGCGGGCGAAGTGTTCCTGGCCGTGCTTGGAGGAGTCCGCGAGCAGCACCACACGGCGGGCGGCGGCCACCGCCGCGCGCTTCACGGCGGCCTCGGCGAGGTCGGGGGTGGTCAGTCCGTGGCCGGTGGAGAAGCCGTTCGCGGCGACGAAGAGCACGTCCGCGCGGATCTCGCCGTACGCCCGCAGGGCCCAGGCGTCCACGGCCGCGCGCGTACGGTGCCGGACGCGGCCGCCGACCAGGTGGAGCTGGATGCCGGGGTGGTCCGCGAGGCGCGCAGCGATGGGGAGGCTGTGGGTGACCGCGGTGAGCGTGGTCTCCAGCGGGATGGCGGCGGCGAGCCGGGCGATGGTCGTACCGGCGTCGAGGATCACCGTGCCGTCGCTCGGCAGCTCGGCGAGGGCGGCGTGGGCGATACGGTCCTTCTCGTCGGCGGCGGTGCCCTCGCGCTCGGCGAGGTCGGGCTCGAAGTCCAGCCGGCCCGCGGGGATCGCGCCACCGTGCACGCGACGCACGAGGCCCGCCCTGTCCAGGGCCTTCAGGTCGCGCCGGATCGTCTCCGCGGTGACCTGGAACTCCTCCGCCAGCGAGACCACGTCCACCCGGCCGCCGTCACGGGCGAGCCGGAGGATCTCCTGCTGCCGCTCCGGTGCGTACATGTCCGTTCGCCTCCGACTTCTCACCCAGTGATGCCCGAACTTGTGGATTCGCAGGGAGGCTACGCCTGGATTTCCAAAAAGTAAACAGGTTCGGGCATCGGTCAGACACAAACGGGCATGGAGGGTGAGCGGGCGCAGAACTAGGCCCGATCCTGTCCTATTCGCACGGCATGCTGGATTCATGACGACCGACACTCCGGCCCGCCTCCTCCGGCTCCTGTCCCTCCTCCAGACCCCGCGGGAATGGCCCGGCGGCGAGCTCGCCGACCGGCTCGGCGTCTCGCGCCGTACCGTCCGCCGGGACATCGACCGACTGCGCGAGCTCGGCTATCCGGTGGAGGCGACCAAGGGCGCCGACGGTGGTTACCGGCTGGTGGCCGGGAAGGCCATGCCGCCGCTCGTCCTGGACGACGAGGAGGCGGTCGCGATCGCGGTCGGGCTGCGCGCCGGGGCGGGGCACGCGGTCGAGGGCGTGGACGAGGCCTCCGTACGGGCGCTCGCCAAGCTGGAGCAGGTGCTGCCGTCGCGCCTGCGCCGTCGGGTCTCCACCCTGCAGGCCGCGACCGCTCCCCTGACCAGCGGCGACGGGGCGACCGTGGCGCCGGAAACGCTGACGGTGATCGCCTCGGCGGTGGCCGGGCAGGAGCGGCTGCGGTTCGCGTACCGCTCCGGGGACGGCACCGGGACGCGGCGCCTGACGGAGCCGTACCGGCTGCTGTCGACCGGCCAGCGCTGGTACCTCGTCGCCTACGACCTCGACCGCGCCGACTGGCGCACCTTCCGTGTGGACCGGGTCAGCGACCCCTTCGCGACGGGCGCGAGGTTCGCGCCGCGCGAGCTGCCGGCGGGGAGTGCGGCGGAGTATCTGCGGCGGTCGATGTATGGGCGGCGGGAGGCGTACGAGTTCGACGTGACCTTCGCGGCGCCCGCGGAGTACGTCGCGGCGCGGCTGCCGCGGTGGCTGGGCTCGCCCGAGCCGGTCGACGAGCACAGCTGCCGGCTCCGGGGCACCGCGGACGACTCCGCGGGGTGGCTGGCTGTGCGCCTGGCGATGTTCGACTGGGAGTTCACCGTGCATGAGCCGCCGGAACTGCTCGGGCGCGTACGGGAGTTGGGGGCGCGACTGACGCGGGCGGCGGGCGGGACGACCCCGTAGACGAGCCTGTCCTGCCGTAGACGAGCCTGTCCTGCCCTCTGACGTGCAGGTATGCCATCTGTCGCCCTACGGCGCAGCGCGTGCCTCTGTGGCACAATCTGCCGTCCGGGTCACCCCGGGGTTCAGGTCCGGGGTGACCCGTTGACGTCCGGTGCGTGGCGAGAAGTGGAGCCGGGCTCCGACGCCAGGGGGGAGGCGCCGAAGCCCGGCTCGGGGAAGGTCCCGGCGCCGGGGGGGGAGTGCGACGGGACTTGGCTTCAGGTACCGGCCGAGACGGACGGGGGTCCGAGACGGACGGGGGTCGTACGGCGACACGGAGGTCGTACACGGAGGTCGTTTTTGGGTACGGCGACACTGACTTAGTACAGCGGCACTGACTTCGTACGGTGACGCGGCCCCGCAGCCCCGGAGTCCCGGGCCCTGCGGCTCCACGGCGCGGCAGCTCCGCGGGCTCTGGGCCTGGCGTTCCCGGACCCGCTCGCTCTGTGCCCGCCAGTCTTGTGCCCGCGGATCGCGGGGTTGAAGCGACGGAACACAGCCAAGTCCGAGCGCACCGCAGCAACCACGCCCAGCCACTCTCGGGCACTTTCGGGCACCCTCGCGCAAGCCCCGGCCCGAACCCCGACCGCGGGCCTCCTGGGCGAGGACGCACCATCGCGTCACGCGGCCGCGTCGAACCCCGTGTCGCGCGCCAGCTTCTTCAGCTCCAGCAGTGCGTGCTTCTCGATCTGGCGGATGCGCTCGCGGGTGAGGCCGTGCTCCTTGCCCACCTCGGTCAGCGTGCGCTCACGGCCGTCCTCGATGCCGTACCGCATCTTGATGATGGAGGCCGTGCGCTGGTCGAGACGCCCGATCAGCTGGTCGAGACCCTCGCTGCGCAGCAGCGTGAGCACCGACTGCTCGGGCGAGACCGCGGAGGTGTCCTCCAGCAGGTCGCCGAACTGGGTCTCGCCCTCGTCGTCCACCGACATGTTGAGCGAGACCGGGTCGCGCGCCCAGTCCAGCACGTCCGACACGCGCTCGGGGGTGGAGCCGAGCTCCTGGGCGATCTCGGCGGGCTCCGGGTCGCGGCCGTGCTCGCGGTTGAACTCGCGCTGCACACGGCGGACGCGGCCCAGCTCCTCGACGAGGTGGACGGGCAGCCGGATGGTCCGCGACTGGTCCGCTATGGACCGGGTGATGGCCTGACGGATCCACCACGTGGCGTACGTCGAGAACTTGAAGCCCTTGCGGTAGTCGAACTTCTCGACCGCGCGCACCAGGCCGGCGTTGCCCTCCTGGATCAGGTCCAGCAGGGGCAGGCCGCTGCGCGGGTAACGCCGGGCCACGGCCACGACCAGCCGGAGGTTCGAGCGGATGAAGACGTCCTTCGCGCGCTCGCCCTCGGCGGCCAGGGCCTCGAGCTCCTCACGGGTGGCATCCGCCTTGGCTTCCTCCTCCCCCTCAAGGATCTGCCGCGCGAACACACCCGCCTCGATGGTCTGCGACAGGTCTACTTCCTTGGCGGCGTCCAGCAGCGGCGTACGCGCGATCTCGTCGAGGTACATGCCGACCAGGTCGCGGTCGGCGATCTCGCCGCCCGAGGCGCGAACGCTGAGTGCCGCGTCGTCTCCGCCGGAGGCGGACTTACGACGGGCGGCGACGGCACGGGTTGCCATGCGTGCTCCCTTGCGATGGTGGGCTTGCGGATGGTCCTGTGACGCTGGGGACACCCCCTCGGGTGCCCGGCATCCGAAGGAAACAACGACTGGAATCGGGACAGAATTCCCAACCTGCACTTCAATTTTTCTGATCATGCAGTACCCTGTCCGACCACAGAGGGTGAACAAATGCCGTCAGAACGTACAGCGGTGCAGTTCAAACCGGGGACCGAGACCCGCCTCGGCGCCTTTGCCGCCCTTGCCTGCCCTCCCACCTTGAAGACGGCGCGCATCGTCCGATGGTTGCCAAGGATTCGGACTCACAGGCGATTCTCAGCTGGGTGACCAGCAGCGAAGCCCCGGAAGCGCCGTGCCGCTCCCGCCTGAGCCCGTCGCCCTACCCCCGGCGGCTGTCGCTTGCCACTCGAGCCTGTTAACCGAACTGCACCGACCGTTTGGCCAGCCCCATCCAGAATCCGTCGATCACCGACTTCTGGGCGTCCAGCTCGCCCGAAGCCTCGGCCGCGCCCATCGTGACGAAGAGCGGCGCGAAGTGCTCCGTACGGGGATGAGCCAGCAGGCCGGAAGGGGACTTGTGGGTGAAGTCGAGGAGCGCGTCCCAGTCGCGGTTCTCCAGGGCGCGGTGGCCCCAGTCGTCGAATTCCACGGACCAGGAAGGTATGCCCCCCTGCCGCAGGGCCGCGAGGTTGTGGGTGAAGAAGCCGGAGCCGACGATCAGGACGCCCTCGTCACGCAGGGGCGCCAGCCTGCGGCCGATCTCCATCAGCTTCACGGGGTCGAGGGTCGGCATCGAGATCTGGAGCACCGGAATGTCGGCCTCGGGGAACATCTCGACCAGGGGTACGTACGCGCCGTGATCCAGGCCGCGGTCCGGGATGTCCTGCACGGGCATGCCGGGGGCACGCAGCAGCTTGCGGACGGACTCGGCGAGCCCGGGGGCACCGGGGGCCTCGTACGTCACCTGGTAGTAGTGCTCGGGGAAGCCCCAGAAGTCGTAGACGAGAGGGATGGTCTCGACAGCGCCGAGCGCCAGCGGGGCCTCCTCCCAGTGCGCGGAGACCATCAGGATCGCCCTGGGGCGCGGCAGGCCGGCCGACCAGGCGGCCAGCTCCCCCGGCCAGACCGGGTCGTCGGCGAGCGGCGGTGCGCCGTGGCTCAGATAGAGGGCCGGCATCCGCCTCACGGTGGGGTGCTCTTCGGCGACGGCGGACATGCGGCGACTCCCTCCACGACGCACGGCTCATACCTGGGCAGAACCGGCACGCTCGGTCTCGGACTTCAGGCTCGGACTTCAGGCTCGGACTGCAGACTCGGGCTTCAGACTTGAAGGCATTCTTGAAAGCTCAAGTTCTACCCTGGGAGGTTACGCCTCGTTTGTTCAAATTTCAAGGATGAGCCTCGTACAGTAGATACATGAATACGGCACCCGCTGAAGAGCCCCGCTGGCTGACCGACGAGGAACAGCGCACATGGCGCGCGTACGTCCACGCCTCCACCCTGCTGGAGGACCATCTCGACCGGCAGTTGCAGCGTGACGCGGGCATGCCGCACGTCTACTACCACCTGCTCGTGGTGCTCAGCGAGGCACCTCGGCGGCGGCTGCGGATGACCGAGCTGGCGATGCGCGCCAAGATCACGCGGTCGCGGCTCTCCCATGCGGTCGCCCGGCTGGAGAAGAACGGCTGGGTGCGTCGCGAGGACTGTCCTGACGACAAACGGGGGCAGTTCGCGGTGCTGACGGACCAGGGGTACGACGTACTGGCGCAGAGCGCGCCCGGGCATGTCCAGGCTGTCCGGCAGGCGATCTTCGACCGCCTGTCCTCGGCACAGCAGGAGACCCTCGGCGAGATCATGCAGATCGTGGCCGAGGGACTGCAGCCGAAGGAGGCGGGGGCGGACCTTCCCTGGTTGAGGTGAAGGCCCCACTGAACAGCACCGGGCCCGCCCCGGATTTCCCCAGGGCGGGCCGGCGATGTGCCCGAAGTGCGTGAGGTCGTCAGTGGGCGAACCACCGGGACCTTCGGATCGTCGTCAGTGGGCGACCACCGGGACCTTCAGTTCATCGTCGGTGGCGTTGTTCGCACCGGAGGCCGAGACGCCCGGACGGCCGGCCGTGACGAAGGTGAAGGCTATCGCCGCCGAGAGGACCAGGATGCCGACCGCGAACCAGATCGCGCTGGTGTAGCCCTGGACCATGCCCTGCAGCTGGACGATCTGCTGCTGGGACCTGGAGGCGGCTCCCCCGATGTGGTCCGTGATGTACGCGGTGGTGGCCGAGGCGGCGATGGTGTTCAGCAGGGCCGTACCGATCGCGCCGCCCACCTGCTGCGAGGTGTTGACCATCGCGGAGGCGACACCCGCGTCACGCGGCTCGACGCCCTGCGTGGCCAGGGACATGGCCGGCATGAACGCCGTACCCATGCCGAGGCCGAGCAGCGCCTGGGCCGGGAGCAACAGGGCGGCGTACGACGAGTCGATCTCCATCTGCGTGAGCAGGAGCATGCCGGTCGCGGCCACCAGGAAGCCGGGGGCCATCAGCGCACGCGGCGGAACCCGCGTCATCAGCCGGGTGCCGATCTGGGTGGAGCCCACGATCATGCCCGTGATCATCGGCAGGAAGGCGAAGCCGGTCCTGACCGGTGAGTACCCCCGCACGATCTGCAGGTAGTAGGTGAGGAAGAGGAACAGGCCGAACATCGCGATGACCGCGAGGCCGAGCGAGAGGTAGACGCCGCCGCGGTTCCGGTCGGTGACCACGCGGAGCGGCAGCAGCGGGGCCTTGACCCTGGACTCGACGACGACGAAGGACAGCAGCAGGACGGCCGACGCGACGAACATGCCGATCGTCAGCGAGTCGCCCCAGCCGTCGGACTCGGCGCGGGTGAAACCGTAGACGAGGCCCACCAGACCCAGGGTGGACAGCACCACGCCCGGGACGTCCAGCGACGAGCGGTTGCGGCCACCCGCGGGCTCACGGATGACGAAGTACGCGCCCGCCGCGGCGACCGCCGCGAACGGGATGTTCACGAAGAACGTCCAGCGCCAGTCCAGGTACTCGGTGAGGAAGCCGCCGAGGATCAGACCGACGGCGCCACCACCACCGGCGATCGCACCGTATATACCGAACGCCTTCGCACGCTCCTTGGCGTCGGTGAACATCACGGCCAGGAGGGAGAGCGCGGCGGGGGCGAGCAGTGCGCCGAAGACGCCCTGGAGGGCACGGGCCCCGAACATCGTCGCCCCGTTGGTGGCGACGCCACCGAGCGCGGACGCCGCGGCGAAGCCGATCAGTCCGACAAGGAAGGCCCGCTTGCGTCCCCAGAGGTCGGCCATGCGGCCGCCGAAGAGGAGCAGACCGCCGAAGGCGAGGGCGTAGGCCGTGACGACCCACTGCCGGTTGCCGTCCGAGATGCCCAGGTCCTCCTGGGCGGAGGGGAGCGCGATGTTCACGATGGTCGCGTCGAGGACGACCATCAGCTGCGCGAGTGCGATGAAGACGAGGGATTTCCAGCGGCCCTCGTCGGGGACCGGGGCCGGCAGCTTCGCGGCGGCGGCCTGGGTTGTTTCAGACATGGAGGTACCCACTTCGGGACTTCGTAACGGAAAAAGGCGTGCGAAGGGACGACAGGTGCGTGTGGGGGGCCGGCGCGTAGAAGCTCACGTCGTCGTCAGCGAGGGCCGGAAGCTTGGCGTGCTTGGTGTTCTTGGCGTGCTTGGTGTTCGGCGTGCCTGGTATTCGGCGTGCCTGGTGCGCTTGGTGTGCTCGGAATGGTCAGTGTGTTCAGTGTGCTTGGTGACTCTCGCGGTGCCCGGAACCAATCGGTCAGCACCGGTCGGTCTGGGCACGACCCGTCCGGCCTGGGCCGGGTCTGGGCCGCGAGCTTGAGCCGCGGGTCTGTCTCAGGTCTGGCGGAGATCCTCCATCGTCGCCGGCGCCCCCGGCAGTTCCGACCGGGCCGGGGCACGCAGCCCGTCCAGGAACAACTGCAGATGGCGGTGGACGAAGCGGTCGGCGCTGAGGCACCCCGTGCCGGCCGGAGGACGGCTGAGCTGGGCGAGCGCGACCATCAGGTCCCCCACACCCACGTCCGGACGGAGCTGCCCGGCTGCCCGGGCCCGCTCCATGAGGGCGTCGACCAGCTCCTCGACCCGTTCGCGCGCCGCCTCCAGATCCGGGTGGTGCTCCCCGAAACCGGCGGAGATCATCGGGCACAGCGCGCTGATCCGCTCCTCGGCGGACACGTGCACGAAGCGGGACAGCGCCTCGAAGGCGTCGCCCGTCTCGGCGAGCGCGAGCTCCGCCGCCTGGGCCGTACGGCCCATGACCGAGCAGACGACCTCGCGTACGAGTGCCTGCCGGTCGGGGAAGTTGCGGTACACCGTGGCGTTGCCGACGCCGGCCCGGCGGGCGATCTCGTCCAGCGGCACCTCGGGGCCGCCCTCGACGAACATCTCCCGGGCGGCCCTGACGATCCGCTCCCGGTTACGCAGGGCGTCGGCCCGCGGGCGGGACACCTTGCGCTCTGCGAGGGTGGCGGTCTGCACGGCGTGCTCCTTGGTGAGGTTCTCGGGTCTGGTCTGGTCTGATCTGGTCTGGTCTGGTCTGGTCAGGGAAGGTCTGGTCATGTCTCGTCGAGGCGATCTCGACGGGGTCTCGCGATCCGGGGATGGTTTCCCCGTTTCGCTCGGACACATGACCAAACGGGGAAACCATCCCCGGTTATTTCACCCCCGGCCACGAATCCGATGTGACCCCCATCACACCTGTTCCGACCGGAATACACACGATCGGCCTGCTCCAACGCGCGATCGGGCGACCCCGGACACAGGGTGATCGGAAGGGTGCAGCCCGAGACGGCGCGGCTGCCGTGGAGCGAAGGGTCCCTGCATGCAGCCGACCAGCCGCCGCACACGCTCCGCCCTCCGACGCAGAGGCCGCCGCACTCCGGCCGGTCACATACAGCCTGATCACATACAGCCCGATCACATACACACCGAGCACGTACACACCGATCAGGAACACACCGATCAGGTACTCGCTGGTCGCAAACAGGACGGTCGTAGACACGCGGGGCGTCCCCGATCCCGTCGCACACGCTCTGAGCGCGCGCGTCCTGAACGCATACGTTCGGAGCGCATACGTCCTGGCCGCCGCCCGCGTCGCCTCGCCGCGCTCGCCTCCGTCACCGCCCTCACCCTCGCCGTCAGCACCTCCGCCGGCGCCGGGCATCTGAGACCGGACCCCGCGACCGCCGCCGGCTCCACCTCGCTGGCCCGCCGCGCGTCGCTCACGCCCTGCATGATCAGCGGCCCGTCCTCCGTACAGATGTCGGAGGGCATCCCGACCGGCCCCGGCTACTCCCGGTCCACCGGCACGGTCCGTGCCCTCAACCTGATGATCGACTTCTCGGACGCCCCCGGCGAGGGCAGCGCGATGGAGCGCCTCGCGGAGTTCGCCCCGCAGACCCGCGCGTGGTTCGCCACCAGTTCGTACGGCAGGCTCGACTATCGCCCCGAGGCCCCCATCAGTGACTGGCTGCGCATGCCGAAGTCGTTCAAGGAGTACGGCATAGAGCGCGGCGCCCCCTTCGACCCCGGCTACCGCAAGCTGGTCGAGGACCTCGTGAGGAAGGCCGACCCGCGCGTGGACTTCCGCAAGTACGACTTCTTGAACGTGCTGGTCACCCCCAACGCGGGCCCCTCCGCCCTGGACACCGTCCTGTCGGTGACCTTCGCGGGCAACCAGGAGGCACCCGTCGCCGACGGCGTCCCGGTCGCCAACGCGTCCTTCGTCTACAGCCGCCAGGACGACGGCTCCGGCAGTTACGCGGAGACCGGTTACCGCGTGCTCCCCCACGAGAACGGCCACGTCTTCGGACTGCCCGACCTCTACACCCACGAGGGCGGGGGCGCGGTCGGGCACTGGGACATCATGAGCGAGGACTGGGGCGCCGGCAACGACCTGCTCGGCTGGCACAAGTGGAAGCTGGGCTGGCTGGACGACACCCAGGTGCGCTGCGCGGCCACGCCCGGCAGCACCGAGTACACGCTCACCCCACTGCCCCGGCCCGGCGGCCTCAAGCTGGTCTTCGTGCCCCTGGACTCCCGTACCGGGTACGCGATCGAGTTGCGCGCCCGCGGGGGCAACGACGCGGTCGTGTGCCGTCCCGGCATCCTCGTCTACAAGGTCGACGCGACCGTCGACACGGGGGGCGGGCCGGTGCGGGTGTACGACTCCCGGCGCGACAGCGGCGGCTGCACCAACAGCCCCAATGTCCACGCGGAACTGTCCGACGCGACGTTCGTTCCGGGCGAGTCCTTCCGCGATCCGGGCTCGGGAGTCGAGGTCAAGGTGCTCGCGACCGATCCGGAGGGGAACCACCGGGTACGGGTGACACGGCGATAGGGCCGGCCACGGGCGCCCGCGCACCCCACACACTCCGCGCCCACCCCACACACCCCGCACAGCCCGC
This sequence comes from Streptomyces acidicola, assembly GCF_009377235.1. Taxonomy (GTDB): domain Bacteria; phylum Actinomycetota; class Actinomycetes; order Streptomycetales; family Streptomycetaceae; genus Streptomyces; species Streptomyces acidicola. The sequence goes on from NZ_VMNX01000131.1 coordinate 11,168, forward strand.
ATGAGCCGCATTACGGTGACCCCATGCTCCCCAACGCCCAGAGCACCGCGCCGGTCCCCGACACCGGCGCCGGCGCGCCCCCCGAAGCCGTCGCCCCCCTCATGCGTGGCATCACCGTGCTGCTGCGGCTCACCGAGGCCGGCGGAGTGTCGAGCCTCAGCGGACTGGAGAAGGCCACCGGGCTGGCGCGTTCCACGGTCGACCGGATCACGGCGACGCTGGCGCGCAGGGGATACGTACGGCTGGACGGCCGGGACGCGGTGCTCGCCCCCCGCCTGATGGAGCTGGGCAACGCCTACCTGGCCGCCCTGCGTCTGCCGGGGCTGCTGGACGCGCACGCGGACGCGCTGGCCGACGAACTGGACGAGTCGGTGTCGCTCGCGGTCGGGGACCGGGACGGCACCCGCTTCATCCACCAGGCCACCCGGCGCCGTGCGATGTCCCTCAGCTTCCGCATCGGCGACCTGCTGCCCGCCGAACGCACCGCGCCGGGCTCCCTGTTCGCCACCGAGTGGGGCGAGCCGGAGTGGGCACGGTGGCGTGCCCGGCGCGAGGCCGACCCCGAGGGGCGCGGCTTTCCCTCGGTGCCGCCGCGGTCCGGGGCGTACGACGCGTTCGAGGAGCGGGTGGCGTCGGCGCGGGCCCAGGGCTGGGCGCTGGACGACCAGTTGATCGAGCCGGGGCTGGTGGCCGTGTCGGTACCGGTACGGGACGCGGGTGTTGGCGGTGGCGGGGACGACGGGAGCAACGGGGACGGGGGGAGCGGCGCGGGCCGTATCGCCTGCGTGGCAAGCGTGGTGAGTCACACCAGCCGGCACACGGCCGAGTCGCTTCGGGAGGTGCTGCTGCCGCGGCTGCGGGCGACCGTGGACGTGATGGAACAAGTACTGCGCGAGACCCCGCCCCCGACCGGTGAGCCGGTCGCGCCGTCCGGGCTGGCCGCGTGGACCGGGGCGTCGAAGCAGGAGCTGGGCCGGGAGTTCGTCGAGTCACTGGCCCGCGGGCTGACCGTGATCACGTCGTTCGGCGAGGGCCGGGCGGAGCTGACGCTGTCGGATGTCGCCCAGGCCACGGGGCTCGCGCGGGCGACGGCCCGGCGTGCGCTGATCACGCTGGAGCACCTCGGGTACGTGGAGTCGTACGGCCGAGTCTTCCGCCTCACCCCGAGGGTGCTGGGCCTGGGCTTCCCGCCGCTGTCGATGCTGCCGCTCTCCGAGATCGCGGCCCCTCACCTGACCGCTCTCTCCGCCCGGCTGCACGACTCGTCGTCCCTCGCGGTCCTCGTCGGCGACGAGGTCCAGTTCATCGCCCGCGCGGCCACCGCGCGCATCCTGAGTGCCAACGTCACGGTGGGCACACGGCTTCCCGCGTACGCCACGTCGCCGGGCCGGGTGATGCTGGCCGACCTGCCGTCACCGCCCGGGGGCGACCGGACAGCGGTCCTGGACCGCGTACGGCGCGACGGGTACGCCCTGGTCGACAGCGAACTGGAGGAGGGCCTGCGCTCGATGGCCGTGCCGGTGCGGGAACACGGGGGCCGGGTGGTGGCAGCCGTGAACGTCGCCATGCACAGCAGCCGCCGCACGACGGAGGAGTGCGTACACGAGGTCCTGCCGGAGCTGCGCGAAGCGGTGACCCGCATCGAGGCGGACCTGCACGTCGCGGGCCGGTTCCGAAAGGTACCGGCGGGCTGACAGCCGAAGCGATATCGATGTCGCTTCCGGTCAGTGACCGCCTTTCAGCGGTGTCCGCGGCAGCCCGTCGACTTCGTGCATCACGAGATGTATCCCTCACGCATTGCGTACGCCACGGCATGCGCGCGATTGCGCAGATTCAGCCGTGTGGTGAGTCCTTGCATGATGTTCTTGATGGTTCGTTCCGAATAGGACAGCTTCCCGGCGACCTCATTCGTGTCCATTCCTTCCGCGACCAGCCGCAGGACGTCGATCTCGCGCGGGGTGAGATAACTGGTCTGAGCGACGGGGCTGCCCACCGCTCCCGGACGTAACATGCTGACCTGGTTCATCAGCCGGCCCAGCAGATCGGAGGGCAGGTCGCCCTCGCCGCGGAAGGCCGCGGTCACCGCCTGCAGCAGTCGGCTGCTGGTGGCCTCGTGCCGCCAGACGATGGCGCCGACACCGCTTTCGATGACGTCCAGCAACTCGGCCTCACGGATCAGGCTGATCACCAGGACGGGGTGCAGGCCCTCGCTGCGGACGAGTCTGCGTAATCGGGACAGCAGTACCTGGTCGAGCGATTCGGCGAGGAGCACGGCCACGCCGTCGTCATGAGGGGTGCCCTCGTCGACGAGGTCGACCTCCGGGTGCCTCCGGAGCTGGCTGATCGTTCCTTCCCGGAGGATCGGATCCGGTGCGTGGACGACGACCGGAATTTTTGTCTGGTGTTCCGCCGGCGCGGGACGAACGCTCTTCACAGCTTCCCCGTTTCCACCGACCCGACCAGGGAATCCGTCACGGTGTGCGGTACGGTCCTGCCCGAGTCTCCTTGTGACCTTCCTGGCGAGCAACAACGGTCCTACGGCACCAACGGTTCAATCGAGGGCCGGGTTCTTGCGGTCGGCCGCGGCTCCCTGACCCCGAGCCTCGTGCGACGGCAGCATGCCGTCGAGGTCCCCCGCGGGCAGAACCCTGGTCGAGTTGTGTTCGCGGACGATCCGCCATCCGTCCGGCGTTCGGCGCCAGACCAGCGAGGTCGTGGTGCGCATGTCCGTGGTGACGTCGGGCATGGTGATCCGCGCTACGAACGTCAGGGTGGACGCGGCCAGATCGTGGCCCGCGATGACGTGCGGGCCGTCATGGACGGCATGATGCGCGGAAACCATCCTGTGAAAGCCGGGCTCCCAGATCGAGCCGTACCCGGCGGCTGTCGTCGCCACACGCTGCTCGGGGTCGAAGTCGTCGTAGAGGCGGACGTCCGGAGAGCTGAAGTCGTAGAACCCGTCGAACGTGCGCCGGAAGTCGAACGGCGCGTCCCCCTCATCGCGCTCCCAGCCGAACACCCACCGGCTGTGCAGGTCCGTGATCAACTGTTCATCGTTCATGACTCGACGCCAAGGCCGCGGGCGGGGCTCAGGGAGGGTGCGCCGCACCCACCCGCGGGGTCGGACCCGACAGGCAGATCCGGTGGGCCACTCGGGCACCGCGGTCTGCCCCACCGACGTCCCCGGCGTACCTGCGGTCCGGACACGGGGGAGGGCACGATCGGCGGACAGGCACACGATGGGGCAGGAGCACGACGGTGATCCATGAGGTGGACGAGGTCATCAAGCGGTTGCTGGAAGGCGGCGCGCTGTCCGGTTCCGGCATCGACATCTCCTTCGAGGCCCCGACCCGCGACTGGGCGGCCCGGCGCAACGCACCCGCCGTCAATGCCTACTTGTACGACATCCGGGAGGACGCCAAACGGCGTCAGCGCGGCCAGGCCTCCGTGCGTGACGAACGCGACGTGGTCGTGCGCCGCCGTCGGCCGCCCCGCTGGTTCCGGCTGTCGTACCTGGTCACCGCCTGGACCAAACAGCCCCAGGACGAGCACCGCCTGCTCTCCGCGGTGCTGGCCACCCTGCTGCCCCGTGAGCTCCTGTCCCCCGACGAACTCCCGGGCGCGCTCGGCGCCTTGGGCTTGTCCGTCCCGCTCACGGTGGCGGGACTCCACACCGAATCCCGTTCACTCGCCGAGATCTGGTCCGCCCTGGGCGGCGAACTCAAACCGTCCATCGACCTCGTGATCACCGCGCCCTTCCCGGCCTACCCCGAGTACGACGTCGGTCCCCCCGTCACGGAGGGCGCGGTCCGCCTACGCGGCATGGACGGCACGCTGGACGGCTCACCGGAACGCAGCCATCGGCGGCGGCAGCCGATCCCCGCGCAGAACACCGGAGAACGACAGCAGTGACCACGTACGCCTCCCTCACCTCCCCTGCCTCTCCCGCGGCCGACCCGCTCCTCGTCCGCCTTGCCCGACTGCGCGACCGGGTCGCCGAGTTGGTCGCGAGCCGTAGCACCGGCGACCCGACGGCGAGCGATCCGTTGCGCGGGCTGTACCTCTCCGACGAGGCCGTACAGCATCTGCTGGGGCCCGCGGCGGCCTCGTCCACCGGTGTGTTCGACGACGCGGCCGGCTTCGAGGACGCGGCCGCCCCCGAAGCCCCGGAGTCCGCCCCGGCCACCCGGCTGGAGCGGCTCGCGGTACGCCTCGGGCTCACCGAACTGGACACGCGGATCCTGCTCCTCGCCCTCGCCCCCGACCTGGACCGCTCCTTCGAGCCGCTGTACGGGTACCTCAACGACGACGTCAGCAGGCGCCGGGCCACCACCGGGCTGGCGCTCGACCTGTGCGGGCTGCCCGTGCACCTCGCCGAGGCGCGGGCCCGGTTCCACCCCTCGTCACCGCTGACCGCGCTCGGGCTGCTGACCGTCGAGGAGCCCGAACGCCCCTTCCTCAGCCGCTCGTTGCGCGTACCGGACCGGCTCGTCGCCCATCTGCTCGGCGACGGCACCCTGGACGCCGCGCTCGCCGGCAGCGTGCACCCGCTCGACTCACTCCTGTCTGCGCCCCCGTCGACCCCCTTGTCCTCGCCCACGCATCACGAGTTCACCGTCAAGTTGGCCGCCCGGCTGGCCTCCGGTCCCCTCACCGTCTACCTGCGCGAGCACCGAGAGGGCGACGGGCTCGCGTGCGCCTCGGCGGCTCTGCGCGCGGCGGGTGTCGAGGCCCTGCACTTCACGCCCACCGCGACAGAGGCCCCGCGCTTGTCGCCCGAGGCAGGCGAGGATCACCGCCCCGACATCCTCTCCGACCTCCTCCCCCGCCTCCTCCGTGAGGCCCGGCTGCGCGACCGGGCGATCTTCGTGTCGCCGCTGCCGGAGAAGCCGGGACCGCTGCTGCGCACGCTGACGGAGGCCGGCGTGACCGTGGTGTTCGCCGGGTCACGGCCGTACGACCCCCAGTGGTGCGACCGCGATCCGCTGGTCCTCGACGCGCCCCGGCCGCACGCGGGCGCCGTGGACACCTGGGCGGTCGCCCTCGGCGTCGGGGCGGACGGTCCGGGTTTCGACCTGGCCGCCACCGTCGCCCCGTACCGGCTCGGCGGCGACCGTATCGAGCGGGCCGCCCGTGCGGCCCTGGACCTCGCGGCGTTCGACGGCACCCCGGTGACCGCCGCCCACCTGCGGCTGGCCGCCCGCCAGCAGTCCGCCTCCGGACTGGAACAGCACGCCCGCCGGATCCGCCCCGACGTCGACTGGGGCGACCTCGTCCTGCCGGACAAGCCCCTCGCCCAGCTGCACGAACTCGCCCTGCGCGCCCGCCATCGCGACCGGGTCCTCGGCGACTGGCGGCTGAGCGCCGGAGGCGGCCGGGGCCGTGGTGTCCTCGGCCTCTTCGCGGGCGAGTCCGGTACCGGCAAGACGCTGTCGGCCGAGGTCGTCGCCGCCGAACTCGGCCTGGACCTCTACGTCGTCCAGCTCTCCTCGATCGTGGACAAGTACGTGGGCGAGACCGAGAAGAACCTGGAGCGGATCTTCACCGAGGCCGACCGCACGGATGCCGTGCTGCTCTTCGACGAGGCCGACGCGGTCTTCGGCAAGCGCTCGGAGGTCAAGGACTCCCACGACAAGCACGCCAACATGGAGAGCGCGTACCTCCTCCAGCGCCTGGAGTCCTTCGACGGGATCGCCCTGCTCACCACCAATCTGCGGGCCAACATCGACGAGGCGTTCACCCGGCGCCTCGACCTGGTGGTGGACTTCCCGTTCCCGAACTCCGGTCAGCGGCTGGCCCTGTGGCGGCACAGCCTGGCCGCGGTGCCGTGCGCGGACGGCACCGACCCGGCGGCGGTCGCACGGGACTTCGAGCTGGCGGGCGGCTCGATCCGCAGCGCCGTCGTCACCGCCGCCTACGCGGCCGCCGGGCGCGGTGCGGCCGTCACCACCGCCGACCTGCGCGAAGGTGCCGAGCGTGAGTACCGCAAGGCGGGGCGCCTGGTGCCCGGAGAGGGCAACTGGTAGCCGTTCGTAGCCGTAGGCGGCCCCGGTCACCACCTCTTCGGACAGGCGCACAGCACACCACGCATGGCCGGAGGACGGCCACGCGTGGATGCACGTTCACGTTCAGGCGTTGTCGGGGTCGACGATCTCCCACTCCTGGTCGTCGTCGTTGGAGCAGTCGTAGAGCGTCAGTTTCGTTTCGTCGACGCCGGTGCTGAAGCCCGAGACGTCGAGGCACTTGTTCCTGCTCGCGAAGTTGCGGATCCAGTAGCCGCCGCTCTCCTGCTTGGCGAGCCACCACAGTTGGTTGTCGGCGGTCGTACCGTCACAGGTGAACTCCTGGATGGGTGACTTGACGGGCTGCGCGCCGGAGCCCGGCAGGTCCATGCAGAGCTGGTCCTTGACGTTGCGGATCTGGAAGAGATCGGTACCGCCGGGACCCCCCTTCCGCACCATCACCTCCAGGTTCCAGAGCATGTTGTCGTCGGTGCTCTCATCACAGGTGTGCTGCTGGACCCGGCCCTGCTCTCGACCGTCGCCCTCGCCGGGGATGTCGGCGCACCGATTGGTGGTCAGGTTGCGGAGGAGGACGTTGCTCGCGGGCAGCACGCTCTTGGGCTTCTCCTCGACCGGCGGTGGTGGCTCTGCCCCTCCGCCGTCCCCGCCGTCCCCGCCGTTTTCCGCCGGTGCGGACTGGACCGGATCCTCCTCCTGCTTCGGCGCCGACGGAGCCGAGGGGCTGGGCTCCAGTGTGCTGACGCCGGCTTCCTGGAGCCGCTCCTTGGCCTCGCTGCGGACCTTGGGCTCGTAGGCGATCCACAGCATCACGAACGTGATCGCGAGCGCCATGAACACCCCCAGGAAGGTGGCCAGCCAGCGCGGCAGGAAACCCCGCTGCACATACGTGCCCTCGACATCGAGCGGCGTGACTCCCGACCGCTGAACAGCAAGGGTGTACGGCCGCTCCTCCTTCGACCCGAACCAGATGATGTTCCGTGGCTTCAGCGTCGTCTTCACGAACGCCGCACGGCCCGGTTCGATCTGCACGTTGCTCGGATGAATGTCGTACGAGAGCTGATCTCCGTTGTCCCTGCCGCTGACCGAGGCGGTGACCTTCGTGTTGCCGAGGTTGTCGACGGCCAGCTTCGGCCGCCCCCGGAAACGCCCCTTGACCGTCGGCGGCACCAACTCCGCCCGCACCTCGGTGAAGGACGTGATGGTCAGGTTGCCCTCCGGGACGGTGACCGCCTCCGGATGCTCGGTCGGCGTAATCCGGATCGCGTACGGGTTCGGCCCCGCCGTCGCGTCCGGCGTGCGCGGCGGGGCGAACGTCAGGTCGACCGTGCCCGCCGTCCCCGGGTACAGCCGGAGTGTCTGCGGCTCGACGGTCGTCCAGGGCGCGATGTCACCGACGGGCTCGAAACGGTATTCGTCCACCACGTCACCGGTGTTGCGCAGACGCAGGCGCACGGTCGTACTGCCACCCGGGTCCACGGTCGCGGAGGCGGGTTCCAGGGAAGTCCACAGGCTCACACCACCACGCTAAGAGGGGTCCGGGGGCCGGTCAGGAGGCCACGGGGCAGGATGGGTTGCCCGATCCTGCACCCGTGTTGCCCCAAAGGGTCACTCCTGGCTGTGGTGTCTCATGAGGTCGGTGCCACGTTCTGCCTCTCGCCGGCCGACCCGACCTGGTGCGGCTCACGACCACGGTCACCGCGTTTGCCGATCAGGCTCCTGTACAGGTCCTCGCGGTCCTCAGGGGTCTTCGCTGCGTCCATTTTGGTATCCCACTCCCTCTCCAGGTCCGTCAGCTTCTGTACCCAGTCGCCGAAATCCTTCAGGTCGACATGGCGCTGGCTCGATTCGAGGGGGGCATTGGCAGCGGGCTTGTCGTCCTTGTGGCCACCGACCTGGCTCACGGGGTTGTTGTTGCTCTCGCTGCTCGTCAAGCCATGTTTGTAGCCATCGGGGGTCGTGTGCCCCGGCCCGGCGGTCTCGATACCGACCTGCAATGCCCCGTCGCGCTCGCTGGTGGGGGGCTTGTAGTACATGAACGCGTGTCCGTACGACTCGTTCGGGAGGATGGTGTCGCCGTGGAAGTCCTTGTTTCCCATGCCTCCGATGGCCATGGGCAGTCCGTAGAGGTGGCTGTGGGGGTCCACGAAGTTCTGCATGGAGGCCATAAATTTGCCCTTCTCCACGAAGGTGCCCCGCTTTTCGCCCTGGTTGTCGCTGATCTCCATGTGATGGGTGCCGTAGAGGCGCCGGTACACCGGCGCCTCGGGCGTCGATTTGGGTTCCAAAGGCCCCCGGTCTGCCTTGGTGATGTGGAGCCACTGGGGCAGCTCGTAGCCGTGCTGGCCGTCGGCCAGTTGCGGAATGCGGATATTGACGCGTCCGCCATAGGCCAGAGCGTGGGCGACGTCGTCCTTGAAGTCCTCGTGGACGCTCGTCTTCGGGTTGAAGACCTTCAGCCCCTCCTTCAGGATCAGGAAGATCTTGGTCAGCAGCTCGGTGCCGCGCGCGGCCCGTTCACGGTGCTTGGCGGCGTCCGGTACGTCGTCGCCGATACCGGGAGGAAGGAGGGTATTGACGAAGGTCTGGAAGATTTGCTCGTTCCGCTCCGCGACGAGCTGATCCTTCTCGGGTTGTGGAGTGTCGTCGGCGTGCATGGCCATGTGGCGACCGAGCTGGTAGTCCGGGCGGCTGGGGTCGATTGTTGGCTTCCCCTGGCGGCGATCCTCGACTACCTGCCGCCAACACAGGGTGGCCACGAGCAAGCGTTTACCCTCTGGCTCCTGGACCCATTTGTGGAACTTGCCCGCCTCGATGTAAGCCTCCGCTTCGGCGCGGGTGCAGAGGCCCACGGTCTTCAGCCACTTGGGGTCCTCGGACTCCACTGCCCTGATCGCCTGAAGCTCATTGTCCGCGAAACTCGGGCCACTTCGCGCGCGCCTGTGGATGACGCCCCGGACTTCCTTTTTTCCGATCTCCTGGTTGCCACCGACGAGTAGCTGCGCCAGACGGGCGATGGCCGGGGGCGAGGCCACGGTTGGGGGCGAAGCCACGGTTGGGGGCGAAGCCACGGTTGGGGGCGAAGCCACGGTTGGGGGCGAAGCCACGGTTGGGGGCGAAGCCACGGTTGGGGGCGCGGCCGTGGCCGCAGGCCCGGGCCGCTCCATCCGCTGGACGGCGACATCCCCGCCTGGCGGATGGAGCGGCCCGCTCGGTAAGGCGGCCCCCGGCAGCGAAAGGTCGGGGGCATCGCCCCGCGCCATCTTCCGGCCGTTGGAGCCGGCGCTTCTCTCGAACGGATCGTTCGGGTGAGAGACCCTCTCACCTCTGCCGTTGTCCGTGCCGGGAACGGGCCCCAAGGCCTGCTGGCGCACGTGATCGAGCTCTTCGAACATCACCTCGTCGTTGACGTGGTTCTCGCCGAGCACGATGTGGGAGCCGGTCGTGTAGGCCAGGGCCCCGAGTTCCTCGGCCGAGCGCTGAGCGACCGGGTCTTTGTGCACGAGCACATGGCCGAAGGGCATGTCGTAGGCCTGCTCGGCCCGCTGGCGGATGCGGGGCTCCAGCGTGCTGCTGGGGGAGCGGATGGCGTCGGGGACCGTCGACCGCCGCTGGACCGGCAGGGCCCTTTCGGCGTCACGCTCCTTGGGCTCACTCTGCTGCCCTTCGAGGCGCTGCTCGTGCCGCTCTTCCTCGATGGCGCGCGTCAGCGCCGAGTTGCCCGCCCGGCGCTGGATGGCCAGCATCCGCTGCGCAGATGTGCTCTGCGTCACGGCGGTGCTGTCCTGCCGCCGAGCTCCGGCCGGCTGAGACCGGGATTCCTGTGCGCGCACACTGCTCCCCTCACACGGTTGACAGCCCAGCCCTACCCGCTCGGGCCCCGGGGCCGGGAGGTCCGTGAGGGCAGACCAACGGGCAGAACCGCCGTGGGCGCGGGCAGGGTTGCGCCGCCAACTGCCCGCGAGGGCAGCAGGGGTGCCCCCGAGCAGGCCCCGGAGGACGTTTCGGGGGCGCGCCGCGCGCGTCAGGCTGAGAGGCGTCCTGTCTCGTAGCCCGAGGAGAGCAGAGCATGCCGTCCTACCTGTCGCCCGGCGTATACGTCGAGGAGGTGGCCAGCGGCTCACGTCCCATCGAGGGGGTGGGCACGTCGGTCGCGGCCTTCGTCGGACTCGCGCCGACCGGGCCGCTGAACGAGCCGACCCTGGTGACCAACTGGTCCCAGTACGTGGCGGCCTTTGGTGACTTCACCGACGGCTACTACCTCGCGCACTCGGTCTACGGGTTCTTCAACAACGGCGGCAGCGCCGCGTACGTCGTGCGCGTCGGCGGCACGGCCGAGGGCGCGTCGGGAAACACTGCCCCGGCCGGCGCCACCGGCTCCGCCGCCCAGGCCCCGGCCGCGCTCCCGGCGGGCGAGCCGAAGCAGCTCGGCACCTTCAGCGTGACCGCCGTCGCCGGCGGCTCGCTCAGCGTCGAGGTCGCCGACCCCGAGGGTGAGGGCCCCGCGGAGCGCTTCAAGCTGATCGTCAAGGACGGCGACAAACCCGTCGAGACGTTCGACGTGACCGCCAAGAAGGGCGGCCGCAACTACGTGGTCACGCAGGTGAAGGAGCGCTCCAAGTTCATCACCGTGCAGGAGTCGGTGCCCGCGGCGCAGCTGGCACGGCCCGAGAACCAGACCGTGGTGCTGACGGCCCCGGCGGCTCCCGCCCCCGTCGTCCCCTCCGGGGCGAGCGACTCCCACCCCGGCCCGGCCCAGTACCTCGGCGACTCCGCCGACCGCACCGGCTTCGGTGGCCTGGAGGCCGTCGACGAGATCTCCATCGTCGCCGTCCCCGACCTGATGGCCGCCTACCAGCGGGGCGCGATCGACCTGGAGGCCGTGAAGGCGGTCCAGCTCGGTCTGATCGCGCACTGCGAGCTGATGGGCGACCGGGTCGCCGTCATCGACCCCCCGCCGGGCCTGAACGCACGTCAGATCCGGGTCTGGCGCCAGGAGACCGCGGGCTACGACTCCAAGTACGCGGCTCTGTACTACCCCTGGGTCAAGTCCTTCGACCCGGCGACCGGTCAGTCCCGTGTGATCCCGCCGAGCGGCCACGTCGCCGGCATCTGGGCCCGCAACGACTTCGAGCGCGGTGTGCACAAGGCGCCCGCCAACGAGGTCGTACGAGGAGCGGTGGACCTGGAGCTCCAGATCACCCGCGGCGAGCAGGACCTGCTCAACCCCATCGGCGTCAACTGCATCCGCGCCTTCCCGGGCCGCGGCATCCGCGTCTGGGGCGCCCGCACCATGGCCTCCGACCCGGCCTGGCGCTACCTCAACATCCGCCGGTACTTCAACTACCTGGAGGAATCGATCCTGCTCGGCACCCAGTGGGTGGTGTTCGAGCCGAACGACCACAACCTGTGGGCCCGGATCCGGCGCAACGTATCGGCGTTCCTCGTCAACGAGTGGCGCGGCGGCGCCCTCTTCGGCCAGCGGCCGGAGGAGGCGTTCTACGTCAAGTGCGACGAGGAGACCAACCCCCCGGAGTCGGTCGACCTCGGGCGCGTGATCTGCGAGATCGGCGTCGCCCCGGTCAAGCCCGCCGAGTTCGTGATCTTCCGGCTGGCCCAGTTCTCCAGCGGCAGCGGGGAGCTGGAGGAGTAGGCCGCCCGCCTGCGCCGTAGCCGTCGCACGTCACCTCGTGCGCCACCTCGCGCACCACCCCGTACGCCCTCTTCACGAACCCTCAGAAGGACAGAGAACAGATGAGTCTCAGCCCGGGTGACGCCCTTACGTCACATAATTTCGGTCTCCAGATCGACGGCGTGATGGTCGAGTACCTCGCGGAGGTCAACGGCCTCAGCATCGAACAGGACGTCATCAAACACCAGTCGAACACCGCGCAGGGCCACAAAGATGTCAGTCTCATGCCGGGCGTGCAGAAGGACGGGCAGTGCACCGTGGTGCGCGGCATGACCCAGTCCCCTGCGTTCACGGAGTGGATCAACGACTCGATCGCCGGCGCGATGAGCACGGCACGCAAGAACGCCTCCATCATCATGATGGACTACGAGAACAATCCGGTGAAGCGCTACAACATGCGCAACGCCTGGTGCAGCAAGATCGACGCCAGCGCCCTGAAGGCCGGCGAGGCCGCCGCGCTCACCGAGACCGTGACCATCGTCTTCGAAGAACTGGTCATCGAGTAATGCGACGTACGGCTGCCAGGGCGGGCGCCGGCTCGGTCGTGAACGTACCGGCACCAGAGACGGAGAAGGTGGCGGGGCCGGAGCAGACGGGCGGCGCTCCCGCCCCCGCGCCGGTGGCTCAGCGGATGCGGACGGAGTTCCCCTTCGAACTGCCGCGCGGATACGTCGACGATTCGGGAACCGTCCACCGGGACGGCGTGATGCGCCTCGCCACCGCCCGGGACGAGCTGATCCCGCTGCGGGACGTCCGCGTCCAGGAGAACCCCGCCTATCTGTCGGTGGTCCTGCTGGGCCGGGTCATCACCCGCCTCGGCACGCTGGCGATGGTGCACGACGGGGTGGTGGAGAACATGTTCGCCTCCGACCTCGCGTTCCTGCAGGACTTCTACCGTCAGGTCAACGCCGAGGGCCACACCCGCGCCGCCGTGGAGTGCCCCCACTGCTCGGAACCCTTCGAGGTCGAACTCGGCGGGAGCCGCCTGGGGGAATCGTGACGTACGCGACCGACCGGCTGCACGAGGAGATCGCGTACGTCGCCTACCACTTCCACTGGAGCCTGGAGGAGATCCTGGACCTCGAACACCAGGACCGCCGCCGCTACACGGAACAGATCGCGTCCCTGGTGACGCGGGGCGGGGCGGAGGGCTGAGCTGTGGGGTTCTTCGACCGACTGAGGAGCGGCGGCTTGAGGGGCGGCGGCTCGGCGGCGGCCGCCGGGCGTCGCGGACCGAGGGCGGATGCGGTTGCCGATACGACACCGGTTCCGGCATCGGCCTCTGAGGCGAACTCGGCCGCTGGAGCGGGAAGTTCCTCTCGTGCAAGCACGGGCGCGAGGACAAACGCCATCCCCAGCACTGGAGTTGGTGTGGCCGGCTGGGTCGGACTGCCGCCGATTCAGCGGGCCGCCGTGGGGCGAACCGGTGTCGCGGATTCCGGGTTCGGCGGACGGCTGAGCACCTGGCAGAACCCTTCCTTCACCGGAGGGGACCTGTCCCACGCCGTTCTCGACGGAGCGCCGGGCGGGCTGGTCAGGGACGCGCTCACCACATCGGCGAGGCCCGTCTCCGGACTCGAACCTCCCTCGCGCGCCCTGCCGCCGGTGAGGGGCGGGGAGCCGGAGGCCCCGGACCACGTGCGCGGCGGCACCACGCCGGTGCAGCGCGCGCCGGGTCCTGTCACGGCGTCCCGCCCGGTGGGCCCACGGGTGACACCCGTACCGGCCCGGCCGCACCGGCCGAACTCGTTGACCAGGGCGCCTGCCACGCCTGTCGTGCAGCGACAGGCTCTGCCCGTGGCTGCACGACGGGACACTGCGGCTGCCACCGGGGCGCCGGGCCGTACGACGCCGGGCTCCGCAGGTCCCGGGGCGGGGGATACATCTCCCGGGGTGGCGGTCGAGGCCGGCCGAGCCCCGGGCGGCGGCTCGGCCGGTGCGGGGGCTGCCTCAGGCGGCCCTGCTCCGGCTGGTGCGGGCAGCCCTGCGCCGACCGGCCCCGGAAGCCCGGCGTCCGGTGGCGGTACGGCAGGCGGCTCCGGCAGCACGGCTGCCCGCTCCAGCGATGCGGCGGTCAACGTCCAACGGGCGACGGCCGGCCCGAGCGGCAAGGCGGTTCCCACGTCGGCCACGACCGCGACCGGTCCCAGCAGCCCGGCAACCGGACCCGTCCGTCCGACGACCGACCGCAGCAGCAGCAGCAGCAGCCAAGCAAGTCACCGGAGTGGAACGCCTGCCAACCCTGCCAACACGGCCGCTGGTCCCACCAGTACGTCATCCCACACCAACAACCGAACGACCGACTCCGGGGCGGCGAAGGGCGGTCCCGGCACCACGCCCACGGGCCCCGGCTCCACGCCGACCAGGCCCAGCAACACGGTGGCCCACGTCCAACGTGCGGTGTCCAGTCCCAGCGGCGCCCCGTCCGAGCGAGCCGGAACGACCACCCGCCCTGCCGCCACGGCCACCGGTGCCGACAGCGCGGCGGTCCGCGCCCGGAGGACGGCGACCGGCCCCGGCAACACGCCAACCACACCGGACGGGACGGCCACCCGCCCCGACGCGCCGGTCACCGGCTCCAGCAGCACCGGGGAAGGCCCGGTCGGCCCGTCGACCCCCTCCAGTGGCGCGGCGGTCAACGTCCAACGGGCGATGACCGATCCCAGCCGTACGACCGCCGAGCCCGCCGGAACACCGACCGGCTCCGGCCGGGAGGCAGAGGCGCCTGCCGGGCCCGTGCGCGGACCCAACAGGACGGCGGACAGCCCGCGCGGCACGGCGCCCGGACCAGCAGACACGGCGATCCGCGTCCAGCGGACTCCCACCCATCCCGGCACTACGCCGACCACCTCCCCGGCAGCCATTTCGAGCGGCAGCGCGGCCCCCCCGCCTGCCGGTCGGGCGACCGGTCCCGGCGCCCCCCCGCCCGGGAC
>NZ_VMNX01000132.1 GCF_009377235.1 Streptomyces acidicola
CCACGGGGGGCATGGGGTCGGCTCCTGACAGGACGGTCGGACGTCAGTGGTGGCGACGTCACTGTCCGTGACGTCAGCGGTGGTGGTACAGCGTCCAGTGTCCCCCATGCCCGAGGCCGCCCCAGCGGGTGTGTCAGGGGAAGGGCAGGGTCTGGGCGAGCAGCGTCACGAGGACGACCACCGTGGGGAACAGCGCGAGGAACATGGCGAAGGTGTAGCCCATGATGTCGCGCGCCTTCAGGCCGAGGATGGCGAGGGTGGGCAGCATCCAGAACGGCTGGAGGAGATTGGCGCTGGCCTCGCTGAGGTCGTACACGACGACCATCCAGCCCTGGTTCACCTGCAGTTCGTTGGCCGCGCCCAGGACGTACGGCGCCTCGATCACCCACTTGCCGCCGCCGCTGGGAACGAACACGCCGAGCACACAGCTGTAGACCGAGATGAGGGCCGGGTAGAAGTACTCGCTCGACACCGAGACGAGCCAGTCGGCGATGGTCTTGTGCAATCCGGTGAAAGCGATCATGCCGAAGATGCCGCCGTACAGCGGGAATTGCAGCAGCACGCCCGAGGCGGCCGGTGTCCCCTCCTTGAAGGCGCGGGCGAGGTGCACGGGCCGCCAGTGCAGGATCAGGGCCAGCAGGATGAGGATCAGGTTGATGGTGTTCAGGTCGAGCGCGTTGAGCGGGTTGCCCTCGGCCTGGGCGAAGTGCCGGGCGAGGTACCACACGCCGAGGGCGAAGAGCAGGATCGTGAGGGTCGGGCTGAACTCGACCCATTCGCCGGGGCGGCTGCGCCGGTCGTCGGAGCGCCGGGTGCCGGGCGCGGGCCCCAGGTCGATGCCGAGGCGCTCCGCGGTCATCGCGCGTTCCGGTGACGGCGCCAGGAACCACGCCATGGCGAGGGCGACCACGAAGATCACCGCCGTGGCCACGATCCCCTGCCACAGGAAGATGGTGTCGGTCAGGGGGATGACCCCGCTCCCGCGCCCCTCGGCGATGATCTCCTGTACGGCGGCGGGGCTGGAGGCGGTGCTGGCGACCTGAAGCGCGGCCGACCCCGACAGGCCCTGGGCCCACACGGTACCGAGGCCCAGGAAGGCCATGGCGCCGATGGCGCGGTAGTCGACCCCGGGCAGCCGGCGGGCGATCTCCTTGGCGAGGATCGCGGTGAAGACGAGGCCGAAGGCCCAGTTCACATAGGCGGTGAGCATGGCGACGGCGGCCGTGAAGGTGATGGCGCCGCGCGGAGTACGGGGCAGGGCCGCGAGCCAGGTGATGAGCCGGCCGACGGGTGGCGAGATCGCGACGGCGTAGCCCGCGATGACGATGATCGCCATCTGCAGGGTGAACTCTATGAGCGACCAGAATCCCTTGCCCCAGGCGTCCACCAGACCGAAGCCGCTGCTCGCCTCCGGGTCGTCCGGCGTGCCCAGCAGGGCCTCTCCCGAGACGAGCCCCAGGGCGAGCACCACGAAGGTGCCGATCAGGACGAATCCGAATGCGTCGGGGAGCCACTTCTGGGAGAAGGCGGTGAACCGCAACGCCAGCCGGGCAAGCCAGGTCTCACCGCCGCCGCTGTCCCGCGCTTCCGCGACTTTGGGAGCGTTCGAGGTCATACGTGCCTCCTGTTCGTGCACCTTCGATCGGCCGTCTGCGGTCGGTCGTGGCGGGGAGTCGGCCCGCCTTGATGTGGCTCGCTGCTGCCCACCGGGTGACGGATGATCACCGGTGCGGGGCGAGGCGCTTGATCTTCATGGGGCGCGGTGGTCCGGGCAATGAGTGCGTCGCACATCAGTTGCCGCTGGACCATGTGGGGCCTCCCCATAGCGGATCGGAGGCGCGGGAACAGGGTCGGGGCATGGCGGCGGAGGTCGAGCGAGCCGCGGCCGCGTACCGGCGCTTCACCGAACCGGTCGCGCACGGCGGAAACGCGGAAACATTGATGGCCTCGAGCCGTGACGGCGGCGCGGCAAGCCTGCGCGGCCTCGGGTTCCCGGGCATCGTCCTGGGCGGCAGCGGCGACGTGCCCGCGTTCGTCGAGGGCCGCCTACTCGCTCCCCTGGCCGCCTACGACGAACGACGCGGCACCGGCCTGCTCCACACCGTCGAGACCTGCGTCCGGTGCGATCGGCTCCGACTGGCGGGAACAGGAGCAGGCTCTTGAAACACACAGGTCAGAAGTGGTTTCGAGGGCGAGATCCAGACTCCTGACCACAGGCTTTAGACGTCGGTGAGCCTCAGGCCCGCGTGGGCCTTGTAGCGGCGGTTCACGGAGATCAGGTTGGCGACCAGGGACTCGACCTGGTGGGCGTTGCGCAGACGGCCGCCGAAGATCCCGCGCATGCCGGGGATACGGCCCGCCAGCGCCTGCACGATCTCGACGTCGGCCCGGACCTCGCCGAGCACCATCACATCGGTGTCGATCTCCTCGATCTCCGGGTCCTGGAGGAGGACGGCGGAGAGGTGGTGGAAGGCGGCGGTGACCCGTGAGTCGGGCAGCAGCGCGGCGGCCTGCTCGGCGGCGCTGCCCTCCTCCGGCTTCAGGGCGTAGGCGCCCTGCTTGTCGAAGCCGAGCGGGTTGACGCAGTCGACGACGAGTTTGCCGGCCAGTTCCTCGCGCAGCGCCTCAAGCGTCTTGCCGTGGCCGTCCCAGGGCACCGCGACGATGACGATGTCGCTGCGGCGGGCCGTCTCGGCGTTGTCGGCGCCCTCGACGCCGTACCCGAGTTCCTCGGCGGCGGACCGCGCGCGGTCGGCGACCCGCGAGCCGATGATCACCTTCTGCCCGGCCCTGGCGAGCCGGTACGCGAGGCCCTTGCCCTGCGGCCCGGTGCCGCCGAGCACGCCGACCACGAGGTCGGACACGTCGGGCAGGTCCCAGGGGTCCTTCGCGGGAGCCTTGGCGGGGGCCGCCTCCGCAGCCGTCCCGGAAGCCGTCTGTCCACTGTCAGTAGAGGTCATGGGCCGACTTTACGTGCGCGGGGCACGCGGGCGGGCGCGTGGATCCGGTGAGTGCGGCTCCGGGGAGCGAGTTCACGGGGATCCTGCGGAAGGTGATCGTCTCGTACGCGCTGAAGTCGCCCGTCTCGTACAGCAGGCCGACGGTGTCCGCGTCGACCCGGACGAGGTCGGAGTAAGCGGCGGGCAGCCCGTCGACGGTGTGGGCGGACCGCCACGTCGTACCGCCGTCCTCGGAGACCCGTACGGTCATCAGCGCGCGGAAACCGGGGTCGGCCGGGCCGGAGTAGAGGAGCAGGTCGGGGTCGCGGAGCTGGAGGACGCTGCCCTCGCAGACGGGGGTGACGAGGCCGGCCTGGGGGCGGAAGGGCTTGACGAGGGTGGTGCCGCCGTCGGTGGAGTGGGCGTCGGCGCGGGTGCCCGGTGATGGGGAGTCGTTGCGGGTGTTGAAGTAGACGCGGCCGTCGGGGAGTTCGGCGGCGGTGGTCTCGTTGACGTTGATGTAGCCGTCGGTGTTGTCGTCGACGTATCCGATGCGCCAGGTCGCGCCGCGGTCGTCGCTCAGCAGGCAGTGGCCGCCGTTGTACTTCCCCTCGGTGCCGGTGTCCTTGCCGGCCGGCGGGAGCGAGTGGTTGGCGGGGACGACGACCCGGCCGGTGCTCAGCTGGAGGGCGTGCCCGGGGGTGGTGGCGTACCACCGCCACTCGGCTCTCTTCGCCGTCTCGGTGATCTCCCTTGGCGTGGACCAGGTGGCCCCTTCGTCGTCGCTGTACTGCACCCACACGCGGCGGCCGTCGGCGGCGCTCACCTCGCCGCGGCGGATGGCGTCCTCGGTGGCGTGGGCCGCGTTGCGCACATGGACGAGGAGGACGCGGCCGGTGTCGAGGACGACGGGGGCCGGGTTGCCCGCGAGGTCGTCTCCGTTCTTCGCGGCCACCTCCAGCGGGCCCCAGGTGCGGCCACCGTCCGTGGACCGCTTCAGCACGATGTCGATGTTCCCGAAGTCGTCCCCCGAACCGACCCGGCCCTCGCAGAAGGCCAGCAGGGTGCCGTCGGCGGTGGCGACGACGGCCGGGATACGGAAGCTCGCGTACCCCTCTCGGCCGGCACGGAAGGGGATGCTGCTCTCGGTGCTGCTCTCGGCGGTCATAAGCGGGCTCCTTGGGGGCGGCTGGAACCACCACGTGCCCCGCTCGGGCTAATTCGGGGTGAACTTCACGTCACGAGTGGTGGTGTGCGGCAGGATGCCTGCGCATGGACGCCGTACGGGTCGCGTTGTTGCGGGAAGTGCTCGCCGGGACGGAGTGGCCGGTCGCCACCCGCCGGTTCGCGAGGGCACTCAGGGGTTCTGTCGTGTCGTACGGCGGCGGGCTGCTGCTCGTGGGCACGGCGGAGTACGAACCGTGGCATCTGGCCGCGCACCTCGTGGACGAGGCGGCGTGGTCGGGCACGCCGGAACTCTCCCCCACGCTCGTACGGCACGGGGCGCGCCCCGGTGATCCCGCGCATCTGGCGGTGGGGCTGGGCCGTGTGTCGGCGGCCCGGCGGGGCGAGACGCTGCTGATCGTCTCCCCGTCCGCTCCGGGCGGCGCGCTGCTGGAGCGGGTGCACGACGCCCGGCGGGCCGGGGCGCGCGTGCTCGCGCTCGACGCCGGTGACCGTGAGTTGGGGGCGATGGCGCACGAGTCGCTGGCCGTGCCATCGGACACCGATCTGGACCTGGACACGGTCCAGCACCTGGTGAGCGCGGCGGCGGGTGAGAACGCGCTGCCGGAGCCGAGGGGCCGACGACGCCTGCGGGACCGACTGGCCCGGCTGGCGGACCAGTTGACGGCTCCACCGCCGACGCGGTGGTGACCCGCCCCCCGGTGCGGGCGGGCGCGTCGCTGCCGCGACGCCCGTCACCAGCCTGGCTGCCTGGCAGTCCACCCCGGCCCAGCGCGCCCGCCTCGTGCACGCCTCAGGCACTACACCGGCGCACTGGGCTCCTTGTCCTCAAGTCACGCGACTACGCCGAAACTCTGCGAACAGCTCACTTCCGCACGCGCTCGCTGAAGGCATCGCCGGACATCTGTCCGGCAATTCGCCGCGCCCCTTCTCTGGGGTTGATGCAGGAAACGCTATGGATCCGGCATGCATCTCTATCACCACTGGGATGCCTGGCAGTGGGCCGCCGGTGCAGACTCGTTACGTCTCACGGTGCAGCCACGCAGCTCCCATTGTTGTGCTGCGGTGCCCACACCTAATTCACAGGGGGTAGAAGTTGAAGCTCGCCAAACGTCACAACAGGCGCGGATTTCTGAGGGGTCGGCCGATCCGCCGTGCCGGGGGAATCGTCGCGGCACTGATCACGGGGGCGTTCACGCTGGGTGTTGCGGAGGCCCCGACGGCTGATGCAGCGGTGCAGGACGTAATCAACACGTTCAAGAACCAGGCGACCGGGTTGTGCATGGGTGCCTACCCTGGCAATGGCACTGGCTCGGACTACATCGGGGTAGGAACCGGCGGGTGTGGTGACGGGGTCATGGCCTACCAGTGGAACGTCCATCAGTGGGCGGACGGCACTCGCGAGTTGAAGAACACCTCCTACGGCCTGTGCCTGGACGACAGCAACGCCTACGGGCTGCGCATGTTCCCCTGTAATGCGACGCCATTCCAGAGCTGGTACGTCCGCCGCTGGAACGACGGCACCATCGAGCTCAAGAACCAGGCCACCGGGCGCTGCCTGGACGACAGTGCCGCGTACCACCTGCGCACATTCCCCTGCAACGCCACGCCGTACCAGAGCTGGTACTGAGCCGAAGCAGCAAGCGCCACGCCTGCAGCGCCGGTCACACCAACAGCGTCCCGGCCCAGATCCTCGCGCCCTCAGTAAGACGGTCGGTGCCCGCAGCGAACTGCCGAAAGCGCCTTGCTGCGCGTGCCGCCAACTCACAACCATCAGGAGGAAAACGATGTCCATCGGACGCACAGGTGAAATGAGAACCCCGAATCGACGCTCACTCCGCCGGGCCGCCGGACTCACGGCCGCGTCCATCGCGGGGGCGTTCTCTCTGGGCATTGCGGGTGCCTCGACGGCCCAAGCGGCAGACGTCGTCAACACGTTCAAGAACCAGGCAACCGGCAACTGTCTGGAAGGGATTGAGGACGGACGTGCCCGATCCTATCCCTGTGTCGGGACCTCGACCCAGCAGTGGAACGTTCACCAGTGGGCAGACAGCACCCGTGAGTTGAAGAACCTGAAAACCGGCCTTTGCCTGGACGACAGCAATGCCTTCGGGCTTCGCACGTTCCCGTGCAACGCGACACCGTTCCAGAGCTGGTACGTCAAGCGTTGGAACGACGGCACCATCGAGTTCAAAAACCAGGCCACCGGACGCTGCCTGGACGACAGCGCGGCGTACGGCCTGCGCACGTTCCCGTGCAACGCCACGCCGTATCAAAGCTGGTACTGAGTGGCGGGTCGATAGCCCTCTCGGTTGACGGCCGCCGGTCCCGGTCATGGCTCCAGTACCACCTTGCCGGTCGTCCGCCGGGTCTCCACCGCGCGGTGGGCTTCGGGCGGCGCGTGCGAGGGGGAAGCGCTGGACGGCCGGGGCGAGGCGGCCGCGCGGCGGCCTCGGCGAGGGCGCGCAGCTCCAGGGTCGGACGGAGTTGGGGCCGTCGGCCCTGTCGAGCATCACGGAGCCGAAGACCCGTATGGAGACCCGTATGGAGATCCCCTCGACGAGATACGGTGTGCCGCCCCGGATGTCCTGGGAGGACCAGGCGAAGACGGTGTGCCGACCACCGGGGGCGAGCAGCCCGACGGTCGCACGGGCCGCCTCACCGCCGACGCCGTCGAAGACGGTGACCCTGCCGCCGTCGCGATCCGTTGCCTGGTCGCGGGCGGTATCTCCTGGCGGGCGATGCCCGCGGACTTCGGGGCCGCAGTCGGCACATCGTGACCGACCACCTCAGCCTGCTCCCAAGCGGGTCCGGGGAAGTGCGGGTGCGTTCCCGCGTCGTTCGGTGCGCTTCCCCGGGGTCGCTCAGCCGGCGCCTGTGTCGTCACCCTCCCGTGCCGCACCGTTCTGCCAGCGCGGGTCGCCCTCCCACGCGACGTTCCGTTCGCGGGCCGTCTCCATCGCGTGGGCGGCCTCGTCCGGGGAGGCGTACGGCCCCATACGGTCCTTGCCGGGGCACTCGGGCCCCTCCTCGACCTTCTTGTGCTCCAGGCAGTAGTACCACTCGCCGGGCTTCCCGACCGCCTTGCGCTTCTTGAACAGGGCCATGACTCGCGGCTCCTTTCGCCAGGGACATCGTCCCCCACACTCGCTGGTTAAACTCGCTGACATGTCTGCCCAGTCGCTGCTCGCCCCGGGGAGGATCTCCCCCGCCCGTACCGTCCCGGGACACATCCGCCGGCCCGAGTACGTGGGCAGGGACGCCCCCGCTCCGTACACCGGCCCGGAGGTCCAGACGCCCGAGACGGTCGAGGCGATGCGGACCGCCGGGCGGATCGCCGCGCGGGCGATGGAGGAGGCCGCGAAGGTCATCGCGCCCGGCGTGACCACGGACGAGCTGGACCGGATCGCGCACGAGTACATGTGCGACCACGGCGCCTACCCCTCCACCCTCGGCTACCGGGGCTTCCCCAAGTCGCTGTGCACCTCGGTCAACGAGGTCATCTGCCACGGCATCCCGGACTCCACGGTCCTGCGCGACGGCGACATCATCAACCTGGACGTGACGGCGTACATCGGCGGCGTGCACGGCGACAACAACGCCACGTACCTCGTCGGCGACGTCGACGAGGAGTCCAGGCTGCTGGTGGAGCGCACGCGTGAGTCCCTCAATCGGGCGATCAAGGCGGTCAGGCCGGGACGGCAGATCAACATCATCGGGCGCGTGATCGAGTCGTACGCGAAGCGCTTCGGGTACGGCGTCGTGCGGGACTTCACCGGGCACGGGATCAACTCGTCCTTCCACTCCGGGCTGATCATCCCGCACTACGACAGCCCGCACGCGACGACCGTCATGCAGCCCGGGATGACGTTCACGATCGAGCCGATGCTCACGCTCGGGACGCACGAGTACGACATGTGGGACGACGGCTGGACGGTCCTGACCAAGGACCGGAAGCGGACGGCCCAGTTCGAGCACACGCTGGTCGTGACGGACACGGGCGCCGACATCCTCACGTTGCCGTAGCGCCGCGCTCGCGCATCGCCCGCTCTCCTGGCCCGCTCTCTCCGGAGGGCGGGCTTTTTTGAGCGGTGTTGTGTGGGGCGGGTGATGTTTCTGGGTATGCCTTTACCGACAGGGCGTCGGCATCCTATTGACTTAGGTAAGCCTAACCAAAGAAAATCGTAGCGACTCCCGCCCCACGACACCGGAGATCCCATGGACTCGTTCTCGACGCTCATCCGCACCGCGTCGCGCGAGCAGCACGCGGCCGCGCACCACTCGACGTTCATGAGCGACCTGCTGGGTGGCCGGCTCGGCGTCGACGCGTACACGCGGTACACGGAGCAGCTGTGGTTCGTGTACGAGGCACTGGAGAGCTGCGCGCGGGAGCTGACCGACAACCCGGTGGCGGGGCCGTTCGTCCAGCCCGAGCTGATGCGTCTGGCCGCACTGGAGCAGGACCTGGCACACCTGCGCGGCCCGGACTGGCGGTCGACGCTGGCCGCCCTGCCGGAGACGGAGGAGTACGCACGGCGGATCACCGAGTGCGCGCACACCTGGCCGGGCGGGTACGTCGCCCACCACTACACCCGCTACCTCGGCGACCTCTCCGGCGGCCAGGTCGTCCGCGACACGGCCGAGAAGACGTGGGGCTTCGCCAGGAAGGGCGACGGCGTGCGCTTCTACGTCTTCGAGGACATCGCCAACCCAGCCGCGTTCAAGCGGGGCTACCGCGAACTGCTCGACCGGGTGCGGGCGGACGACCTGGAGAGGCAGCGGATCATCGCGGAGTGCAAGAGGGCGTTCGCGCTGAACATCGCGCTGCTCGGCGCCCTGGGCGAGGAGTTCCCGCTCAGCGCGTGACCGTTGCGGGTGATCCACATACGGAATACGGATATCCCGCTCGTCGGAGCCAGTCGACCCCAGAGGGCGCGTACTCACGATCACGGCCCGGCAAAGGCCGGGCATCGGCGGCCTCAGCGCTCCAGGAGCACCCTTCCCCCGACCTCGACCCACCCCTCCGGCTGCGGTGCCGTGAGGATCTGTGAGCCCGCGCCCTGCGTGATGTTCAGGGCGCGGCCCAGCTGGTGCGTGAGCAGCAGGGCCGCCGCGCCCGTGGCCTCGTCCTCGTCGATGCCGTCGTTACGGCCGGGGAAGGCGCGGGCTCGGATGCGGCCCGCGGCCTCGTCCTGCCAGGCCCAGGCGTAGATCCACTCGCCGGGCGGGGGCACGGGGAGGGCGTCCACCTCGGCCGCCGAGCCGTACTGGCGGAGCGTGCGCGGCGGGGCCCACTCCGCGCGGGCCTCGATCCAGGTGAACTCGCCGTCCAGGCGGGTACCGACGATTCCGGCGGGGGTGACCAGTTCGGGTACGTCCAGGAGCCAGGCCGTGCCCACGCAGGGGTGCCCGGCGAAGGGCAGGCGCAGGGTGGGCGTGTAGATGTCGATGATCCCGCGCTCGGGGTCGTCGACGAACACGGTCTCGCTGAAGCCGAGTTTGGCGGCGAGGGCCTGCCGGTCGTCGGGCTCCGGCAGGACCGAGCCGTCCCGGACGACACCCAGCTCGTTGCCGTAGCCGCCCTCCGGTCCGCAGAAGACCCTCAGCACGTCATAGCTAGTCACCCGCGCATTCAAACATCACCCGCGCCTCCCGATCCGCCCAGGCCGCGGCGCCACCCGTTCTTCGCCTGCCGGGAGCCTCGCTTGACCCGCACCTTGAGTTCTTTACTCCCGCTTGACCGAATCATCACGGCTGTTTTGAGCCACCGTGATCCAGCCGTGCTCGTACGCCTGCGATGAGAGGAGATTCACTGAACGGACAGGAATTGGTGAGGTAAGCCTCAGATAAGTTGGGGCAGCCTCACCTTATCTGTGCGTCCTCCGTGTCCCTCCCTGGAGCCGAAATGCGCCCCCTCAGACTGTCCGTCGTCACCGCCGCCGCCACCGTGGCGGCCCTGACCGCCGTCACCGGCTGCACCGAGAAGAGCAGCGCCGAGGGCGGCGACGGCTTGATCGAGGTGACCGCCACCGACACCAAGTGCGAGGTGTCGAAGAAGGAGTTCCCGGCTGGGCACGTCGAACTCGCCATCGAGAACAAGGGTTCCAAGGTCACCGAGGTCTACATCCTCTTCCCGGACGACCGGGTGGTCGCCGAGCGCGAGAACATCGGCCCCGGCACCCGGCAGAAGGTCACGGCCGAGGTGAAGGCGGGCGACTACCGGATCGCCTGCAAGCCGGGCATGAAGGGCGACGGCATCCGCCAGGACGTCACCGCCACCGGCACCGGCACCGGCAAGGCCGTCGAGCGCGACCCGCGCCTGGACAAGGCCGTCGCCGCCTACCGCGAGTACGCCCAGGAGCAGGCCGACGCGACCATCCCGGAGGTCGAGAAGTTCGCCAAGGCCGTCAAGGACGGCGACATCGAGGCCGCGAAGAAGGCGTACGCGCCCTCACGTATCGGCTGGGAGCGCACCGAGCCGGTCGCCGAGTCCTTCGGTGACATCGACCCGAAGGTCGACGTGCGCGAGGACGGCCTGGAGGACGGCCAGGACCCGGAGAAGGACTGGACCGGCTGGCACCGGCTGGAGCGCTCGCTGTGGAAGGACGGCAAGCTCACCGACCACGACTCCGCGCTCGCCGACCAGCTCGTGAAGGACCTTCAGGACTGGCAGAGCCG
This sequence comes from Streptomyces acidicola, assembly GCF_009377235.1. Taxonomy (GTDB): domain Bacteria; phylum Actinomycetota; class Actinomycetes; order Streptomycetales; family Streptomycetaceae; genus Streptomyces; species Streptomyces acidicola. The sequence continues at coordinate 10,803 of NZ_VMNX01000132.1, forward strand.
GGTCGGCAGGGCCGAGATCACCCCGACCTCCATGGCCAACGGCGCCAAGGAGCTCCTCGACGAGGTCGCCACCGGCAAGGTCACCGGCGAGGAGGAGCGCTACTCGCACACCGACCTGGTCGACTTCAAGGGGAACGTCGAGGGCGCCGAGGAGTCGTACGAGCTGCTGAAGCCGGTCGCCGCCGAGAACGACCCGGCGCTGTCGAAGGAGCTCGACAAGCAGTTCGCGGCGCTGAACACGCTCCTCGACAAGTACCGCGAGGACAAGAACGGCTACGACTTCGTCTCGTACGACACGGTCGGCAAGGACGAGCGCAAGGAGCTCTCGGACGCGGTGAACGCGCTCGCCGAGCCGCTCTCCCGGCTCGCCGCCGCCGTCGTGAAGTAGCGGGAACGAGGGCGGCCGAGATGACGGACAGCACCGAAAAAGACAAGACCGGAACAGGCAGTGCCGCAACAGGCAGTGCCGCAACAGACACAACCGGAACAGACAGCACCGCAACGGGCAGCAGCGAGAGCGCGACCACGGTCCAGGACAACTCCCGTGCGCCGTCCAGGCGTTCGCTGATCGGCTGGGGCGGTGCCGGGCTCGCGCTCGGGGCCGCCGCGGTCGGTGGCGCGGTGGCCGTGGCGACGACGGGTGGCGACGCCGCCCCGGCCGGCGCCGACGCCGGGGCCCCGGTCGCCTTCCACGGCGCGCACCAGGCCGGCATCGCCACCGCCGTGCAGGACCGGCTGCACTTCGCCGCGTTCGACGTGAAGACGGACGACCGCGCCGAGTTCGTGCGGATGCTCAAGGACTGGACGTCGGCCGCGCGGCGGATGACGGCCGGGAAGGCGGTCGGCGACGGCGCGTACGGCGGGCCGGCCGAGGCGCCGCCGGACGACACCGGCGAGGCGCTGGGGCTGAAGCCGTCCCGGCTGACCCTCACCATCGGCTTCGGGCCCTCGCTCTTCGAGAAGTTCGGGCTGGCGGACGCGCGGCCCGAGGCGCTGGTGGACCTGCCGCAGTTCGCGGGCGACAACCTGGACAAGGCCCGCAGCGGCGGCGATCTGTGCGTGCAGGCCTGCGCGGACGACCCGCAGGTCGCGGTGCACGCGATCCGCAACCTCGCCCGCATCGGCTTCGGCAAGGTGTCGGTCCGCTGGTCCCAACTCGGCTTCGGCAAGACCTCGTCGACCACTCCGGAGGCCCAGACCCCGCGCAACCTCATGGGCTTCAAGGACGGCACCCGCAACATCGCGGGCACGGACACCGCCGGGCTGAAGAAGCACGTGTGGGTGGCGGAGTCGGACGGCGCGGACTGGATGGCCGGCGGCTCGTACCTGGTGGCGCGGCGCATCCGGATGCACATCGAGCCCTGGGACCGTACCTCGCTGCAGGAGCAGGAGGACGTCTTCGGCCGCGACAAGGGCGAGGGCGCCCCCGTGGGCAGGGCGAAGGAGCATGACGAGCCGTTCCTGAAGGCGATGCTGCCGGACGCGCACGTACGGCTCGCGCACCCGGACTCCAACAACGGGGCGAAGATCCTGCGCCGCGGCTACTCCTTCACCGACGGCACGGACGGTCTCGGCCGCCTCGACGCGGGCCTGTTCTTCCTCGCGTACCAGCGGGACGTGCGCACGGGCTTCATCCCGGTGCAGCGCAACCTCGCCACGGACGCGCTCAACGAGTACATCCAGCACGTGGGTTCGGCGATCTTCGCGGTGCCACCGGGCGTCCGGGACGCGGACGACTGGTGGGGCCGGACGCTGTTCTCCTCGACGAAGGGAGCCTAGCGGCGTGTTCGCGAACTATCTGATCGGACTGCGCGAGGGCCTGGAGGCCAGCCTCGTCGTCTGCATCCTCATCGCGTACCTGGTGAAGACGGACCGCCGGGACGCGCTGAAGCCCGTCTGGACCGGCATCGGCGTCGCGGTCGCGCTCGCCCTCGGCTTCGGCTGCGTCCTCGAATTCGGCTCGCAGGAGCTGACGTTCGAGGCCCAGGAGATGCTCGGCGGTTCGCTGTCGATCATCGCGGTGGTCCTGGTGACGTGGATGGTCTTCTGGATGCGGCGTACGGCCCGCCATCTGAAGTCCGAACTCCACGGCAAGCTGGACGCGGCCCTGCAGATGGGCACGGGCGCGCTGGTCGCCACCGCGTTCCTGGCGGTGGGCCGGGAGGGCCTGGAGACGGCCCTGTTCGTGTGGGCGTCGGTGCGCGCCTCCAGCGACGGCACCCAAGGCCCGCTGATCGGCGTGCTGTTGGGCATCGCGACGGCCGTCCTGCTCGGCTGGCTCTTCTACCGGGGTGCCCTGCGCATCAACCTCTCCAAGTTCTTCACGTGGACCGGCGGCATGCTGGTCGTGGTGGCGGCCGGCGTGCTCGCGTACGGCTTCCACGATCTGCAGGAGGCCGACTTCCTGCCTGGTCTGACGGACCAGGCGTTCGACATCAGTCACATCGTGGACCCGTCCAGTTGGTACGGGACGCTGTTGAAGGGAATCTTCAACTTCCAGCCCGATCCGACCGTTCTCCAGGTCACGGTATGGCTCCTGTACCTGATCCCGACGCTCGCGCTGTTCCTCGCCCCGGTAGGGTTCGCCTCCGGGAAGGGGAAGGTGAAGGCACCTGATGAGCAGGGATCGCGGGGTTCGGAGCCGTCGAAGGCTCAGTGAGTACACGGGCCCTCGAAGGCTCGGCATGAACGGCCACCCTCGGCGTCTCGGCGGGCAGGGCCGATTCGCCCTGGCGACCGCGTCGGTGGCCGTGCTGTCCATGACGGCGAGCGGCTGCGTGGTCGTCCACGGCGAGCGGGAGATCGTTCCGACGGTGACGCGGGCCGATGCCGCCGGCGCGCTCAAGGCGTTCACCGCCGCGTACAACAAGGCCGACAAGACGTACGACCAGGCCGCGGACGCGGAGCGGGTGACCGGCGCGCTCGCCGACATCGACGGGGCGAAGCTGAAGGCGGGCCTCAAGAACAGCCCGGACGGCAATCCGGCGCACTCGCCGCTGAAGCTGACCGACGCGGAGTTCACGATCCCCGAGAAGGCGGGCTGGCCACGCTGGTTCGTCGCCGACACGGCCGCCAACAAGGGCCTCAAGAACACCCGTTGGCTGATGGTGTTCAACCGCTCCAGTGCCAACGACGTGTGGGCGGTGTCGTATCTGACGATCGTCAACGCCAGTGACGTACCGAAGTTCGAGAAGACCAAGGACGGCTTCGCGGAGCCGGTCCCGGCGGACGACGCGGCACTGGCGATAGCGCCGGGTGAGCTGGGCGAGGCGTACGCGACGTACCTGAAGGCCAAGGACTCCGGCAGTGCCGGCAGCTCGGGCGGTGAGACCTTCGCGCCCGGCACCCACACCTCCGTGTGGCGGACCGACCGCGAGAAGAAGTCGAGGCAGCCGGGGCTCGCCCGCCAGTACATCGACGAGCCGCTGTCGAAGGGCGACTACGCCCCGGTGGGTCTGCGCACGACGGACGGTGGTGCTCTGGTCTTCTTCGCCACCCACCACTACGAGAAGCAGACGGCCGCGCCGGGTGTCGACCTCGATGTCGACCCCAACGTCCAGGCGCTGCTGACCGGCGAGGTCAAGTCCTCGCTGACGCTCCAGCGCGTGTCCAACCAGGTCGTGCTGAACCCCGTGAAGTCGGCTTCGGACCAGCAGGTGAAGTTCCTGAGCCGGGTGGACGGGCTGACGAGCGTGAAGGGCGAGTAGGGCAGTAGCAGGGCTCCGGGGAGGGGCTCAGCCGCGGAGGGGCCAGGCCGCCGTCGTGTGGTCCGGCTCCTCCCCCGCGTACCGGGAGCATGCGTCGGTGAGGATCTCCAGCAGACTCAGCGGGTCGGGGAGCGGGTGCTCGAGACCGCGTACCCACTGGACGGTGAGGTCACCGGGAAGCCGCGCGGGCGGCACGAGGACGTAGGAACCGCGGCAGTGCCAGCGCAGGCCGGGGTGCTCGTCCATGGTCTCGGGATGGCAGTCCAGTTCGCAGGGCCACCACTCGTCCTCGTCCTCGGGGGTGCCGCGGGTGAGGGTGAAGAACAGCATGCGCCCGTCGCCGGTCTCGGCCACCGGACCGACCTCGGTGCCGGCGGCGAGGAGCCGCTCCAGCGCCTCGCGTCCCGCGTCGAGCGGCACGTCGAGGACGTCGTGCACCATGCCCGTCGCGGTGATGAAGTTGGCCTGCGGCTGGTGGCGGGCCCAGCGCTCGATCTGGGCGTGGTCGGTGGTGGACTGCGTCTGCCAGGCGAACGAGACGGGGTGGCGCGCGGGCGTGGGACAGCCGACCCGGTCGCACGAACACCGGTAACCGGACGGGTACGCGGCCGGCGCGAGCGGGAGTCCTGCGGCGGCAGCGGCGAGCAGGAGGGGTTCGCGACGGCTGTCCTCGGTCTCCCGGTCGGTGCGGCGACCGCGCAGCCACTGGGAGATCCTGCCCTGCCCGCCGGAGCGGCGGCCGAACTCAGCGCTCATGTATCCCCTCGCCTTGCCGTTGTGCGGACAGCATCTCTCCATGTTCCCACCATCCTGCGCTCCGGGTGGCCGGAGACCGCATCCGGGGTAGGTGGGGCGATGCCAACCCCCGGCAGGGATCAAGGTTTATTGAGCGCTTTGCCGTGATTTGCCACCCCGTTCCGGGGCGTTGCGGGAACGTCGCGGTCGTTTTGGTCACACCCGTTTGGTCACACCTGCGGGTGGTTCTCGGGCGATACGGGATCGAGACCGGACCGGTCGGCGCCGCCGATGCTCAGCGGGGCGCCAGGCCGCCCAGGGCGTAGTCGACGAGGGTGTCCGTGTACTCGTACGAGATGGGCCCGCTGCGCTGGAGCCAGCGCTGGGCGAGCGGGGAGACGAAGAGTTCGAGGGCGATCCGCGGGTCGATGTCGCGGCGTAGGTCACCGGCGTTCTGGGCGGCCCGCAACCGCTGGACGTAGAGCTGGAGTTGGGGTTCGAGCAGCCGGGAGACGACCTGTGTGGCGAACTGCGCGTCGACGACCCCCTCGGCGGCCAGGGCGCGGGAGGGCGCCTCGAACTTCGGGTCCACGAGCTCGTCGACCGTGGCGCGCAGGACGTACTTGAGGTCGGCGGCGAGGTCACCGGTGTCCGGGATTCCGTACTCCTGCTGAACCTCCTGCCCGGGCGGGGCCACGGCCTCGGCGTACTGCTCGCTCAGATCGAGGAAGGCCTCCAGCAGCACGTCCGCCTTCGACGGCCACCAGCGGTAGATCGTCTGCTTGCCGACTCCGGCGCGGGCGGCGATGCCCTCGATGGTGGCCTTCGCGTAACCGACCTCCACGACGAGGGCGAGGGCGGCGTCATAGATGGCGCGACGTGACTTCTCGCTGCGGCGGGTGGAATCGGGGGCGGGCTTCTGGACCATGCGGCCAATTTATCAGTTGACAAGACGGAGCGTCTCGCCTCAGTCTGATGAGACGAGTTCGCGAGACGATACGTATCGTCACGAGCAGTGCGAGCCGTGAAGTGATGAGCCAGACGTACGAGACGTACGAGACGGAGGGAGACCTGCCATGAGCCGAGGCGGAGCCGGAAACATGCTGGGAGTCGGCGGCACCCGCAGCAACCTCAGCCGCAAGACACTGCGGGGAGGAGGCCGCAAAGGCGCGGTCGGCGGAGGCCAGAGCGCGCAGGCCCAGAAACGGGAGCTGTTGCGCAGGCTCCAGGAAGGACGCGCGACCGACAAGAAGTCGTGACCGGGGCTAGGGACAGGGGCGGGGGTGGGGGCGGCGGGGCCCCTACCCCTGGTCCCGTTCCCCGGCCGGTGGCCAGGCGTCGCCCCAGTCGGCGTCACGGGCGGCCCTGTAGAGCGGCCCGTGGCGCTTGGTGACGGTGGTGCGGTGGAGGGACGGTTCGGTCTCGCACAGGTCCAGGAGCACCTGGCCCTTGCGGATCTGGGGCCTGCGTACGACACGGGAGGGCGCGGGGACGGCCTCCGGTCCTCGTACGGCGGCGACGTAGCTGAACTTCTCGTCCTCGTACGCGAGTGATCCGCCCTTGACCTGCCGGTGCAGCGAGGACCGGCTGACCCGGGCGGAGAAGTGGCACCAGTCCTCGCCGGGGACGATGGGGCAGGCCGCGCTGTGGGGACAGGGGGCGGCGATACGGAACCCGGCGCGGACGAGCCGGTCGCGGGCCTCGATGACGCGGGCGTACCCGTCGGGAGTGCCGGGCTCGATGATCACCACGGCCTGGGCGGCGCCCGCGGCGGCGTCCACGACGGCGACACGATCGGCCTCCGTCAGCTCGCCGAGAACATAGGAAACGGTGACGAGATCAGTGCTCTCGATGGTGAGCGCCGCTCCGATACGAGAGCGCCGCCACTCGGCGCCCTTCAGCTCCGGGTTGCGCGCGGCGATCTCCCGCCCGAGCGTGAGCGCGGGCTCGGCCCAGTCGAGCACCGTGACCGGCCGCTCCCCCGCCCAGACGGCGTTGACGGCCCAGGTCGCCGCGCCGGTACCGCCCCCGATGTCCACGTGGCTGTCCGGCACCCACGCGGGCACGGTCTCCGCGAAGGCCTCCAGCGCCGAGCACACCGCCTCGAACGTCGCCGGCATCCGGTACGCGGCGTACGCGACGACATCCGAACGGTCCCGCAGCACCGGCGCGTCCGTCGGCGTCCGCCCCCGGTAGTTCGCGATCAACCGCTCGACCGCCTGCGAGGCCGCCTTCGGCGGCAGCCCGTCGAGCAGCCCGGCCAGGGCGGCACGGAGGGAGTCGGCTGGGGAGACGGGGGCGTTCACGTGGCGATTCTATGGCGGGTGGCCGAGGGTCCGTAGGGCGGGCTTACCGAGGCAGCAGCGCGATTTCGATGGCCAGCGCGCCGAGCGCTTCCTTCTCCGCCGGGTAGATCTCGCGGATGTCGGCGAGCTGCTGCTCACGGGAGGACGCCGGGTTGACGTTCGCCGGGCCCTCCCCGTCGAGCAGTTCCTCGAACGTCTTGTACTCCGTGACCCGCTTCACGCGGACGTCGCAGGACTCGTCCGTGCCCTTGATCCGGAAGCGGATCACGTCGCCGGGGGCCGGGTCTTCGAGGTGGAGGTACTTCACCCGCACCTCGATCGTCTTCTCACCTGCGGCGACGAGGTCGAAGTAACGGCGGTAGAGGTTCAGTTCTCGAACGCGGGCGGCGGCGGTTTCCGTCATGGGGCGGGAACGCTCCTAGCTGTTGCGGTGGCCATCAGGCGGCCGAGTTCACCGGCCGAGTACGAGCGGAAGAAGTGGCGAGGATCGGCGAGCAGCACCTCGGTCAGACCGAGCAAGCGGTCGACGTACTCAGCCAACGACCCCGGCCACTCCCGAGTGTCGAGCATCCACGGGGTCACACCGTCGGGCAAGGACGCTTGCCCCTGCCGGATAAGGGACTTGGACAGCTTCGCACTGGTGGCCGTGACCACCTGGGGGCACGACAACCGGGCAGGCAACTGACCACGGGTAAGGCCCACGGCCTGTAAAGCACCGTCGACGAGCAGGCATCCGGGCAACCAGTCACTGCCCTTGCCAGGTCGGGTCGTGGGCTCAAGTCCGGCGGCTACGCCCGTGTGGTGTGGCTGAAGCCGAGGGAGGTCAGCCCTTCGGCCTGGCACAGCCGGTCGGAGGGGCCGCCGACTTCGGTCTGGAGGAGCTGGTAGGCGGCGCCGTGGGACTGGCCCCAGTGCATCGCGGCCCGCCATAGGACGCGGCCCAGGCCCCGCCCTCGGGCCTCGGACAGGACGGCGAAGTACTGGGGCACGAGCTGGGGGCATCCGATCGCGTCGGGGCGTACTTCCATGGGGCCGATCGCACCCAGGATGCGGTCCTCGACAGCGGCAGCGAGGACCGGGCCGCACCGGCCGGCCTGCATCTGGGTGTGGAGGAAGGCCAGGCCGTCGGCGGCCATGGCCGTGGCGAATGGAGCGAAGGTCGCCTGCACGGCGGTCGGCCAGTCGCTGACGGGGCGGACCGGGCCGCCGGGGTCGGGGCACGGGCGGGCGGTGAAGTCCTGCAACTGGATGCGGGTGCCGCGCGGGGAGCCGGTCTCGGGACCGAGCGGGCGCACAACCCGAGCATTGACCGCGTCGTACACGGCGGCGAGCTTCGCGGCCAGCTCGGCGGCTTCGTCAACGACGCTGTCACGGTGCCCGTAGGCGAACACCTTGACGGTGCCCCGTCCGCGCCGGGTCAGGGTGGGGATCAGAGTGTGGTCGGGCCGGTGGACCACGTCGCCGGTCAGGATCGTCTCGTCCTTTTTGCTGCTCCACCGTCGGTCCTTGTCGTAGGGCAGGAAGTCCCCGGTGACGGCCGCTCGCAGGGTGTCCTCGAAAATATCGACGGTCAGGGCATCGGGATGGACGGGGCCGATAGTCGGCACGATCGGCGCGGTCAGCACAGGCCGGAGCCAGTCCCAGCGGAAGAGCATGAGCGGCACCCTAACGGTCGGCCGGCCAGGGGTCAGGGCCCCGGCCGGCCGACCGGGGACCGAGCTGAATGGGTCGGTCAGTGAGGGTTGTCGTCGCCGGCGTCGCAGGAGCACTCCGCGCTCTCCACGACCGTGTCCAGATCCAAGACGGCGGTCACTGAGGAAGCGGCGACGGGCGGGGCCGCGCGGCGGGCCGAGGTCGGTGGGCCGGGCAGGAGGTTCACCAGTACGGGCGGGGTCATGATCCAGCCCTGGAGGCGCCCAGTCGCGTGTACCTCACGATCAGGGCTTCCACGACCGGACCACCCGGAATGCCGTCCAGACTGAGGGGTGGTCCGGTCTTTGCGTTGTCGGCCGTAGCCGTGCGAGCGGCGATGGTGAACCGACGCTTCGGGATCAACCCAGGGCCATGCCCACCTCGTTGATCGCCGACGAGGTCCGCCCCCTGCCACCGCTACTCCGGCGTGATCCCCCCTGTGTACGATCCACGCCCGACACGACTCGACCATGGCCTTGAGCCAGTCCTCATCGGGCTTTCGGTCGGCAGCGGCCTGGTACACCGCAGGTTGGCGGCGGCGAAGGCATTGATCGCCTCCGGAGCCCCCTTGCGCCACGCAGGCAACTTGGCCGCCCAGGTCTCCGCGCCGTCCGGGGTGTGACCGGCGGCAATGAGCTGGAGGACCAGGACCGCAGGATCGATGAACCCCGCCCCCTTGGTCGGCCACGCCCAGTCCACGGCCCACACCCGCCGCTTCACCACGAGGAAGTTGCTCGGGTTGATATCCGTGTAGAGAAGCGAGTCCCCTCGTTCGACACCTACGCCAGCAGTTTCGATGCGGTGTGGGAGACCGCGACGCCGGTAAGAGAAAGGGCGCTCGGCCTTCCTCCGGACTGACCTCCTTCGGGTAAAGATGAGTCCGGGGTTTGGCCGGCCGGTGTCCTCGAAAGGACCTTGCAGCGTGGAGGGCTGCCGTGGGCACGGAGTTCGGCTCCGGTCCACGGCAGCCCCGGAGCATGCTGTGTTCAGTCCTCGCTGATGAGGCGGGCCTTGGTCACGAGTCTCCTGGGCAGCCCCGGCCCCGCGCACGCGTAGTCGATCAGCAGGTCCCGGTAGGAGGTGTTCGCGAGCTCCGGCGCCAGGGCAATCAGCGCCCGCAGGTTGTCTGACGAGCCGGACAGGCGCGTGCGATAGGCGGCACCCGCCGCACGCAGGGAGGCTTCGTGAGGTTCGTGTTGCAGGCCCTGTTCGACGAGGGCCACAGCGGCGGCGAAGTCGCCCTGCGAGGCACGTACGTCGGCAAGGTCCAGGTAGAGAGACCAGTTGGTGGCATCCAACGTCAGGGCCTGTTCGAACGCCGCCGCAGTCTGGTCCAGGTCGCCCATCGCGCGCCAGGTGTTCGCTCGTGCGACCTCGGTCCACATGACCCGATCGACGGCATCGGCGCGGTCGCACAGGGCGAAGGCCAGCTCGTAGCGGCCGCAGGCTCGGGGCAGCCGGGACATGGCGGCCAGCCACTCCGGCAGGGGACTCCGTTCGGACACCACGTCGATGGCATGAAACCAGGGCGTGAACCGCTCGCGCATCTCGGCGGTGTCCAGGTCGTGGCCGTAGTCGAGTGCCCGCAGACACGCCTCGGCCAGCGCCTCAGCACTTACCGCCCCGAGAAAGCGCGCATCGCCGAACCACGGGGCAGCTCCCCACGCCACATCGGGCCGCACCCCTGTGACCGAGCCGAGGGCCATCACCGCGTCATCCACGTCCCCGTCGAGGAACAGGAAATATGCCTGCGCCAGCACAGCGCTCAAGGAGCCGTTTCCTTCGAGGCCCTCCTGCAGCTCTGAGCGCCGGTCCTGCCACAACTCGGCGAGGGCCACATAGGGCTCCGGGGCCGCCGGGGCGGAGGCTATCGCCCCCACCAGGAACTCCATGGCGCCGACCGGGCTTCCGCCGCAGTGCGCCATCACACCGGCGAGAGCGACTCCCGCTGTCACTGACTGATTCGACACCGCCGGAGGATATCCGTGGCCAAAGGTTCTGTGGAACCCTCTGCTTGCGCGGTGGCGCAGCCGTCAGTGATCCGGAAGTGACGGCAACGCTGACGGCAACGACGGCACACAGAGGCCGGTGATCACGACCGTTGGCGATCACTCCGGGAGGAGGCGAGCCACCCTCCCAACGAGCTGCCCGATCCTACGGATCAGAAGGTTGCAGGTTCGAATCCTGCCGAGTGCACACAGGTCAGGGGCCCCGGAGTGATCCGGGGCCTCTTGCGTTTGGGGGCCGTACAGCAGCGAAGTACAGCAACCATGGCCGAGAGCTCGGCCAGCTCGCGGATAGGGTGGCCGCGCATGCCGTACGGCGACCGGGGGGTCGAGGCATTCGTGCGGCGCGGGAGGGGCACTCATGAAGATCAAGACCGGCAGAGCGGGACTCATCGCCGTAGTGCTCGCTGCACTGGTGGGATGTGGGGCCAGAGCAGCGGAGGTATCAAAAGATGCGACAGAGGCGGAGCAGACATCAGCTCCTGCTTCTGCGGTGCAGTCGCCGGCCCAAGCCCGCCTCTCTTCTGGGGCGCTGCAGAGCCGGTGGTGGACATGGGCATTGTCGGAGCCTGAAGGCACAAACCCGGTCGCTGACGAGGATGGAAGTGAGTGCGGGCGTAACCAGCCGCAGGATGTGTGGTTCCTGGCGGGCGCCTTCGGCACTCAGGCCAAGCGCACTTGCAGCGTCCCTGACGGGGTACCTCTCGCCTTCCCCCTCGTGAACCTGATCGCTGGCCAGGCGGACTGCACAGACTTCATGAGCGCGGCCAATGGATCCGCGGTCCTGGACGGTGAACGGGTCGACTCGGAAACCATCCGAGGCGAGACGATCACTGTGCGGGGCGTCGCCGACAATCCCGTCACAGGCACGGACGAACGCTTTAGGGCTACCGGGTGCGGGCTCTGGGTCCAGTTGCCTCCACTGCAACCCGGAAAGCACACGCTGACGATTCGGGGTCAGTCTGAGGATTTCGCGGTTGGTGTGGATTACTCCCTGACGGTTGATGCCGCGTAGAAGAAGGACACACAGGAGACCCCGAGTTCGGGGCTCCTGGACAGCAGGTCATGGGTGCGGTGTGCTCAGCTGGCACCGCCCATGGCTCGGATAGCTTGCCCAGCGCCGCGCGCACCTCCTCCTCGCTCGCCTCGACGTAGACCTCCATCGTCATGGCGATCTGCGAGTGCCGAAGGATGCGCTGTGCCACCTTCGGGTGCACCTTGAGGGCCACCAGGAGCGAGCTGCACGTGTACCGGTGTTTCGGTTGGGTGACCGAACGGACGATGCCCTGGCTGTCCGGGTACCACAGACCCAACATCCGCTACGAGCGTCTTCCCCGTAACTACCTGGCCTTTCTCGGCCCGGCCGCCTCCCTCCGCTGCTACAAACGCCTCCGCTGGCCGCACCGACGAGGTTGTGGAGACGGGCGAGGCGGAGTTCGCGCCCCTATGTGTCACACCCGGCCCTGACGGCGACCGATTCGCCCACGTGGATGATCGAGTCGAGCACGGCATGGGCGGCCTGGAGCTGTTCGATGGAGCGACTCAAGCGCTCGCGTTCGCGCCGCAGGTCCTGGGTCATTTCCTCACAGGTCGGGGCAAGTATGGCACCCTCGTCGGCCATGCAGGGCAGCACCTCCCGGATCAGGTCGGTGTTCAGCCCTGCCGTCAGCAGGACCCGAATCCGACGCACCGCCGCCACATCGGAATCGGCGAACTCGCGATAGCCGCTGGCCCGTCGCTGCGGCTGTAGCAGGCCCTGCTCCTCGTAGTACCGCAGCCCTCTGGGGCTGACGCCGGTGCTGCGCGACAGCTCTCCGATGAACATATGACTCCCGCCACAGAAGTTTGACTCTCACGTCAATGTCAAGGTTTAGCGAACCGCCATGGCAACGAACCACAGCACCCAGCAACCCTCGACCATCAACCCGAAAGCCTTGGAGGGTAAGAAGGCCGTCGTCACCGGCGGCACCATCGGTATGGGGCAGGCTGTTGTCCGAGCCCTGACCGACCGTGGCGCCGAAGTCGTCTACACCGGACGTAACGAACACCGACTGACCGAGGCTCAAGCGGCGCTCGGCACCCAGCTGGCCCACCCGGTACGGTCCGACGCCACCGACATGGCTGCCATCGCCGCTCTCAGGGACCAGGTCGCCGACATCCTCGGCGGCATCGACTACCTGTTCGTCAACCAGGGCATCGCCGAGTTTCAGACTCTCGAAGAGGTCACCGAGGATTCGTGGGACCGCATCTTCGAAGTCAACGCCAAGGGCTCTTTCTTCACCGTGCAGCGGCTCGCGCCCCTAGTGTCCGAGGGCGGCTCCATCGTGTTCACCACCGTCTCCAATGACCAGATCTTCCCGGGCCTGAGCGCCTACTCCGGTGCCAAGGAGGCAGTCGCCGCCTTCGCCAAGGTGCTCGCCGCAGAGTTGCTTCCCCGCAACATCCGCGTCAACGCGATCGCACCCGGTTTCATCCTCACACCCACGATGGGAGTCGCCGACCTGACCGACGAGCAGCGTTCCGAGTTCGTCGAACAAGGCAACGCCGCCACGCCCATGGGCCGCGGAGGCACCGTAGAAGAAGTCGCCGCCGCCGCGCTGTACCTCGCCGTCGAGGCCACCTTCACCACCGGCTTGGAACTCCCCGTGGACGGTGGGTTCGGCCAGGGCATTGGGGGATGACGGAACGCGCGCCGTAGGCGGCCCTGGATCAGCCCCTGAGAACCATGTCTGATGCGGCACTAGTTGACGGCAATTCTGACGGCAACGACGACACGCAGACGCGCATGACCGCCACCGAAGGCCCTCGCAAAAAGGAGACCGTCAGTATTTTGTGCGGTGCACTGCCCGATCCTACGGATCAGAAGGTCGCAGGTCTTCGAGTGGAAAAACAGGGCCAGTGGACCCTGTGTGGACCACGGACCCCGCGCGAGGCCCGAGGCCGGTACGCTGCACCCGCTCCGCCCTTGGTGGACAGGGCAGGAGGTGGGTTGCTCGAGCGGCCGAAGGGAACGGTCTTGAAAACCGTTCGCTCGCGGTGCGAGGTGCGGGAGAGGCTTGCCCCATGCCTTACTCCGGACCGCCGCAGGCCCCCGTGCACGTGCCCCCGCCGATCGCCTCGCTGGCCGGGGACCGGCCGCTGCTTGCCGTGTGGCAGAACGAGTTGGGTGGGCTGACCTTCCGGATCGGGGACGGGGAAGGGGACGGGGAGGGACGGCTGTTCGCTAAGTGGGCTCCGGCCGGGTCCGGGCTGGATCTGGCGGCCGAGGCGGAGCGCCTGCGGTGGGCCGGCGGGTTCACGCCCGTGCCACGCGTCCGGGACCAGGGGGCGAGCGAGGACGGTACCTGGCTCGTCACCCATGAACTGCGGGGCGACAGCGCCGTCAGCCCGCGGTGGAAGGCCGATCCCGACACCGCCGTCCGCGCGCTGGGAGTGGGACTGCGGCGGCTGCACGAGAGCCTGCCCGTGGAGGACTGTCCGTTCAGCTGGTCGGTCGAGCGGCGTCTGGGACGGGCCCGGCGCGCTGGGATCGAGGTGCCGGCCGATCTCCCCGAGGCGCCGCCCGTGGACCGGCTCGTCGTGTGCCACGGCGACGCCTGCGCGCCGAACACGCTGCTCGGCGACGACGGCGCCTGGTCCGGTCACGTCGACATGGGCGCCCTCGGCGTCGCCGACCGGTGGGCCGACCTGGCCGTCGCCACCTGGAGCACCCAGTGGAACTACGGCCCCGGCTGGGAGGACCTTCTCCTCGACGCCTATGGCATCGCCCCCGATCCGGAACGGATCGAGTTCTATCGGCGCATCTGGAGCGTGACCTGACCCTGCCGGGCCCACCGGGCTACCGCGCCGCCGCGCCGCCGCGCCGGGCCGCCGGCCCTACCGGACCCCGGCCGCGCCCCCTCGTCCC
>NZ_VMNX01000133.1 GCF_009377235.1 Streptomyces acidicola
CGGCTGGGGAGAGCGGCTTGGGGGCGGCTCGGAGGCCGTTCAGGGCGTGGCGGGCCTTTGGCCGGGGGCTGGCTCAGGGCATGGCGGGCTGCCGGTCGGACGCGTGGCGCCACTTCTCCCGGACCACAACCTCGCGCAGCCGCCAGCCCTCGTACGTACGCACCAGGGCGAAGGCGTAACGGCCGCCGCACACGAAATCCGGGGCCGTGGACCCGCTGTCGTGGCCGGCGAACCGCATCGGGTTGATGTAGTCCGCCTGGACGTGGGCGGTGTCGCCCGTGTCGTGCTCCAGGGAACCGAAGCGGATGCGCCGGTTGACGATCAGGTGCTGCCGCATGGGGAACAGCTCCATGCTCCGCGTGAGCCATCCGCCGACCTCGGCCGCGTCCCCCTCGATGCCTCCGGCCGAGCGGTAGTCCGCGCGCCCGCCCGGGGCGAACAACCCTTGGTACGTCTCCCAGTCGCCGTCGTCAACGGCGACGGCGTATTCGCTGATCACCTCGTCCACGGCGAGCCGGTCCATCACGGTAGCGAGATCCACACGCTGCGTCATCGGCTCAGTGTTGGGGGAGAGGGCGGGCCACGCCAAGGGGCCTGCAGGGGGATATTCGGTGGCAACGGGGTGCTGTGACGGCGGAGGCTCCGATCGCCCGGGTCACCCGGCTGGAACGGCCTTCGATATCGCCGCCCTCGAAGGTCGACGTCAATATCGAAATTCTACTGACAAGACCGGACCGATCGTCCCATAACTTCACGACCCTGGGTAAAAGTCCAAAGGCCGTTGACGGTGCGGGCGTTGCGGGTAACGTCGCCGGTATGAGTCATGAAATCCGCATAGACCGTGCCCCCGCTTCTGCGGGCGGCATCCAGATCACCGTCAGTCTTTCCCCCGCGGTTTTGGCTAAACTCCAGCAGGACGGCTCCTGGAGTGAAGCGATCAGTGAAGGCCAGGTCACCGGGGACGGGCCGGCCATCAGTCGGATCGAGTTCAAGGTTCCGTAAGAGACAGGCGCCGTTCGGCGTAAAGGGGGGCGTCGGCCGACTCTGGCCAGGTCGCCGACGCCCGCCGTGTCTGCCCTGGGCGAGTACGAGTCGCCGCTGTGCACGGACTGATATCTCAAGGGGTGCAGATCTCAACGGCAGATCGCAGGGGATGTAGATATCAGGGGATGTAGGAGGAGAATAAGAAAGTGTGGTTCCCGTCTTCGGCGGCGGCGAATGGGATTTCGCTGTGCCGATGGGTCGGGGCTGTATGAGTATGAGTGGTTCCGAAGTGATGATGGGTGGGCGAGGAGGCGTGTATACGCGTCCGCGGGTTCTCCGTTCCTCTTCCATCACGCTTCCCGTTACTCCCATTACCAAGATGCTGCAAATTCCGCCGTGGATTCCCTCACTCCGGGCCTCACCGAGGAAATCGGACCGAACCATGGGCGCGGAGGCTCAGCCGGGACTCACGGCATCGGGGATCTTCTCCCGCAGCCGCTGGAAGGCCGTGGGCAGGGGCCGGTGCGGCAGGAACTCCTTGATGAGGCGGGCGCACTGGCCGGGGTCGGCGCGACTGGTGTCGCACTCGACGTCGTACACGCCATGCGCGTGGACCTGCGCCAGCTGCCGTACAGCCAGACCGGGCGGCCGGTCACCACGCTTGCGCTCTCGCCGCTCGACCTCGTCGCGCGGGCAGCGCACTCCGACGAACACGACGTCCTGCGGCACGAAGAGATCGAGACAGTCGAGCAGCCGCCACTCCTCGCTCAGTACGTGGTCCACGACGACGTTGTTGCCGGCGGCGGCCATTCCGGCCACCGCTCGGTGATAGCCGCGCCAGGTGTTGTGCAGAACGGTGGTGAGCTGCTCGGGTGGCATCTCCTGACGCGTCCGCATCGCGTGGAACGCGTCTACCGCCAGGTGGAAGTACGGCTCGTCGAGGATCCGGAGCAACTCGTTGGCGATGCTCGACTTGCCCGAGCTGGACGTGCCGTTCAGGAAGATGACGGTGCCCCGTGACGCGCCGGGATCCGGATGCCGGTCGTCGAGCTCCGAGCAGGACGCCTCGCTCAACCTGTGCCCCTCATGCCGCCTCGATGATCTCTCCGCGTATCGCCGCCGCCCACTTGACGACCAGCAGTTCGTACTCGGCCCGCTCCTGCGCGGACAGCGAGCCGCCCGCACGCATCCACAGCGCTCGGATCTGCTCGTTTAAGTCGGCAGCGGACCGCACGGAACCAGGGGTCATGGAATCGGGGGACATGCCGACCAGCGTAGGGGCAAGGACTGACAGTGCGCTACCAGGCCGCTACTCGTGTGGTATGTGGTTGGTCACGATGCGGACTTCGGGCCCTCGGCCGGTCGGTCCACGGGGTTCGTCAGCCGGTCCGGACGACGACGTGGCCCTCTTGGCGGGTCTCATGGTCGACCCGGTGAACACGCCCGTGTGCACCTTGATCGCCGCGGCGCCGAAGCCGGTGTCCAGCAGCAGGTTGCGGTAGCGGCGGGCGGCACACGGGCTGGCGACCAGGTCCGCGCGGGCGTGCAGGACGGTGCGGGTGAGGGCGGGATCGGCGGAGTCGATGACGACGGTGTCCCAGTTGTGGCCCACCAGCAGGATCCGCCCTCCGGGCGCAAGGACCCTGCGGGCCTCTGCCAAAGCCCGCTCACGCTGGGCCAGTTCGTGGAACACCTTGTTGGCCCGGTAGCCGTCCCCCGAGCAGTCCGGCTGGCGTCTGACGACCGGTCGGGCTGATCCGGCAGCGCATCGTAGGGTGGGGCGAGTTGCACGCGATGGTCCAGTGGGAGGCCGGCGGCTACAGCGAGTTGCGCGACCAGTTCGTCCGGGACCCGCTCGGGACGCCGGACACGACTGCCACGGACCATCGGCCGCCGAGCATCGGGATGCAGTGACTCACCAAGGGGCACGGCATCTTCGTCTACCCGGACGTGCCGTTGGCGTTGCGCGTCTCCCACAACGACGGCGTGGCCCGGCTGCTGGTGCTCGCTGAGTTCAAGCGTTCGTCCACCCAACGAAGGGGCCCTGACCATGGCTACACCGATGACCGCCGCCCAGTTCAGACAGGCACTCCTCAATGAGGGCGCCCACATCGTCGAGGTGGGCGACTGGCAGACCCACAACCGCAACCACATGGGCCCGTGGGGGCCCGTGAACGGGGTGATGGTCCACCACACGGTGACGTCCGGGTCGGCGCGCACGGTGGAGCTCTGCCGCAACGGTCACTCGTCGCTGCCGGGCCCGCTGTGCCACGGGGTGATCACGAAGGACGGCAAGGTCCATCTGGTCGGCTACGGGCGGGCGAACCACGCCGGCCTGGGCGACCCGGATGTCCTCCAGGCCGTCATCGCCGAGCGCGCCCTGCCGGCCGACAACGAGGCGAGCGTGGACGGCAACCGGCACTTCTACGGCTTCGAGTGCGAGAACCTCGGCGACGGCAAGGACCCGTGGCCGGATGCGCAGCTCCTCGCGATAGAGAAGGTGGCGGCGGCGATCTGCCGGCATCACGGCTGGTCGGCGCGTTCGGTGATCGGTCACCTGGAGTGGCAGCCGGGCAAGGTGGACCCCCGCGGGTTCACGATGAGTTCGATGCGGGAGCGGGTCGCGAAGCGGCTGGGCGAGGCCCCGCCGAAGGTCACGCCGCCGAAGCCCACTGTTCCGGTGGTGGATCTGTCGAAGCTCGTCGCGGCGGCCAAGAGCGACCCGGCACGGTCGGGGACGCCGGTCACGTACAGCGGCGTGAAGGTGGTGGAGGCGGCGTTGGTGGATGCCGGGCTGCTCGAAAAGAAGTACAGCGACGGGCACTTCGGGTCCGCGACGGTGGACGCGTACGCGAAGTGGCAGCGGCGCCTGGGGTATTCGGGCCCGGCGGCGGACGGCATCCCTGGCAAGACCTCGCTGACCAAGTTCGGCAAGACGTACGGCTTCACCGTCGTCGCCTGAGCCTGGAAGGGCGAACCTCATACAGATCTCGGTGTACTTGAAGGCCCTCGTGGGCGGCCTCGCCACGGGTGCGGCTGCTGTGACGGCCACGGCGCAGGATGGTCAGATCGCCGGCGAGAGTGGGTGACTGCGGGCATCGCGGTGCTCGGTGAGCTCTGGCTGACGTGGGAGGTACCGAATCGGCAGGCACCGGCAGGCACCGCCAGGCACCGAAGCTCTCCGCGCCGCCTCCGTCGGGGCCTGATTCCGCCCCATGGGCGCGTCGGGGAAAGGATGGTGGCGTGGACGCGGCCATGGTGACGGTGATCGGTGTGCTGATCGCGGGCCCGTGGCCGCCATCGTCGCCGTCGACGGCACCCGCGGCGCGAACCGGGCGGCCAGTGAGGCCAGCGCAGTGACGGGATACGGCAGCCTCACTCAGTGTCTCATCGCCGAGCGCGGACAAGGCGGAGACGGATCAGGCGGAGGCGGATCAGGCGAAGGCTGAGGCCCGCGTCGGGGTTCTCGAACTGGATGTCACGCGGCTGCGGTTGCTGGTGACACAGCTCGGGGGCAAGCCGTGACGCGGGCCGATCCGACCGCTGGAGGTGTGGTGCCCGAGCCTGTACGGGTGCGTATGAGGCTCAGCCTTCGCGAGGTTCGACGGGGCCAGTTGCCTGGGCGCGTGAATCCTTGCGCTGCGCGAGCAGATACAGGACGTGAGCGGCGGCGCCTAAGCCGGCGCCCGCCGCCGGGATTCTTCCCCGGTGCCCGGCGGCGGGTCACCGCACCAGATCGGTGAGCAGCGCGTTGAGGACGTGGGCGTACCCGGTCGGGCTAGGCCCGGTCCCTAACACGCCTGTCTGCCGTGAGCATCTCCCAGGTGGTTCCCCCCACCCAGGTCTCCTGGCGAATGATTACGGCCCCCGCAGAGCGTGAGTGCTCTGCGGGGGCCGTTTTCGTACGTACCAGACTCGGAGCGTGGGAGACGACCGCGAGATGATCCAGTCGGGCGGGCTCTAAAGTTGGCGAATCTCCTCTAGTTACCTCTAACCCCGACTAGGCGAAGCTCGAGATCGACTTCCCCGATCAGCCCGCCGACTCGGCCGCGTGCGGACTCAGTACACCCACGCTGACCAGCACAATGATCACCACTCCGAGGGCGATGCGGTACCAGACGAACGGCATGAAGCTCTTGGTGGAGATGAACTTCATGAACCAGGCGATCACCGCATAGCCGACCGCGAACGCCACGAACGTGGCGAAGAGCGTCGGGCCCCAGGCGACGTGGCCGCCCTCCATCGCGTCCTTCAGTTCGTAGCCGCCGGAGGCGAGCACCGCCGGGATGGCGAGGAGGAAGGAGTAGCGGGCCGCAGCCTCACGCTTGTAGCCCATGAGGAGGCCGCCGCTGATCGTGGCGCCGGAGCGGGAGACGCCCGGGATGAGGGCCATGGCCTGGCAGATGCCGTAGATCAGGCCGTCCCGGACGGTGAGCTGGTCGAGCGTCTTGCGCTGCTTGGGCACCCGGTGCTTCCCGGCCGCCTCGTCGCGGGCGGCCAGCCGGTCCGCCACGCCGAGGACGATACCCATGACGATCAGCATCGTGGCGGTGATGCGCAGATCGCGGAACGGCCCCTCGATCTGGTCCTTGAGCGTCACGCCGAGCAGACCGATCGGGATGGAGCCGATGATCACCAGCCAGCCCATCTGGGCATCGTGGTCGCTGCGCATCTCCTTGTTCACCAGCGAGCGGGACCACGCCGAGATGATGTTCACGATGTCCTTGCGGAAGTAGATCAGCACAGCGGCTTCCGTGCCGATCTGTGTGATCGCCGTGAAGGCGGCACCGGGGTCCTCCCAGCCGGAGAACGCGGCGGTCAGGCGCAGGTGCGCACTTGAGGAGACGGGGAGGAACTCCGTCAGCCCCTGGACGAGTCCGAGGATGAGGGATTCAAACCAAGACATGGAGTTAGGTGGTCCAAGCGCTGCTCGTGGGAGGGCCGACGGACACGCCGTGGCCGCGGGGCGGCTGATCACGGGTGTTGAGGGGCAGCGTAGCGTCCTCCGGTGACAGGGTTGTCACGGGGGCGTCCCAGGACGGCCTGGGACGGCCGGCCGGGACTGAGGGTGTCCGAGCGGCACGGGATGCGGCAGGGCGAGTGCGGGCCCGGGGCTGAGGTTCAGGTGCACGTCAGATGTGGCCCAGGCGCGGCCGGGGTGGACGGGGTGGCCGTATCGGCGGTGGCTGAGCGGGTATCCGTAGTGGCTGGGCTGCGGTACCGGCAGTGGCAGGCCGGCGGTCTCGGCGGTGGGGTGCCCGAGCCGCGGGCGGCTGGGCGGTCGAGCCGCAGCGGTGGGGTGCCCGAGCCGCGGCGGTGCCGGGCTTCGGTCCGTCTGGCCCGTCGGGACGTCGGCGGTGTTGACCGGTCACTATGTCGACACATACGTTGCAGCCGGAGGAGAAAGCGCTTGCTGTCACCGGGTCCGCCCGGAGCCAACAGGCGTTGGCCGGCGTCTGACGTCCCGTCCGATGGAGTGCTGATCACGTCCATGCCCACACCCAGCAACGCCCACAGTCCCGATCCCGCCCAGAATCCGGACCCGGGCGCGGCCCCGGGCTCGGCTCCGGACCACCCCGCGGCCCCGCTGAACGGCCGTCGCATCCGGGCCGCGATCATCGGCACCGGTGCCATCGCCCGCGGCTCCCACCTGCCCGCGCTCGCCCAGCTCGCCGCGGAGGGCGAGACGGAGGTGGTCGCCGCGGTCGACATCGACGCCGACGCGGTGAAGGCGTTCTGCGAAGCGGAGGGCGTTTCCCACGCGTACACCGATCTGGACCGGATGCTGGCGGAGCAGCGGCCCGATCTGGTCAGCGTCTGCACCCCGCCGACGCTGCACCGCGAGCAGACCGTGGCCGCGCTACGGGCCGGCGCCTGGGTGTGGTGCGAGAAGCCGCCCGTGCCCACGCTCGCGGACTTCGACGCCGTGGAGGCGGAGGAAGGCACCGACGGCGGACCGTACGCCTCGATCGTCTTCCAGCACCGTTTCGGTTCGGGTTCGCGGCACGTACGGCGGCTGATCGCCGAGCAGGCCATGGGGCGCCCGCTGGTGGCCCACTGCCAGACCACCTGGTACCGCGACGCCGCCTACTACGCCGTGCCCTGGCGTGGCCGCTGGCAGAGCGAGGGCGGCGGGCCCGCCATGGGCCACGGCATCCACCAGATGGACCTCCTGCTCGACCTGCTCGGACCGTGGAGCGAGGTACGGGCCATGGCCGGGCGACTGGTCCACGACGTGGAGACCGAGGACGTCTCCACCGCCCTTGTCCGCTTCGAGAGCGGTGCGATGGCCACCATCGTGAACAGCGTTCTGAGCCCCGACGAGGTCAGCCGCATCCGCATCGACTGCGAGCGCGCCACCGTCGAGCTGACCCACCTGTACGGCCACAGCAACGACAACTGGCGCATCACCGCCGCCCCGGGCGTCCCGGAGGCCGAGGCTGCGGCCTGGCAGGACTTCGGCGCGGACGTGCCGAGCTCGCACCTGGAGCAGCTGCGGGATCTGGTCGCCGCCATGCGTGCGGGGGAGCGGCCGCGCAGCAGCGGTGCCGACGGACGGACCAGCCTGGAACTGATCACCGCGATCTACAAGTCGGCGTTCACCGACACGACCGTGCGGGCCGGTGAGATCGGACCCGGTGACCCGTACTACACCGCCATGCACGGGGGCGCCCCCGGCTGGGCACCTGTGGTGGCACCGGCATCGGAGACCGCCCCGACCGAGGAGATCCCCGCATGAGTGCGAACCAGCAGGCTCCGGAGTCCAGCGGTCTGCGTATCGTCCATGCCCACGGCGATCGCATCACCGTCACCGAATCCACCACCGGCGTCGAGCTCTTCAGCTACGTCTACCAGCCGGAGGCGGCCTGGGAGGCGCCGAAGCCGTACCTGCACCCGGTGAGGACCCTGGCCGGCGACGTCGTCACCGACTACCGCCCCAACGACCACCGCTGGCACAAGGGCCTGCAGCTGACGGCCTCGCACCTGTCCGGCCAGAACCTGTGGGGCGGCAACACATACGTTCACGGAGAGGGGTATCTCAAACTCCCTGAGCGGGTGGGGTCGATGGCCCACGTCGGCTTCGACGAGGTCGCCTCGGACGGTACCCGGGTCGTGATCGCCGAGCGGCTCACGTGGCACCCGTACACCGGGGAGCTGTGGGCCGACGAGGAGCGCCGGATCGAGGTGCACGACGTCGATCCGGCGGCGGGGTCCTGGGCGCTGACCTGGACGAGCGCCATCACGAACAGGCGTGACGAGCCACTGCGGTTCGGCAGCCCGACCACCGCCGGGCGCGAGATGGCCGGTTACACGGGTCTGTTCTGGCGAGGGCCTCGGGCCTTCCGGGACGGGCGGATCATCGGGCCGGACTCCGAGGGACCCGAGCTGATGGGCGAGCAGGCGCCCTGGCTCGCCTACTCGGGGGAGCACGACGTCACGGACGGGCACGCGACCCTCGTCTTCGCCCACGCACCCGAGAACGACCACGCGGGCACTGGGGGCACCCACCCGGCCCACTGGTTCGTCCGCAACGAGCCCTTCGCCGCAGTCGCCCCCTCCTGGGCCTTCTTCGAGGAGCTGGAGCTCGCTCCCGGCGACACGCTCACCCGTCGCTACCGTGTTGTCGTGGCCGACGGGGCGTGGGAGCGGGCGGAGATCGCCAAGTACCTGGAGGAGCACCCGTGGTGAGCCCCCGCGACGAGCGCGAAGGGTACGACGAGTACGAGGGATACGAGGGGTACGGGAGGTGAGTGCTGTGGAGTTCACGGGACTGCCGGGAGCCGTCGCCGTCTCGCATCTGTCCGTCTACGACTGGCCCGCGGCGGACGGAGTGTGCGGCGGAACTCCCCATATGCATCTGACCTGTTCGGAGGCGTACGTCGTCACGGGCGGGCACGGCGCGGTGCAGACCCTCACGACGTCCGGGTACGAGGTCACGCCCCTCGTGCCCGGCACGGTCGCCTGGTTCACGCCCGGCACCATCCACCGGCTCGTGAACGAGGACGCCCTGCGCATCACGGTGCTGATGCAGAACAACGGGCTCCCCGAGGCGGGCGACGCCGTGCTCACCCTGCCGCCCGAGTACCTCACCGACCCGGAGACGTACGCCGCCGCCACGGCCATCCCGGCGGACGTGCCCGAGGAGGAGCAGGAGCGGATCGCCCGCGCCAGGCGCGACCTCGCCCTGCGGGGTTTCCGGGCGCTGCGCGATGCCGACGGGCCCGAGCCGCTGGCCGCCTTCCACCGGGCCGCGGCCGCGCTGGTACGGCCCCGGCTCGCCGAGTGGCGGGCGCGCTGGCAGCGCGGTGCGCAGGCGGCTGCCGCGGCCACGGGGGACCAGCTCGACCGCCTGGACCGGGGCGATCTGTCGCACCTCTCCGACGCCGTGGTGAAGGCCGAACAGCCCGCGGCGTACGGCAAGTTCGGGATGTGCGGGCGGCTCGACGTCTACAAGGGGACTGCCTGATACACGGCGACTTCCTGAGAGTTCCGTGGGGGTCCTGGAGCCCCTGGGCTCCCCACGGAACCGCGGGCGGGAAAGCCCGGTCCGTGCAGGCGTCGGGCCTCTCGTCGCCCTCGCCCTTGTTCCTCTCCCGCGTCCTCGCCCTCGTTCTCGTCCCGCGACTCGTTACGCCACCGCCGGGCCCGCCACCGTCCAGCCCGGGGTCTGCGGGTGAGCCGTCAGGTCGTCGTGCCGGATCTCGTCGCCGCACTCCGAGCAGACGACGCGAGGGACGAGTTCGTGGCCGCAGACGTGCTCCAGCACCATCGGAGGAGACTCCGGGTTGAGGTGGCGGTCGCCCCACTCCTTGAGTGTGACCAGGACCGGCTCCAGGTCCAGCCCGGCCGGGGTGGGCCGGTACTCGTGGCGCAGCGGTTTCTCGCTGTACGCGGTCTTCTCCAGTACACCGACGTCCACCAGCCGCTTCAGGCGTGTGGCCAGCACGTCGCGCGGGGCGCCGATGTTACGGACGAGCTGGTCGAACCGTCCGTTGCCGAGGCACACCTCGCGCAGGACGAGCAGCGAGTACTTCTCCCCGACGAGCGCCAGGGTGTCGGCGATCGAACAGGGCCGGGGGTCTTTGGCGGCGGGCATACGCCCAGTCTAGGGGAGGGTTTGTCTTTCCAACTCGCCTAGTTTGTTTTTCCAACTCACTCGGCTATGGTGGGTTTGGATTGCCTACTCACTGGTAATCGCCCTGGCATCCGCCGGCCAAGGAGGGCCGCACCATGCGCGACGCAGTCATCGTCGAAGCCGTACGCACCCCCGTCGGCAAGGGCAAGCCGAATGGTGCCCTCGCCCACGTCCACCCCGTGGAACTCCTCGCCCACACCCTGCGCACCCTCGTCGAACGCTCCGGTGTGGACCCGGCACTCGTCGACGACGTGATCGGCGGCACCGTCGACCAGGTCGGCGAGCAGGCCATGAACACCACCCGCTACGCCGTGCTCTCCGCGGGTTTCCCCGAGACGGTGCCCGCCACCACGGTCGACCGGCAGTGCGGCTCCTCCCAGCAGGCGGTCCACTTCGCCGCCCAGGGCGTCCTGTCGGGGGCGTACGACCTGGCCGTCGCCTGTGGTGTGGAGTCGATGAGCCGTGTGCCGATGTGGTCGAACGTGCCCGCGGGCAAGGACCCCTTCGGCCCCGGGGTCGCCGACCGCTACCCGGAGGGCCTGGTGCCGCAGGGCATCAGCGCCGAGCTCATCGCCGCCAAGTGGTCCATCGGACGTGAGCAGATGGACGCCTTCGCCGTGTCCTCCCACCAGAAGGCCGCGTCAGCTTGGGACGGCGGCGTCTTCGACGCCGAGGTCGCGCCGCTGGAGGGTGTGACACGAGACGAGTGCGTACGCCCCGGCAGCACCACGGAGATCCTCGCCGGACTCAGGCCCGCCTACTACGACCCGGACTTCGCCGAGCGGTTCCCGCAGATCGAGTGGAACGTCACCGCGGGCAACGCGAGCCCCGTCAACGACGGCGCCTCCGCCGTGCTCATCGCGTCCGGCGAGACGGCGGCCCGCCTCGGCCTGCGCCCCCTCGCCCGGCTGCACAGCTTCGCCGTCACCGGCTCCGACCCGCTGCTCATGCTCACGGGGGTCGTCCCCGCCACCGAGAAGGTGCTCCGCAGGGCGGGGCTGACGCTGGACGACATCGACTTCTTCGAGGTCAACGAGGCCTTCTCCAGCGTCGTCCTCGCCTGGCGGCAGGAGACGGGCGCCGACCTCGCCAAGGTCAACGTGCACGGCGGCGCGATCGCGATCGGTCACCCGCTGGGCGCGAGCGGCACCCGGCTGACGACGACCCTCGTGCACGCCATGCGCGCGCGGGGCGCCCGGTACGCGCTGCAGACGATGTGCGAGGCGGGCGGGCTCGCCAACGCGATGGTGCTGGAGAGCGTCTGATCGCGGCGCCGGGGTCAGTGCCCGCGCAGGTGGTGCCGCTTGCGCCAGGCGATGACCGCGCCGATCAGGGCCGGCACCGCGATGACCCCGATGGCGACCAGGAAGACGGGCGAGGTCGGCGTCGAGGCACGGGCGCCGGCGACGACGTACGCGGCGGTGTTCGGGATCGAACCGAGCGCCGTCGCGAGCAGGAACGGCAGCCAGCCCATGCGGGAGACGGCCGCGCAGTAGTTCACCGCCCAGAACGGCAACCCGGGGAACAGCCTGCACGCCATCATCGAACGGAAGCCGTGCCGGCTGAGCTGTCCGTCGGCCACCTTCAGGAAGCGGGCGCGCAGCAGCGGGCGCAACGCGTCCTGCCCGAGGAGCCGGCCGAGGCCGAACGAGATCCCCGCCCCGAGGACCGTGCCCACGAGGGCGGTTCCCAGCCCGAGCTCCGAACCGAACACGGCGCCCGCCGCCAGGTTGAGCAGCGGCCGGGGGACGAACGCGGCCGTGCACAGTCCGTAGGCCGCAGCGAACACCACGGCCGCCGCGGCCCCGCCGAGCTGTGGCGGCCAGCCCTCGGCCAGCAGGCGCTGCGGCTCGAACAGCAGCATGCTCGACGCGGCCCCCGCGAGCAGCGCGACGAGCAGCGCGAACCGCGACCAGGGCGAGCGGAGCACTCTGGTGCACCGGGCGACGAGACCGGTCGGCGCCTCAGGGGCGACGGTGTCCGGGACGACGGCGAGCTCCGCAGCGGTGGCCTGGGGATCGGCCGTGGCGGTGCCTCCAGAGCGGGTGGTGGCATCGAGCATTCGGCGACACTAACCGACCAATGTGAGTGATCGCCGTACGGTTCGTCTCATCGGCGTCACGGGAAGGGGAACAGCCGGATAAGTCCGTCCGGGTGCCGTACGGTCGCCCCGCGGGCGTCGTGCCCACGCGAATCACCAGCGCGCCCAGCCCCCGCGACGACCGGCGGCGGGGACGCCGTCCGGGCTGCGGTCCTGCGGGACATCGCGGCTTCACCGGGCCTGAGCAGGTCCGATGATCCCGGACTGGAGCGGACGGCGCTCTGAGATCCCCCGCGCGTCCCGACGCGAGGGGTCACCCCGGTCCGTCGCGCGCCGCCGCACCTCCCAAAGCGCGGGCACCGCCGCCGCGGAGAGCGCCACGGAGAAGACGACCGAGCGTTCATGTGAAGCATCTCTCGTCCCAACTCCCCTTCACCAAGAACCACCTCCCCCAAGAACCACCCCCACCACGGGCCACCCCGACAGGCGCCACCTCCACCGAAAACCATTCGACGCGGACGGCCGGGTGGGCGATGATCGACGGCATGTTCCGGCACGCCTTCGTTCTCGCAGCATCCGCGCCCGTCGCGGATGCCCCGAAGGCTGCCCTTCTGATCGTCGCGGCCGCACCGGACGGCGCCCGAAGCTGACCCTCCCCGGATCGTCCGGCGGACCCCGCAGGGGGAGGGTCGGCAAGTCCTCGGGGTCCCCGTTCCGGCCGAGTTCCCGCGCCGGGGCCTTCACTCAGCATCACTGAGAGGCTTCGAGGTACCGCCATGCCCAAGACGGCTTACGTCCGCACGAAACCGCACCTGAACATCGGCACGATGGGTCACGTCGACCACGGCAAGACCACCCTGACCGCCGCCATCACCAAGGTCCTCGCCGAGCGCGGCGCCGGCGACGGCACCCGGTTCGTGCCGTTCGACCGCATCGACCGCGCCCCGGAGGAGGCCGCGCGCGGGATCACCATCAACATCGCGCACGTCGAGTACGAAACCGACACCCGGCACTACGCGCACGTCGACATGCCCGGCCACGCCGACTACGTCAAGAACATGGTCACCGGTGCCGCGCAACTCGACGGGGCGATCCTCGTCGTCTCCGCGCTCGACGGGATCATGCCGCAGACCGCCGAACACGTGCTGCTCGCCCGGCAGGTGGGCGTGAACCACATCGTGGTGGCGCTCAACAAGGCCGACGCCGTCGACGACGGCGAGGACACGGTGCTCACCGACCTCGTGGAGCTGGAGGTCCGGGAACTGCTCACCGCGCACGGGTACGGGGGCGACTCGGTACCCGTCGTACGGGTCTCCGGCCTCAAGGCCCTGGAGGGCGACCCACGTTGGACGGCGTCCATCGAGGCGCTGCTCGACGCGGTGGACACGTACGTGCCCATCCCCGAGCGGTACCTGGACGCGCCGTTCCTGTTGCCGGTCGAGAACGTGCTCACGATCACCGGTCGCGGCACGGTCGTCACCGGTGCCGTCGAACGGGGCACGATCCGCGTCGGCGACCGGGTCGACGTGCTCGGCGCCGGGCTGGAGAGCGTGGTCACCGGGCTGGAGACCTTCGGCAAGCCCATGGAGGAGGCCCAGGCCGGGGACAACGTGGCGCTGCTGCTCCGCGGGGTGGCGAGGGGTTCCGTACGGCGCGGGCATGTCGTGGCGGCGCCCGGCAGTGTCGTACCGCGTCGGTGCTTCACGGCGCAGGTGTATGTGCTGTCGGCGCGCGAGGGCGGTCGTACGACGCCCGTTGCCACGGGGTATCGGCCGCAGTTCTACATCCGCACCGCGGATGTGGTGGGTGACGTCGACCTCGGTGAGGTGGCGGTCGCGCGGCCCGGTGACACCGTCACGATGACGGTGGAACTGGGACGTGACGTGCCTCTGGAGGCCGGGCTCGGGTTCGCCATCCGTGAGGGCGGGCGGACCGTCGGTGCGGGGACGGTGACTTCGGTCCACTGACGGGGGCGGGTGCTGTGTGTGGGCGTGCCGGTTCCGGGCCGGTCGCGCCCACGCGGCGGAGCAGCACATCGACGCAGCCCCGCTCCCCTTTCCGGCGCGGCCCGGCGTGACGCCGTACCGGCACAATGGACCCGTGACCGAACCCATACCCGTCACCCGCGTCACCGACCTGGGGACCGCAAAGCTCATGCCGGACGTCGACCGGGAGCGGGCCTGGCTGCTGACGGTGGACGGGGCGCCGCAGTCGTACGTCGACCTGGACGCGCCCACGCATCTGGAGTTCGAGTACGCGCGGCGGCTGGGGCACGCGCTGGACACGGTCGCCGCGCCCGGTCGGGCGCTCGACGTGCTGCACCTCGGCGGGGGAGCACTCACCCTGCCGAGGTACGTCGCGGCGACCCGGCCGGGCTCGCGGCAGCACGTGGTGGAGTTCGACCGCGGGCTGCTGGACCTGGTAGTCGAGCACCTGCCCCTGCCCGGCGGCCACGGGATCACGGCGCACGGCGCGGACGCCCGTGAATGGCTCGAAAGTGCCCCGGCCGACTCCGTGGACGTCCTGGTCGCGGACGTCTTCGGCGGCTCTCGCGTCCCGGCGCACCTGACGACCGTGGCGTATGCGCGCGCCGCCGAGCGGGTGCTGCGCACCGACGGTGTCTACCTGGCCAACCTCGCCGACGCGGCGCCGTTCGCCTTCCTCAGATCCCAACTCGCCACGTTCGCCGCGGTGTTCGAGGAACTCGTGCTGATCGCCGAGCCCGCCGTGCTGCGCGGCCGTCGCTTCGGCAACGCCGTGCTCCTCGCCGCCCACCACCCGCTCGATACCGCCGCGCTCATCCGCCGGACCGCCGCCGACGCCTTCCCGGCGCGGGTGGAGCACGGCCGGGCGCTGCGCGACCTCATCGGCGGTGCCATGCCGGTGCGCGAAGAGGACGCCGTACCGTCACCCGAGCCGCCCGACGGGGCCTTCAGTATCGGCTGAGCCGCCGGCCGAGGCGGGCTCCGGCCCGGACTCACCGTCCGGCGCTCCCTGGGCCACCGGCTTGCTGCGTCGCGTCAGATTCCGTACGTCCCGCACGCACAGCACCGCAGCCGTCGCCACCACGACCAGCGCCGCACAACCCCACAGGGCGCCCGACCGCCCGAAGGCGCCCTCCGCCGGCCCCGCGAGTGCCGTGGCGATGGGCACGACCGACACGGAACCGAACCAGTCGTACGCGGAGACGCGGGACAGCTTCTCCTCCGGGATCTCCTGGTGCAGCGCGGTCATCCAGGAGACGCCGAACACCTCGATCGACAGACCGCTCACGAACATCGCCACGCACAGCAGGGTGACCGGCACGGGCACGGCGAGCGCGGCGGACGGCAGGGCGAAGGGGAAGACGCACACGATGCCCACGAGGAGCAGCCGGCGCGGTTTCCAGCGGGTCATCAGCAGCGCACCGGCCGCCATGCCCGCCCCGAACAGGGCCAGTGCCAGGCCCCATGGTCCCGCCCCGCCCAGACTGTCCCGGGCGACCTGGGGCCCGTAGACCGCGTCGGCCGCGGAGACGACCGCGTTCACCAGGGAGAACTGGACGACGATCGCCCACAGCCAGGTGCGGCCGGTGAACTCTTGCCAGCCGTCACGGAGATCGGCGAGCAGGCCGCCTCCCGGCTCGCGGGGCGGGATGTGGCTCACATCGAGGAAGGAGCGCATCGCCGCGGCGACCGCGAACGCCGCAGCGTCCAGCGCCAGCACCCAGCCGGGCCCGACCACGGCGACCATCACGCCGCCGAGGGCCGCGCCGCCCAGCGTCGCGCCCTGCGACGCGAACCGGAACAGGGCGAAGGCGCGGCCCGCCTGCTCACCTGTGACCGAGGCCATCAGCATGCCCTCGGCCGCCGGGTTGAAGAACGCCTGCCCGGTGCCGCCGAGGGCCGACAGCAGCATCATCTGCCACAACTGCGGCTCGCCGGCCAGGATGAGCACCGCGAAGGCGCCCTGCGAGAGGAAGTTGAGGGTGTTCGCCGCGACCATCACGTGGTGCCGGGGGATGCGGTCCGCGACGGCGCCGCCGATCAGCAGGAACAGCACCAGCGGCAGCGTCCGCGCCGCCGCGACCAGGCCGACGTCACCACCGTCGCCGCCCGTCTCCAGGACCGCGAACGCCGCGGCGATCAGGGCGCCGTGACTGCCCAGGTTGGTGACGACCGCGGCGGCGGTCAGCAGGGTGTAGTTGCGGCCCGCCCAGGCGGGGCGGAGGCGGGAGGCGGCGGGTGAGGTCACCGAGCGACTATCGCCGCCGCGGGGCCCGCTTGCCAAACATGTTTTCGGCCTCGGTCGGCACGAACGCCCAGCTTCCGGCCGACCGAGGCCCGAGCCCGGCTCGGGGCGGAGCTCTCACCGATCGGGTTCGCCCTCGGCGAGGCGCACCGTGCTCAGGATCTTCCGGACCGTGGCCTCCGGGATCTCCCCGTCGACGCCCTTGGCGCCGAACAGGCTCCAGGCCACGAAATCGCCCGAGCCGTTCTTGAACGCGAAGGTGATGGCCTTTCCGTCGCTGTCGCACTTGCCCTCGTGCGGCGTGTTGGCCGAGTAGGCCGTGGCGAGACTGCCGGTGAGGCCGGACTTCGTGGTGTACGACTTCGCCCTGGTGTACGTGATGCTCTTCGTGTCCGGCTGTGTGTAGCCGCCGTACACATACAGCGGCACCCGGTTCTCGGCCGCCTCGTCCGTGGAACTGGCGCCGTTGTCGCCGCTCGTCCCGGTGATGGCCAGTGCCGTGTCGTTCTTGGCGCCGTCGTCGCCCTCGCTCGTGCACCAGGTGGGCTTGAGGTAGGCGGGGGAGCTGACGCTGATCTGGCCCCTCTCGCCGTTCTCCTTCCACTCGAAGCCGGTGATCCTGCCCGGGGTGCCGACCTCCCAGTCGGCGGGGACGTCGAACGCCGTGCCGTACTTCGGGTTGATGACGACCTTCCAGCCCGGGACGGTCGGCTTCTCCCCCTCGGCGCTGCGCGAGTCGTCCGTGCTGTCGTCGGAGGCGGACGCGGACGCGGAGGCGCGCGGCTCGGCCGGAGCGCTCGCCGGTGGCGTCTCCTTGCCGTTGTCGCCCTTGGCCTTCTCGTCCTTGTCGCCGCCGAGGACGAGGAAACCGGTCACCCCGGCCGCGATCACGACCGCCGTGGCCGCCACGATGGCGGTGATCTTCGTCTTGTTCCCGTCACCACCCGCGTCACCGCTCGGCGGCTGCGGGGCACCCGTCGGCGACTGCGTGCCCCACTGCTGTTGCGCGTACGGGTTGGGCTGCTGGTACCCAGGCTGCTGGTACGGGTTGGGCTGCTGATAACCCGGCTGCTGGTACGGGTTCTGGTCCTGCGGGTGGTGCTCGCCCCCGGGCGGCTGCTGTCCTGGCCACATGGGCAGTCACCCTAATGCCGCCCGCGACACGTTTCGGTGACGTCCCTACGTCAGCCCTGTACCGGGGCAGCGCCGGCTCCGCCTCGGGGCGGGACGTCCGCGGCGAGGGGTGCGCGTCATGCCGGCGCTTCGTCGGTCATGGAGGCGCGGAGCCGGGCACTGGCCATGCGCATGTGCTCGGCCATGGCCCGGTCCGCCGCCTCGGGGTCGCGGGCGCGGATGGCCTGCAGCACCGCCTCGTGCTCGCACAGGGTGCCGCTGACGGTCCCCTCGATGTCGCTGACGCGCTCCATCCACACCTGCAGCAGCGCGCGAATGCTGTGCAGGATGTCGCTGAGTACGCTGTTACGGGCGATACGGGCCGTTTCCAGGTGGAAGTCGATGTCCGCGTCGATGAAGGCTTTCGCGTCGCCGGTGGCCGCGTGCATGTGCTGAAGGTGCGTTTCCAGGAGCGCCAGATCCTCGTCCGTCGCCCGCTCGGCGGCCAGCCGGGCCGAGACCGCCTCCATGTAGGTGCGCACCTCGACCAGGTCCTGCGTCCGGCGTTGGCCCAACATCAGGCCCCAGTTGATCGCGCGGGGCAGAAACTCCGAGGTGCCCTCACGTACGTACGAGCCGGAGCCGGGGCGGATCTCGATGATGCCGAGCACGTCCAGGGCCGACAGGGCACCGCGCACACTGGAACGCGCCACACCGAGAGCCTCGGCGAGCTGACGCTCGGCGGGCAGCCGGGTACCGGGGGTGATGTCGCCGGCCGACAGATGGTCGAGCAGGCGCTTGGCGACCTCGCTGACCGAGGACTCGCGGACGACGGGACGCAGAAGCTGCGCGAGGTCGGAGGTGGCGCCCGAAGGCTGCTGATCAGGCTGACTGGTCACGGTCACCAGTCAACCAGATGGGTTCTCACGAGTTTGACCAGCCAGTTCATCAGTCCTATGGGTCGGGTTTGTCAAGAGTTGGGACGGTGTCGTGTCTATGATCGTCGCCACACCGGTAAATTGGTGACCAATTTAGATCTGGCGCCTAGCGTGACATCGAACCGGCCGGCCGCGCCCTGACGCGAGCTGCCGGAGCACCCACCCCGGACGGAGTTGTCCGGGCGAGCCGAGGAGTCGCCATGGTCGCCGACGCGCCATCCACGGCAGTCGAGAGAACTGCCATCAAGAAGATCTCAGTCCGCCTCGTGCCGTTCGTGGCACTGATGTTCTTCGTGAACTACCTGGACCGCACGGCCGTCTCGTTCGCCGAACCGAACGGGATGGGGGAGGACCTCGCCCTGACGGCCGCGCAGTTCGGTTTCGCGTCCGGGATCTTCTTCCTCGGCTACATCGTGCTCGAGGTCCCCAGCAACATGGCCCTGCACCGCTACGGAGCCCGCCGCTGGCTGGCCCGGATCATGGTGACCTGGGGCATCGTCTCCCTGCTCTTCACCTGGGTGAACAGCAGCGGCGAGCTCTACACCCTGCGCTTCCTGCTGGGTGTGGCCGAGGCCGGGTTCTTCCCCGGCGCCATCCTGTTCCTCAGCCAGTGGGTGCCCTCCCGCCACCGCACCAAGATCCTCGGCCTGTTCTACCTGGCCCAGCCCCTCACCACCGTGATCGGCGCCCCGCTGGCCGGCTGGCTCATCGGGCACCACGGACTGTTCGGCCTCGAAGGCTGGCGCGTGATGTTCCTGTTCGTCTCGCTGCCCGCGATCCTCCTGGGCGTCGTCGCCTGGTTCTACCTGATCGACAAGCCCGCCGACGCCAAGTGGCTCACCCCGGCCGAGCGCGACTGGCTGACGAACGAGCTGGCCGCGGAGAACGCGCACAAGACCGGCAACGAGGGCAAGCACGCCAAGGGTGACCTCAAGACCGCCCTGAGCAGCGGCCGCGTCTGGGTCCTCGCGCTGGTCTACTTCGGCTTCGTCTACGGCCTGTACGCACTCGCCTTCTTCCTGCCGACGATCATCAGCGGCTTCCAGGAGCAGTACGACACCACGTTCAGCGTGATGGACAAGGCCTGGATCACCGCCATCCCCTACCTGCCCGCGGCCATCGTCCTGTTCTTCTGGACCCGGCACGCCACCCGCCACGGCACCCGCACCTGGCACGTCGCCGGCCCGGCCGTCGTCGGTGGCCTGAGCATCCCGCTCGCCCTCTACATGGGCTCCCCGGCCGCCACGGTCGCCGTCATCACCGTGACCGCCTGCTCCATCTTCGCCGCCCTGCCCGTCTTCTGGTCGGTCCCCTCCCGTTTCCTCACCGGAGCGGCCGCGGCAGCCGGTATCGCCCTCATCAACACCATGGGCAACGTCGCCGGATTCGCATCGAGTTATGTCACCGGCTGGCTGAAGGACTGGACCGGCGCCTACTACGCACCGCTCTACCTGGTCGGCTTCTTCATGCTGCTGTCGGCCGTCCTGATGGTCTGGCTCTCCGCCCGCGGCCACACCGCCGAACCGGCCTCCGGAGCCGAGCACCAGCAGATGGAGACCGTTCGATGACCCGCTTGTTCAACGACCCCGCGGCCTTCGCGGACGAGGCACTCGAAGGCTTCGCCGCGGCCCACCGTGACCGGGTCCGCCCGGTCACCGGCGGGGTCGTCCGGGCCGGGGCCACCCCGGCCGGGCAGGTCGCCGTGGTCATCGGCGGCGGCTCGGGCCACTACCCGGCCTTCTCCGGTCTGGTCGGCCGCGGCTTGGCGCACGGAGCCGCCGTCGGCAACGTCTTCGCCTCGCCCTCCGCCGGGCGGATCAGCTCCGTGGCCCGCTCCGCCCACGGCGGAGCCGGCGTCCTGCTGATGTACGGGAACTACGCCGGTGACGTGCTGCACTTCGGCCAGGCCGCCGAGCGCCTGACCGCCGACGGCATCGAGGCCCTTACGTTCGCCGTCACCGACGACATCTCCAGCGCCGCTCCGGAGGAGTCCGCCAAGCGGCGTGGCATCGCCGGCGACCTTCCCGTCTTCAAGGCGGCCGCCGCCGCGGCCGAGCAGGGCCTGACGCTGGACGAGGTGCTGGCCGTCGCCGAGCGGGCCAACGCCCGCACCCGCTCCTTCGGCATCGCCTTCTCCGGCTGCACCCTTCCGGGCGCCGACCACCCCCTGTTCACCGTCCCCGAGGCCCGGATGGCCGTCGGCCTCGGCATCCACGGCGAGCCCGGCATCGGCGAGGACGCCCTGCCCACCGCCGACGAGGCCGCCCGTCTGCTGGTCACCTCCCTGCTCGGGGAGCTGCCCGAGGGCGTCGAGCGCCCGGACGGGCAGCGCGTCGCGGTCATCCTCAACGGGCTCGGCTCGGTCAAGTACGAGGAACTCTTCGTCGTCTACCGCAAGGTCGCCGAACTCCTCGGCGAGGCCGGCGTCGACATCGTCGAACCGGAGGTCGGCGAACTCGTCACCAGCTTCGACATGGCCGGCGTCTCCCTCACCCTGACCTGGCTGGACGACGATTTGGAGCGACTGTGGCGCGCTCCGGCCGACGCCCCCGCCTACCGCAAGGGCTCCCTCGACGCCCCCGAGGCGCCGCGCGTGGGCAACGCTCCCGCGGCCGAGGACACCGACGACACCGTCGTCCCTGAGGCGTCGGACGACTCCCGGGGGGCCGCCGCCACCGTCCTCGCGGTGCTGAACACGGTGGCCGACACCATCGACACCCACGCCGAGGAACTGGGCCGCATCGACGCCGTCGCCGGCGACGGCGACCACGGCATCGGCATGCAACGCGGCTCCACCGCCGCCCGGCAGGCCGCCGCCGGCGCCCACGCACAGGGCGCGGGAGCCGGCACGGTCCTCGCCCGGGCCGCCGACGCCTGGGCCGACGAAGCGGGCGGCACCTCCGGCGCCCTGTGGGGCACCATCCTGCGCGCCCTCGGCACCGCCCTCGGCGACCAGGACGCCCCCACCGCCACCCGCGTCGCCGACGGCGTGGCCCAGGCCTCCGCCGGCGTACGCCGCCTCGGCGGCGCCGAGGTCGGCGACAAGACGATGGTGGACGTCCTCGTGCCCTTCGCCGACACGCTCACCGCCGCCACGGCCACCGGAACCCCGCTGACCGAGGCCTGGGACCGCGCCGCCACCGCCGCCGAGACCGCGGCGGCCGCCACCGCCGACCTCCTGCCCCGCAAGGGCCGGGCCCGCCCGCACGCCGAGAAGTCCCTCGGCACCCCCGACGCGGGAGCCCACTCGCTCGCCCTCATCGCCCGCGCCGTCCACGGCGTCCTGCTCGACCACCACTGAGGAAAGCCGAAATGACCGACAAGCTTCGCATCGTCGTCGGATCCGACGACGCCGGCCACCAGTACAAGGAAGCCCTCAAGCAGGACCTGCAGAGCAGCTCCCTCGTCGCCGAGGTCACCGATGTCGGCGTCGACGCCGACGGCCACACCGCCTACCCCAGGATCGCCATCGCCGCCGCCGAAATGGTGGCCCGCGGGGAGGCCGACCGCGCCCTCCTGGTGTGCGGCACCGGCCTCGGCGTCGCGATAGCCGCCAACAAGGTCAAGGGCATCCGCGCCGTCACCGCCCATGACTCCTTCTCCGTCGAACGCGCGATCCTCTCCAACAACGCGCAGATCCTGACCTTCGGCCAGCGCGTCATCGGCCTCGAACTCGCCCGCCGGCTGGCCGCCGAGTGGCTCACCTACCGCTTCGACGAGACCTCCCCGTCGGCCGCCAAGGTCCAGCTGATGTGCGACTACGAGAGCGCCGCCGAGAGCGCCGCCGCGAACGCCGCCGAGTCCGGGGCAGCCGCCTGATGTCCGGCCCCGCAGCACCCCCCACCCTGCTGGGGGTGAGCCTGAAGATGTACTTCGGCCACCACCAGACCCTCAACTGGGCCCGCAAGGTCGCCGACCTGGCCCGCGAACACCCCGCCGTCACCTCCGGTGCCGCCCGTCTGTTCGTCCTCCCGGTCTTCCCGGCCCTCGTCCCCGCGGGCGGCATCCTCAGCCCGTACGGGATCTCCGTCGGCGCCCAGGACATCGCCACCGAGGACACCGGTCCCTACACCGGAGAGGTCGGCGGCCCCTCACTGAAGGAGATCGGCTGCCGCTACGCCGAGGTCGGCCACGCCGAACGCCGCCGCCTGTACGGCGAGGACGACACGGTCGTCGCAGCCAAGACGGCCGCCGCCCTGCGCAACGGCCTCACCCCGGTCCTGTGCGTCGGCGAAAGCGACCGGGGCACGCCGCAGGAGGCAGCCGAACGCACGGTCGCCGAGACCGCCCGCCTGCTGCACGGCCTCGACGGCACCGTGGTCCTCGCCTACGAGCCGCAGTGGGCCATCGGCGCGCCGCAGCCCGCCTCCACCGAGCACATCGGGACCGTCTGCACCGCCCTGCGGGAGTGGCTCGACAGCCGCCCCCAGCACACCGGTTCGACGGTCATCTACGGCGGCAGCGCGGGCCCCGGCCTGCTCACCCGGCTCGCGGGCACCGCGGAAGGCCTCTTCCTCGGCCGGTTCGCCCACGACCCCGCGAACGTCGCGGCCATCCTGGACGAGATCCGCACCCCGGCACCCGCGGAGGTGGCGTGATGGCCTACGGCATCAGCACCTACGCCTACTTCTGGCGGATCTCCCCGCGCGCGCCGCGGCCCATGGACCTCACCGGCATGCTGCGCGACACCGCACGGCTCGGCGGCCAGGTCTTCCAGATCTGCGATTACCTCCCCATCGAGTCCTACGACTCGGCCCAGCTCGCCGACGTCCGCGCCACCGCGCACGACCTCGGACTGCGCCTGGAGCTCGGTACCCGGGGCGTACGCACCGAACACCTCCGCACCTATCTGCACCTGGCGGAGGAACTGGGCGTCACCCTGGTCCGCTCCATGCTCAACACGGCCGACCACCAGCCGGATCCGGCCGAGGCGGTCACCCTGCTCAAGGAGTCCGTACCCCACTACGCCGCCGCCGGCGTCACGCTGGGCCTGGAGACCTACGAGCAAGTCGCCACCGACGACCTGCTGGCTGTCGTACGAGGGGTCGACAGCGAGCATCTCGGCGTCGTCCTGGACCCCGGCAACAGCGTCGCCCGGCTGGAACGCCCGACGGACGTCGTGAACGCCACCGCGCAGTACGTGGTCAACATCCACGTCAAGGACTTCGCCTTCACCCGGCGCGACGGCTGGGTCGGCTTCACCTACGCCGGCTGCCCGCTCGGCCAGGGCCTCCTGGACTACGACGCCATGATCGCCGCCGTCCGGCCCGAGGAACGCGGCATCAACCAGATCGTGGAGCACTGGCTCCCGTGGCAGGACGAGGGCTTCGAGGCCACCGCCCGGCTCGAACACCAGTGGACGCAACACAGCATCAACACCCTTTTGAGGAGCGAGTAATGGCCACCGAGATCCAGACCCAGGCCGACGCCAAGACCGTCGCCGTCATCGGGGCCGCAGGCAAGATGGGCCAGCGTGTCTCCAACAACCTGGTCAAGAGCGACTTCCGGGTGCTCTTCAGCGAGGCCTCGCCCAAGGGTCAGGAACTCATCCGCGGCCTCGGCCGCGAACTGACCGAGTCGGCCGCCGCGGCCGCCGAGGCCGACGTGGTCATCCTCGCCGTCCCCGACGTCGTCCTCGGCAAGGTCTCCGAGGAACTCGTGCCCCTGATGAAGCCGGGCACGATCGTCCTCACCCTCGACCCGGCCGCCGCCTACGCCGGACTGCTGTTCGCCCGCGACGACATCCACTACGCCTGCGCCCACCCCTGCCACCCGTCGGTGTTCCTGGAGCGCACCACCAAGGAGGAGTGGCAGGACACCTTCGGCGGCATCGCCGCCCCGCAGGAGGTCGTCGCCGCGTACGAGGGCGGGGACGACGCCAAGCAGGAGCTGGCCGACTCCGTCATCCGCGTCATGTACGCGCCCGTAGTCGACGTCCACTGGGTGACCGTCAAGCAGCTCGCCGTCCTGGAGCCGACCCTCGTCGAGACCATCGCCTGCATGGTCGGCGCCCTCCTGACCGAGGCCCTGCACGAGACCGTGCACACCGTCGGCGTACCGGAGAAGGCCGCCCGCGCCATGCTCCTCGGACACACCCAGGTTGCCCTGGCCAACACCCTCAAGGGCTCCAACCCGTTCTCGGACGCCTGTCTGATCGCCATGGACTACGGCCGTGAGTCCATCGTGCGCGACGACTGGAAGAAGGTCTTCGAGGACGACGAACTCGACAAGGTCATCACGCGCATGCTGAAGATCAAGGAAATCAAGCGCTGACCTGCCCCCTTCCGGGGTCCGTGCCCTTCCTCCCCGCCCGAGGGGCACGGACCCGGCCGTGAACCCGCACCGCAACCGGCCGCAGGCTCCGCTCCCGGCCGCCGCCCCAAGGAGACCCATGCCTTCCGCCCTGTCCGATCTCGTGTGGACCGAGTTGGACACGCGGGCCGTCGATACTGCCCGCGTTTTGGCCGCCGATGCCGTCCAGAGGGTCGGTAACGGCCATCCGGGTACGGCGATGAGCCTTGCGCCTGCCGCGTACACCTTGTTC
>NZ_VMNX01000134.1 GCF_009377235.1 Streptomyces acidicola
TGCCCATGGTCGGCGGTGCGTGGGCGGGTGCGGGTACGGCTGTCGGTGCGTGGCGGCGTGGGCACGGCTGCCGGTGTGCGGGCGGTGGGTGCGCGTATGGCCGGCGGTGCGTGGGCGGGTGCGGGCGTGGCCGGCGGTGCGGTTTGGGTGAGGGTGCGGTCCCGGGCTCGGGTGCGCCCGTGCTCTTAAGGGGCGCGGGGCTGTGTTGAATATGCGGCTCGGCCGCGTGGGCGCGACCAGCCACAACGAACCCGCAGTCGCCCACAGACAGAAACCCGGCAGACGAGATCGCACCGGCCGACTCAGCTACACACCGCCACCTTGGGCCAGTGCCCCTGAAGCGTCCGTACCGTTTCCGCGATGGCCGGCCGACGCGAAGCCCCCGTGCGCCACAGGGCGTACAGGCGACGCACCGGCATGGGATCGAGCGGCACCTCGACGACCCCCGCGGGCAGCGGCCCACGGCCCAGGCGGGGGATCAGGGCAACACCGAGCCCCGCCGCGACGAGGGCGACGAGCGTCGGGTTCTCCTCGGCCTGGTGGACGATGTCGGGCTCGCACCCGGCCGCCCGAAGCGTACGGACCAGCCAGTCGTGACAGACCCGCCCCGGCGGCTGGCAGATCCAGCGCTCACCCTTGAGATCCGTACGGCGCACGGAGGGGCGGGCGGCGAAGGGGTGCCCCGAGGGGACCAGCAGGTCGCACAGATCGTCACCGATCACCGCCTGCTCCACCCCCTCAGGAGCCGGCAACGGCGCGATGTCCCAGTCGTGCGCGACCGCCATGTCGACCGCACCCTTGGCCACCAGGTCCACGGACAGATGCGGCTCCACCTCCGTGAGGCGGGCGTCGAGAGCCGGATGACGCGCCGCCAGATCGGCGAGCACCCCCGGCATCAGCCCCCGCGCCGCGCTCGCGAACGCCGCCACCGTCAACCGCCCCGCCGGCACCCCGCGCCGCTCCTCCAGCTCGGTCTCCGCCCGCTCGACGATCGTGAGCAACTCCCGTGCCGTGGCGACGAGATGCTGCGCCTGCTCGGTGAGCCGGACACCGCGTCCCTGGCGCTCCAGCAGCACCGTCCGCGTCTCCCGCTCCAGTTTCGCTATCTGCTGGGACACGGCGGAGGGCGTGTAGCCGAGGGCGGCCGCCGCGGCGCCGACCGTGCCGTGGACGGAGACGGCGTGAAGAGCGCGCAGGCGCTGCAGATCGAGCATGCGTGCCATCTTACGTAAGCGCTGCTTCATCCATCCGTGCAGAAATCATCGCTGGTGCTGAACGGTCCGGGCCTCGATGCTCGAACCATGCGACCCACCCATCTCTGTCTCGCCGTTCTCGTCGCCGCCGTCTGGGGCGTGAACTTCACCGTCATCGAGATCGGCCTCGACCACTTCCCGCCCCTCCTCTTCTCGGCCCTGCGCTTCCTGGTGGCCGCCCTGCCCGCCGTCTTCTTCGTGGGGCGGCCCAAGGTCGCGTGGAAGTGGATCCTGGGGGTGGGGCTGGCGCTCGGGGTGGCCAAGTTCGGGTTGTTGTTCGTCGGGATGGACGCGGGCATGCCCGCCGGGCTGTCCTCGCTGGTCCTGCAGATCCAGGCCGTCTTCACGGCTCTCATCGCGTTCGTGGTCCTCGGCGAACGGCCCACACGCATACGGCTCCTGGGCATGGCGGTCGCCCTGTGCGGGGTGGGCCTGGCCGCCGTGGACGAGGGGACGGGCGGCCCGCTCGGCGCCTTCGCGCTCGTCATCGCGGCCGCGGTCTGCTGGGGAGTCTCCAACGTCCTCACCCGCAAGGCGTCCCCGCCCGACTCCCTGAACTTCATGGTGTGGGTCAGCACGGTGCCGGTCCTGCCCCTGCTGCTCCTGTCCCTGCTCACGGAGGGCCCGTCCGCCGACCTCGCCGCCCTGCGCGCGCTGGACTGGCAGGGTGCGGGAGTGATCCTCTACGTCGCCTGGGTCACCACGGTCTTCGGGTTCGGCGCCTGGGGCCGGCTGCTGCGCCGGCACCCGGCGTCGACGGTGGCCCCCTTCTCGCTCCTGGTACCGGTCTTCGGAATGTCCTCGGCGGCCCTGTTCCTCGGGGAGCCCGTCAGCGGACTGCGGTGGTGCGCGGCGGCCCTGCTCGTGGGCGGCGTGGCGCTGACCTCACTGGCTCCTGCGTCGGGGAAGGCCGCCACGGCTTCCCCGCGGTCGGCGAGGGTCCGACTGCCGGACGCCCCGCCACGGGACCGCGCCGAGGAGCCTGCGTGACCGAATGCTCTTCGGCGGCCGGGTGGCCGGGTGGCCGGGTGTGGGGAGCTCACCACTTCTGGACGTGCTGCTGCGCCCGGGGCCTCTGCCAGTCCTCGCCGTGGCGGGGCGCCGGAGACGGCGGCCCGAAGGGGGACTCGGCGCGCGGCGCGGTGCACGAGGGCCGACGGGGCACGGGGCGCGGGCGGCGCCCGGACCGCTCCGCCTCCAGGTCGCCCAGCATCAGCAGCGGATCGAACATCACCACCACCCCGGCCAGGACCAGGAAGACGACCGGACCGATGAGCATGGGCAGCAGGAGCGAGGTGGGTGTCTGGCCCGACCACGTGTCGCTGGGGGTGGAGTGCAGATGCACGCTCACGGCGGCCATCCCCGTGTAGTGCATGCCCGACACGGCGAGCCCCATGACCAGGCTGGCTCCCAGGCTGGGCAGAAAGCCGCGGATCGAGACGGCCGCCCACAGTGCACTCGTCGCCGCGATGATCGCGATCAGCACCGAGAGTGCGACGGTGAACGTGTCGTACTGGATGGTGCCGTTCAGGTTCATGGCCGCCATGCCCAGGTAGTGCATGGCGGCGACACCGAGGCCGGTGACGGTCCCCGCGACGCCCAGCGTGCGCGCGTCGACCCCGCGGTATCCGACCGCGAACACGCCGATGCCGACGACGGTGATCGCCACGGCGAGGCTCAGCACTGTCAGCCCCACGTCGTAGCGGATCGGGGTCTCCTCGACCCGGAAGCCGATCATGGCGATGAAGTGCATGGTCCAGATGCCGCACCCGATCGACGTCGCGCCGAGCGCCAGCCAGCCGGGCTTCCAGGACTGGTTGTTGAAGATGGACCGGACTACGCAGCGTAGCCCGAGGGCGCCTCCTAAGCAGGCCATGATGTACGCCGCCAGCGGGGTGACCGCGCCGTAGCTGAAGGCGTCAATTGTGCCTTGCATATGCCAACTCTCCCCCGGAAATCGCCAGTTGGGGGAGGGTCTCTCGCGGTGGGCGGGCTTTGCAATCCGTTACCGCAGGTAGCCGATCGACTTTGTACTGCCGGGTATTGTTTCCGGTCAGTATCCGGTCAGTGATGGACACGATTCAGTCGGAGTCGTCGTTTCGCTTGCGGTGTCGGCTCAGATGTCACTCACCTGTCACTCAGGTGTCGCCGAGCCCCCGGCTTTCCGTCAC
Organism: Streptomyces acidicola; assembly: GCF_009377235.1. Taxonomy (GTDB): domain Bacteria; phylum Actinomycetota; class Actinomycetes; order Streptomycetales; family Streptomycetaceae; genus Streptomyces; species Streptomyces acidicola. The sequence goes on from NZ_VMNX01000134.1 coordinate 3,425, forward strand.
GCCGCGTCATTCATGAGCCGGGCCAGGTGCTCCCGGCCCGCCCGCAGCAGCCCGGGCAGCGGCGTGGCCCCCTCGTACCAGCGCTTCTCGTACTCCCAGCACAGCCAGCCGTCCCAGCCCTCCCGGGAGAGCAGGTCCACGCACTCGGTGAGCGGCAGCACGCCCGCGCCGAGCGGCAGCGGCGTGGTGTCCTCGGCCGAGGCGATGTCCTTGACCTGCACGTACCCCAGGAACGGGGACAGTGCCGCGTACGACGCCGACGGCTCCTCACCGCCCAGCCAGGTGTGCATGACGTCCCAGAGGGCGCCGACCTGGCGGTGGCCGACCAGCCCGAGCACGCGGGTCGCGTCGGCGCCGGTCCGATGTGAGTCATGGGTCTCCAGCAGGATGCGCACGCCCGCGGCGGCGGCGTACTCGGCCGCCGCGCCGAGCCGCCTGGCCGCCGTCGCGTCCGCCTCCCGGACGTCCTGCTCACCGCCTCCGGGGAAGACACGGACAAAGGGGGCGCCCAGGTCCCGCGCCAGATCGAGAAGCGCGCGCAGCTCGGCGAGTACGGGTTCGTCGTCGCCCGGCGCCGCCACGCGCACGTACCCCGCGAGGCTCAGGATCTCCACGCCCGCCGCCTTGAACCCGGCGGCCACCTCGGCCCGTTCGGCGGCCCCGAGTCCGGTGTGCACCGGCTCCTCGGGGTGTGTGCGCAGCTCGACGCCGTGGTAACCGTGCTCGGCCGCCAGCCACTGCACGTCGGTCAGTGGGAGACCGGGGACGCCGAGGGTGGAGAAGGCCAGTTTCACGTGGTCCACCTCGCTGAAGGAACGACGGGTGCGCTGTCCCGGCCGGATCCGTCACCCGGGACAGCCGGGCATGCGGCGGACGATACCGGTCGTACGGCGGACGATACCGGTCGTACGGTGTACGGCAACCGTCACGCGGCGGACGGCAGCCCTCCTTGGCGTGATGAGGGCGTACCCGTCACTCCGCCGTGCCCTGCAGGTCCATCCGCCAGTCCTGGCCCACGAGGTCCACGCCGAAGGAGCGGTGGGGCTTCTCGGCGACGAGCGTGAAGCCGTGACGCTGGTAGATCCTGCGCGCCGAGGTCAGACAGTCGTTCGTCCACAGGACCAGCTCGCGGTAGCCGGCCTCGCGCGCGAACTCGACACAGGCCCGCACCAGCCGGTCACCGATGCCGAGTCCGCGCGCGTCGGGCTCGACCAGCAGCAGCCGCAGCCGGGCCGCACCGGGCGGGTCGTTGTCGTCCCGTACGCACATCACGCACCCGACCGGCCGCCCGTCCAGCTCCGCGATCCACACCCGCTCCAGGTCCGGATCGTGGTCCTCGGCGAAGTCCGCGACGATCCTCGCGACCAGGCCCTCGTAGTCCGCGTCGAAGCCGTACTCCGCCGCGTAGACGGCGGCGTTCCGCTGCACGATCCAGCCCAGGTCACCGGGGGCGGGCCCGCGCAGGATCACATCCTCGGCGCGGGGCTCCCGGCCGTCGGCCAGGACCGTCCGGATCGTGCGCATGGCCTCGGCGAGCCGGGGTCGGTCCGCTGTCGGAACCCGGGCCAGCAGCGAGCTCACCGTTTCGTTGGACCGCTCGTTCAGCAGGTCGGCCGTCTCCTGCCCGCGTGCGGTCAATGTGACCCGGCGGCGACGCGGATCACGCGTCGATCGCGACCGCTCGACCAGCCCGTCCTCCTCGAACTTGGCCAGCAGTCGGCTCAAGTACCCCGAGTCCAAAGATAGTTCGGTCCGCAGATCCGCCGCGTCCGTACGCGACGAGTGCGCCAGCTCCCACAGCACGCGGGCCTCGGTGAGGGTGTACGGCGCGTAGACGTGGCGGCCGTAGTCCAGCGCGCCGATGACGTTCGTGTAGAAGCGGTTGAACGAGCGGATGTCCTGCACGGTCATGATCGTCGCCCCCGGAGCTCGATCCGATGTCTGACTCAGTCAGAGATATGTGGTGGGGGTGAGCGTACGACCGGGCTCCCTCGGGCGTCCAGGGAAACGGATGGCGACACGTACAGACGCGTGCCGCGCTCATGGCTCGGCCACGCCGGAACCGGGGCCGTGTACCGCCCCTGACCTGGGGCTGCTCGCGGCCGGGGAGGAGAGGAGGGGGCAGCCTGCCCTGCACGGGGAGGGCAGGCTGCCGTGCCGTCGTATCGGCAGACGGCACTCGGCACCCCTACGCCGCGTGCTCCCGGAACCGCGCCGCCGTCTCCGCCAGCACCTCACGGCCGTCCCGTGCCCACAGCCCGTCGTTGAAGAGCTCGACCTCGATGGGGCCGGAGTAGCCGGCGGCCTCGACGTAGGACTTCCACTCCCGCATGTCGATCGCGCCGTCGCCGATCTGGCCCCGGCCGTTCAGCACGCCCTCGGGCAGCGGCGTGGTCCAGTCGGCGAGCTGGAAGGTGTGGATGCGGCCACCCGCGCCCGCGCGGGCGATCTGCGCGGGCGCGTGGTCGTCCCACCAGATGTGGTACGTGTCCACGGTCACGCCCACCTGGTCCGCCGGGAAGCGCTCCGCGAGGTCCAGGGCCTGGGCCAGGGTGGACACCACACAGCGGTCCGAGGCGTACATCGGGTGCAGGGGCTCGATGGCCAGCCGAACGCCACGACCGGCGGCGTACGGACCCAGCTCGGCGAGCGCGTCCGCGATGCGCTCGCGAGCGCCGTGCAGGTCCTTCGAACCGGCCGGGAGGCCCCCGGAGACCAGCACCAAAGTGTCCGTGCCGAGCGTGGCCGCCTCGTCGACGGCCCGCCGGTTGTCGTCCAGGGCCCTCGCCCGCTCCTCGGGGTCGATCGCCGTGAAGAAGCCGCCCCGGCACAGCGTCGTGACCGCCAGGCCCGCGTCGCGGACCAGCTTGGCCGTCGCCTCCAGGCCGTACGACTGGACCGGCTCCCGCCACAGGCCGACACCCGGGACGCCCAACTCGACGCACGCGCCGACCAGTTCGGGCATGGACAGCTGTTTCACCGTCATCTGGTTGATGGAGAAGCGGGACAGATCACCGGTCGTGGTGGTCATGATCGTGGTGGAGGCGGTCACTGCGTCACCCCGTACATCGCCAGCAGGTTCTTCATCCGCTCCTCCGCCGGCGCCGGGTCCGGGAACAGACCCAGGCCGTCGGCCAGTTCGTACGCCCTCGCGAAGTGCGGGAGCGAGCGGGCCGACTGCAGGCCCCCGACCATCGTGAAGTGCGACTGATGGCCCGAGAGCCAGGCGAGGAAGACGACACCCGTCTTGTAGAAGCGCGTCGGAGCCTGGAAGAGGTGGCGGGACAGCTCGACCGTGGGGTCCAGCAGCTCGCGGAAGCCCTTCACGTCCCCCGTGTCCAGCACGCGGACCGCCTCGGCCGCCAGCGGGCCCAGCGGATCGAAGATGCCGAGCAGGGCGTGACTGAAGCCCTGGTCGTCGCCCGCGATCAGCTCGGGGTAGTTGAAGTCGTCGCCCGTGTAGCAGCGGACGCCCTCGGGCAGGCGGCGACGCAGATCGATCTCCCGCTGGGCGTCCAGGAGGGAGACCTTGATGCCGTCCACCTTGTCCGGGTGCGCCGCGATCACGTCCAGGAAGGTGTCCGTGGCAGCGTCCAGGTCCGACGATCCCCAGTAGCCCTCCAGCGCCGGGTCGAACATCGGGCCCAGCCAGTGCAGGATGACCGGCTCGGCGGACTGGCGCAGCAGATGGCCGTAGATCTCCAGGTAGTCCTCGGGGCCCGAGGCGGCCGCGGCCAGCGCACGCGAGGCCATCAGGATCGCCTGGGCGCCCGACTCCTCGACGACGGCCAGCTGCTCCTCGTACGCCTTGCGGATCTCCTCCAGGGAGCCGGAGTTGATCAGCGAGCCGGAGGTGATCTGGTCGGTCCCGACCCCGCACGCGATCCGGCCGCCGACCGCCTTCGCCTCGGCGGCACTGCGGCGGATCAGCTCTGCCGCGCCCGCCCAGTCCAGGCCCATCCCGCGCTGGGCGGTGTCCATGGCCTCGGCGACGCCCAGCCCGTGCGACCACAGATGGCGGCGGAAGGCGAGGGTGGCGTCCCAGTCGACGGCGGCGGGCGAGTCGGGGGACACGTCGGCGTACGGGTCGGCGACCACGTGCGCCGCCGAGAAGACCGTACGGGAGGTGAAGGGGGCGCCCGTGGTGAGGGCGAGGGGCTGAGGGCGAGGAGTGTAGGTGCGCAACTCACCGTCCGCACCCGGCAGTTGGATCGTCACAGCTGGATCTCCGGTACGTCGATACGGCGGCCCTCGGACGAGGACTTCAGGCCCAGCTCGGCGAGCTGCACGCCGCGGGCGCCGGCCAGCAGGTCCCAGTGGTAGTCGGCGTCGGCGTAGACGTGCCTGAGGAACAGCTCCCACTGGGCCTTGAAGCCGTTGTCGAACTCCTCGTTGTCCGGGACCTCCTGCCACTGGTCGCGGAAGGAGTAGGTGGCCGGGATGTCCGGGTTCCACACGGGCTTGGGTGTGGCGCTGCGGTGCTGGACACGGCAGTTGCGCAGCCCGGCCACCGCCGAGCCCTCCGTGCCGTCCACCTGGAACTCGACCAGCTCGTCGCGGTTGACGCGCACGGCCCAGGAGGAGTTGATCTGGGCGATGGCGCCGCCGTCCAGCTCGAAGATGCCGTACGCGGCGTCGTCGGCCGTGGCGTCGTACGGCTTGTCCTGCTCGTCCCAGCGCTGCGGGATGTGGGTGGCGGTGAGCGCCTGGACGGACCTGACCCGGCCGAAGAGCTCGTGCAGGACGTACTCCCAGTGCGGGAACATGTCGACGACGATGCCGCCGCCGTCCTCCGTGCGGTAGTTCCAGGAGGGGCGCTGCGCGGGCTGCCAGTCGCCCTCGAAGACCCAGTAGCCGAACTCGCCACGCACGGAGAGGATGCGGCCGAAGAAGCCGCCGTCGATCAGCCGCTTGAGCTTGAGCAGGCCGGGCAGGAAGAGCTTGTCCTGGACCACGCCGTGCTTGATGCCGGCCGCGTCCGCCAGCCGGGCCAGCTCCAGGGCGCCCTCCAGGCCCGTCGCGGTCGGCTTCTCGGTGTAGATGTGCTTGCCGGCGGCGATCGCCTTCTTGAGCGCCTCCTCGCGGGCCGAGGTGACCTGGGCGTCGAAGTAGAGGTCCACGGTCTCGTCGGCGAGGACCGCGTCCACGTCGGTCGACCAGTGCTCCAGGCCGTGCTGCTCCGCGAGCGCCTTGAGGGCGTGTTCGCGGCGGCCGACGAGGACCGGTTCGGGCCACAGCACGGTGCCGTCGCCCAGGTCGAGACCGCCCTGCTCGCGGATGGCGAGGATGGACCGGACGAGGTGCTGGCGGTAGCCCATGCGCCCGGTCACGCCGTTCATGGCGATACGCACCGTCTTGCGTGTCACGTCATTCCCTTCGTACGCGCCGTGCGCCGCGTACGCCCCCGTCGGAGAATCGTCGACGAGGGTGACAGCAAGCGCTTTCTATGTGCTGAGACGCTAGCCTCTGTGCGGCGGATCGGACAAGACCGTGCGGGGGAGAGTCGCGCGGTTTCGTGTAGGACTTTCCCGTGAGGGCGTCTGGCGGTGTCTGGTGGTGTCTGTGCGGCTTCCGGGCGGTTGCCGCAGGGCTTCGGCCGGACGCGCGGGGCGTACGGCAATGGTGTGGCCGTACCGGTGTACGGCAACCGCCGCGGCCTCACCGGGCGTCTGTACGGCTGCGCCGGGCGTCTGTGTGACGGCTGCTCCGGTGGCTGTTCCGGTGGCTGTTCCGGTGGGTGGGCGGTGGAGCGGCGAGCGGGGACGACGGAGAGACGGCGAGTCGACGAAACAGCGAGTTGACGAGACGGCACGAGTCGACGGAACAGCGAATCGGCAAGACAGCGAATCGGCAAGACAACGAGTCGACGAGACAAACGAGACCCGACGAGACGACGGACGACCGACACGGTGACGAGTAGACGTGGCGAGGACCGGACCGGAGGACGAGGAACGATGACTGTGACCCTGGCGGACGTGGCGGCCCGCGCGCAGGTGTCGCCCGCGACCGTCTCCCGGGTACTGAACGGGAACTATCCGGTGGCCGCGTCCACCCGTGAGCGGGTGTTGCGGGCCGTGGACGAGCTGGACTACGTCCTGAACGGCCCGGCGAGCGCGCTGGCGGCCGCCACCTCCGACCTGGTCGGGATCCTGGTGAACGACATCGCCGACCCCTTCTTCGGGATCATGGCGAGCGCCATCCAGTCGGAGATCGGCGGGCCGGGCGGCCGTGCGGGCGGCGAGCGGCTGGCCGTGGTGTGCAACACGGGCGGCTCCCCCGAGCGCGAACTGACCTACCTCACGCTCCTCCAGCGCCAGCGCGCCGCCGCGGTCATTCTCACCGGTGGTGCGGTCGAGGACGCCGTGCATGTGGCCGCCGTCGACACCAAGCTGCGCAAGCTGGCGGACGCGGGCACCCGGGTCGTCCTGTGCGGACGCCCGCCCTCGCCCGACGCGATCGCGCTCACCTTCGACAACCGCGGCGGCGGCCGGCAGCTCACCGAGCACCTCATCGGCCTCGGCCACCGCCGCCTCGGCTACATCGCCGGTCCCGAGGAGCGCACGACCACCCGCCACCGCCTGGAGGGCCACCGCGACGCGCTGGCCGCCCACGGCATCGAGGACGACCCGAAGCGCACGGTGTGGGGCCGCTACGACCGCCGCGCCGGATACGACGCGACCCTCGAACTCCTGCGCCGCGACCCGTCGTTGACGGCGGTGGTGGCGGCCAACGACACAGTCGCGCTGGGCGCTTGCGCCGCACTCCGCGAAGCGGGCCTGCGCATCCCCGACGACGTCTCGGTGGCCGGCTTCGACGACCTCCCCTTCAGCATCGACGCGGTACCGGCCCTGACGACGGTCCACCTGCCCCTCTCGGACGCGGGCGCCCGGGCGGGCCGTATCGCGATGGGCCGCGAGGAGCCCCCGCCGGGCGGGATCGCCACGGTGTGCGGGGAGTTGATGGTGCGGGGGTCTACGGGGGCGCCTCGGGAGTAGGGGAACCCTGGAGGCGTAGGAGCCCTTGGAGCCCCTGGAGCCCCTGGAGCCCCTGGAGCCCCTGGAGCCCCTGGAGCCCCTGGAGCCCCTGGAGCCCCTGGAGCCCCTGGAGCCCCTGGAGGCGCTGGAGGCGCGGGGGCCCCTGGGGGCGCTGGAGCTGTGGTCAATTGGCAGATTTGAGTCACTCGCTCCCCCTTCACGTCCTGGTCACGGCCATCAGGGCTGGCTCAAATCTGCCAATTGTCACCTTGGTCAGGGTGCCGTGATGGCTCGGGTGGTAAAGGCCGCCAACTGAGCGCGGAGTTTTTCGCGCGGTACGTCCTCCTCTCCGGCCAGGTGCTCGACGAGGTCGGCTCGGATGGCGGCGAGCAGGGTATGGGCGGTGAAGTCGCTGTCGGCCGCCAGGCCGGGGATCTGTTCCAGCACGCCTTGGAGCAGGTTGTGCCACCGGTCGTAGTGCGCCGCCTGGTAGGGGCTGGTGCTCCCGCTCTCCTCCAGGGCCAGCGCGAGGCGCCGGTTGTCGAGTTTGAAGCACAGCGCGGAGTCGAGCAGGGCGAGTACGCGCTGATGCGGTGGGGTGCCGGGCCCCAGAGGCGGCGGGCCCGACTCGATGGCCTCCCTGACCGGTTCGAGCCGGGCCTCGTACAACGCGCGGAGCAGTCCGGAGCGGTCGCCGAAGGCGCGGAAGAGTGTTCCCTTGCCGACGCCCGCCGCCGCCGCGACGTCGGCCATGGTGATGTCCTCGGGGCTCTCGCTCCGGGCGAAGAGGGCGTCGGCGGCCGCGAGGACGGCCTCTCGGTTGCGGGCAGCGTCCTTGCGGGGTTTGCGCTCGGGCACGCGGTTCCTCCGTTCCTTCATTTCCTTCATTTGCAAAACCGGACCCCGGGTCCGTATCGTTAAAGCGGACTCACGGTCCGGATTCTATGAGATGTACGAGATGGAGGGCACCCATGTCCGCACCGACCTCTCCGGCCTCTCCGGTGGATGTGTACCGCCACAGCCTGAGACTGCTGCTGGACAAGAACATCCCCGCGTGGGTCGGCCTGTGGGCCGAGGACGGCGTCATGGAGTTCCCCTTCGCGCCCCAGGGCTGGCCCCGGCGGCTGGAGGGCAAGGAGGCCATCGACGCCTACATGCGCCCGTACCCCGACCACATCGACGTGCACGACTTCCCCGACGTGCGGATCCACCAGACCACCGACCCGCAGACCATCGTGGTCGAGATGCGCGGCGTGGGCCGCCTGGTGGAGACCGACAGCCCCTACGACATGACCTACATCGCCGTCGTGACCGTCCAGGACGGGCTGATCACCTCCTACCGCGACTACTGGAACCCCCTCGCCGCCGGCGAACCCGGCATCGACTTCACCGGGAGCAGCCGTTGAGCACCACCGGCACCACTCTGGTCAGCGCCACCACTCTGGTCACTGCCACCACTCTGGTCATGGGCGCCACCGGCACCACCGGCAGCCGCACCGCCGCGCAGCTGACCGCCGCCGGCCACCGCGTCAAGGCCGCCAGCCGCAACGCCACGCCCGTCCCCGGCGCGGAGCCGGTCCGCTTCGACTGGTACGACCCCGCCACCCACGCCGCCGCCCTCGACGGAGCCGACCGCGTCTACCTCATACCGCCCCTGGGTGACTCCGACCCGGCGGCGGTCATGCTGCCCTTCCTCCGGCAGGCCCGCGCCGCCGGCGTCCATCGCGCGGTGCTCCTCAGCTCCTCGGCCATCCCCGAGGGCGGCCCGGCGGTGGGAACGGTGCACCAGGCCCTGCCCGATCTGTTCGAACAGTGGGCCGTACTGCGGCCCTCCTGGTTCATGCAGAACTTCACCGGCACGCACACGCACGCCGTCAGCATCCGTGAGGACGGCATCATCTCGACCGCCACCGGGACCGGCAGGGTCGGCTTCGTCGACGCCGAGGACATCGCGGCCGTCGCCGTCCACGCGCTGACCGACGAGCACGCCCCCAACGCCGATCTCGTCCTCACCGGACCGGAGGCGCTCAGTTACGACGACATCGCCGCCATCATCACCGAGGTCACCGGTCGGCCCGTGGCCCACCACCCGCTGTCCTACGAGCAGATGCGCGACCGCCTCACGGCGCTGATGCCGCTGGAGTTCGCTTCCATGCTGGCCGCCCTGGACCGTGCCATCGCCGAGGGGGCGGAGGACCGCGTCACCGACACCGTCCAGCGCCTCACCGGCCGGTCCGCGCGCAGCTTCCGCGCCCTCCTGGAACGGCAGTCGACGACACGATCCGACGCCGTGGTCAGCCGCCCCTGATCAGGAGGCGGCTCTGATCGCGGCAGCCATCCGCCGTACCGCCTCGGTGATCAGTTCCGGCGAGGTGGCCAGGTTCAGGCGGACGAAGCCCGCGCCGCCGGTCCCGAAGTCCGTCCCGGAGCTGAGGGCGACACGCCCGCGCTCAAGAAAGACCGCGGCCGGGTCGTCGCCGAGGCCCAGATCCCGGCAGTCCAGCCACGCCAGGTAGGTGGCCTGCGCGGGGGCGTAACGGACGCCGGGCAGGTGCTCGGCCAGCAGGTCCGCCAGGAGTTGGCGGTTGTCGTCGAGTCCGGACAACACCGCGTCGAGCCAGTCGCCGCCGTCCCGCAGGGCGGCGGTGTGGGCGATGATGCCCACGTGGCTGGGGCCGTGGCTGACCTCCTCGGGGAGGCGGGCGAGGTCGTCGGCCGCGTCGGGTCCGGCGATGGCGAGGGCGGCCTTGAGTCCGGCCAGGTTCCACGCCTTGGACGCCGACATCAGCGACAGGCCGTTCTCCCCGCCCGGAACGCTCAGATACGGCACGAAGGACGCGCCCGCGGCCACGATCGGGGCGTGGATCTCGTCCGCCACGACACGCACCCCGTACGTCCTCGCCAGCAGGGCGACCCGCGTCAGCTCGTCGGCGGTGTGCACGGTTCCGGTCGGGTTGTGCGGGCTGCACAGCAAATACACCGGCTGGTTCGCGTGGGCCGCCACCTCCCTGAACGCGCCCTCCAGGACGGCGAAGTCGATCCGGCCGTCAGCGCCCAGTGGTGCCTCCACGACCGGTCGCCCCAGGTTCCCGACGAACTGGTAGAAGGGCGGGTACACGGGGGAGTTGACGACCACGGGTTCGCTCGGGCCGGAGACCAGCTTGAGCATCTCGACGATGCCCAGCATCACATCGGGCACGATCGCCGTACGCTCCACGGCGAGCCCGTCCCACCCCCACCGCTCCCGGGCGAACCCGGCCAGCGCCTCGGCGTACGCCGTCCCGGCCGGATAGCCGGTGTCCCCGAGCGCCACCGCCTCGGTGATCGCCCGCGCCACCGGCTCGGCCAGCGGCACGTCCATCTCGGCGACCCAGAGCGGCAGTACGTCCTCGGGGTACGTCCGCCACTTCATGCTCGTCCGCTGCCGCAGCTGCTCCAGGGAGAGCCGGCGCAGAGGATCAGCTTCGCGAGGCATGGGCGAGGAAGTCGGTCCAGGCGGTGGGGGAGAGGGTGAGGTGGGGGGCCTCGGGGTTCTTGGAGTCGCGGACGTGGATGGTGTGGGGGGTGGTAGCTATTTCGACGCAGTCGCCGGAACCGCCGCTGCTGTAGCTGCTCTTGAACCATGTCAGCTCGCTGGTGCTCATAGTGCTCCTCGCATCCGCTCCAACAGGCTCATGGAGTCTTTGAGAGTAAGAGACTGTGAGCGCATCCTGGCATACCGCATCTGGAGCATGCTGACCACCTTTGAGTCAGCGATGAGCTGGCCGCTTTCCTGCCCCTCGCAGTAGGCGAACCACTTGTTCTCCGGGGTCTCCAACAGCTGCACAGGACCGTCGAGCCCCGCATGAGTCTCCTGGACCTGCGGCATGATCTGGAGCTCGACGTTCCGCAGCTCGGCGAGTTCCAGCACGTGATCGATGAGCTGCCTCGTGACCTCCACCCCGCCGGTGCGCCGCAGGAACACCCCCTCCTCCAAGATGAAGCCGAACGCCGTGTTCGGCCGCTCCCGTAGCAACCGTTGCCGTTCTGCCCGTGCCACCCACTGCGCCTCGATCTGCTCGTCGTTCAGGGGAGGCAACTGGTTCCTGAACAGCGTCCGCGCATACGCCTCCGTCTGCAACAAGCCCGGAATCAGACGGCACTCGTACGTGTACAGGGTGATGGCCGTTCGCTCCATCCGCGCCCACTGCCGAAGCCAAGCCGCCAACCCCGGCTGTCGTGCAAGGCGCCCCGCCGCCTTCCGTAACGCCCCCGTGTTCCCGGTCGCCTCCTCCGCTCGCTCGACGAACGCCGGGTCCGGCATGCGGCGCCCCAACTCCACCGACGCGACCGTGTGCTTGGAATACCGGACGTACTCGCCGAACTCCTCCCGGCTCAGCCCCGCGTTCTCGCGCAGGGCCTGTACGACTGCCCCGAACATCCGCAGACTGTCGGAGGACTCCGGCTCGCCGCCCGTCCCCGTGCCCACCATGCTGTCGGCCACCATTGGCCACCTCCCGCGCACACGCCACGCTGCTGCCACACCCAACGAGCTCATAGTTACGAACAGTTACGAGTACTGTCCAGTCCGTAATCGCGTACGCTGCGCGAGCGTACGTGGCGTTGACCTGGTGAAGTGCCCCTTCCGGCCGCCAAATTGGGCGCATGACAGCACCACCCGCCCCCCAACACCCGGTTACCGTACGTGTGTTCACCCAACGCTTCAGCTCGACCCCACTGGGCGCCCGGCTGGCCCGTCACCTCGCTCTCAACCAGCTCCAGGCCTGGGGCATCCCGTACGGCTCGGACGTCTCGGAGAAGGCCGCGGCGGTCGTCGCCGAACTGGCGGCCAACGCCGTGACCCACGGCCGCGTACCGGGCCGGGACTTCGAGCTGCGGCTCTCCCTGGCCACCGGTACCGGTTCCCTGTGCGTCGAGGTGACGGACACACGTGCCGAACGGCTCCCGCCCGCCCCCGGCGACGTACGACCCGCGCAGCCCCTCGACGAGTCCGGACGCGGGCTGCTCCTCGTCGAGGCGCTCGCCGACCGCTGGGAGGTGCTGGACCGCGACCCGTCCGGCAAGACCGTACGGGCCGAGATCGACCTGGGCTCCTTAATCGGTGGTGCCGTGCGGCGTGCTGAGGAGAATGCGTCCATGCACATCCGAGCCGTACGCCTGGACGAACTGCCCGTCCTCCAGGACATCGAGAGGGCCGCCGGGCAGTCCTTCCGGGACATCGGCATGCCGGAGATCGCCGAGGACGAGCCGCTCCCGCTGGCCGAGCTCGCCCGGTACCACCACGCCGGGCTGGCGTGGCTCGCGGCCAACGACGCCGACGCCCCGGTCGCCTACCTGATCGCCGACCGCGTCGACGGCAACCTCCACGTCGAGCAGGTCTCGGTGCACCCGGACAGCGCGCGTCGCGGAGTCGGCCGGTCGCTGCTGGACCATCTGGCGGCCCACGCCACGAGCGAGGGTGCGCCCGCCCTGACCCTCACCACGTTCACCGAGGTCCCGTGGAACGCCCCCTACTACGCACGCTGTGGTTTCCAGCTCATGGACGACAGCGGGCTTACTCCCGGTCTGCGCAAGATCCGCGAGCGCGAAGCGGCACATGGCCTGGACCGGTGGCCGCGGGTCTGCATGCGCCGGGCGCTGTGACACCTGGCGCGGTCATTCGAGGGGCCCGGTCAGAACCGACAGCGTCCTGTCTCGACCGGGCCCCTCGGGGTTTCCCCCTCCGTATCAGAACCCCCGCGATCCCCCCAGATCCCCCTCCGAGCGGTCCTGATGCCAAGTACGACCCGCGGGGTGCGGGGAGGGTTGCACGGTTCCCGGGAGTTTTTCCGGAGCGCCGCCGTCAGAACCGGAGTGCTGCTGTCAGAAGAAGACGCCGCACCTCAACAGCACGTTCGCGTACGGCCGTGCCTCCCCGGTCCGTACGATCAGCCGCGCGTCCGCCGAGAGGGCCTTGAGCTGCTCGTGGGAGACCAGTTCCAGCTCGGGGAAGCGGGCCTGGAGCAGGGCGCTCGCCTCCGGGTTCGCGTCGCGGACTTCGTGCGCGGCGGTCGCGCCCTCGATCACGAGCTCGTCGAGCAGCCCGTTGAGTACCTCGGCGAAGGACGGCACCCCGGCCCGGAAGGCGAGGTCCACCACGCGCGGACCGGACGGGATGGGCGACGGGATGGGCATGCCCGCGTCGCAGACCAGCACACCGTGCCCGTGGCCGAGCTCGGCGAGGGCACCCGACAGGTGACGGTTCAGTATTCCGGTCCGCTTCACCGGGACTCACCTCGCAGGACCGCGCCTCGCAGGGACGCGACCTCCTCCGCGGTCGGGAAGGACACCTGGGCGCCCGCCTTCGTGACGGCGGCCGCGCCGACGCGGGCCGCGTACGCGGCGGCCTCGGCCAACTCCGCACCCGTACCCAGCTTCCAGGCGAGCGCCGCGGTGAACGCGTCCCCCGCCCCCGTCGTGTCCACGGCCTCCACCTTCACCGACGGCACGCGCACACTGCCCTCGGCGGACGCCACCAGCGCGCCCTCCGCGCCCAGCGTCACGACCACCGACCGCGGCCCGAGCGCCAGCAGGGCCCGTGCCCAGTCCTCGGGGGAGCTCCCCAGGTCGCCGCCGGCGATGACCCGCGCCTCGTGCTCGTTCACGATGAGCGGGTCACAGGCGGCGAGCAACTCGTCGGGCAGCGGCTGCGGCGGGGACGGGTTGAGGACGAAGCGGGTGCCGTCCGGCAGGTTCCGTGCCACCTCCACGACCGTCTCCAAGGGGATCTCCAGCTGCGCCGAGACCACCGAGGAGGCGTGCAGCAGGCTCACCGCCGCCCGGATGTCCTCGGGCACGAGCCGCCCGTTGGCCCCGGGCGACACCACGATGCTGTTGTCCCCGGACGGGTCCACCGTGATCAGCGCGACCCCGGTGGGCGCCCCGCCGACGAGTACGCCCACGGTGTCGACCCCCGCCTCCCGCTGCGAGTCCAGCAGCAGCCGCCCGTGCGCGTCGTCGCCGACCCGGGCCAGCAGGGCCGTACGGGCCCCGAGCCGGGCGGCGGCCACCGCCTGGTTGGCGCCCTTGCCGCCCGGGTGGAGGGCCAGGTCGGAGCCGAGGACCGTCTCGCCGGCCCCCGGCCGCCGCTCGACACCGACCACCAGGTCGGCGTTGGCCGATCCCACGACCAGGAGGTCGTAGCCGTACATGAACCGTCTCCCTCTACGAATGAGTTGGAGCTACAGATGAGTTGGAGCTATGGATGAGCTGGAGCCGCTGATGAGCCGGAGCCCTGGATGAGCTGGAGGCGCACCGGCCGGTCGAGCCGGTGCGCCGCGCGGCAATCCGTGTCAGCCGCTGAACTCGTCCACGTTCTCCGCCGTGACCACCTTCACCGGCACCTTCACCGTCTTCTCGACCTTCTCGCCCTCGGCGGCCTTGAGGGCGTTCTGGAGCGCTATTCGGCCGAGTTCGGTCGGCTGCTGGGCGACGGAGGCGTACAGCGTGCCGTCCTTGACCGCCTTCAGGCCGTCCGGCGTGCCGTCGAAGCCGATGACGGCGACGGACTTGCCGGCCTTGGAGCCGAGGGCCTTGATCGCGCCGAGTGCCATCTCGTCGTTCTCGGCGAAGACGCCGTCGACGTCCGGGTGGGCCTGGAGCAGGTTCGTCATGACGTCGAGGCCCTTGGTGCGGTCGAAGTCGGCGGGCTGCCTGGCGACGACCTCGATGCCGGGGTAGGCCTTGAGGCCCTCCGCGAAGCCCGCGCCGCGCTCACGGCTCGCGGACGTGCCGGCCAGGCCCTGGAGGATCACGATCCTGCCCTTGCCGCCCAGCTTCTCGGCCAGGGCCTTGGCGCCCAGCCGGCCGCCCTCGACGTTGTCGGAGGCGACGAGCGCGGCCGTGTTCGCCTTGTTGACGCCCCGGTCGACGCCGACGACGGGGATGTCGGCCTTGTTCGCGGCACGCACCGAGGGGCCCGCCGCGTCCGAGTCCACCGGGTTGACGATGATCGAGCCGAGGCCCTCGCTGGTGAAGTTCTGCAGCTGGTTGGCCTGCTGCGAGGCGTCGTTCTGCGCGTCGGTGACGGTCAGGTCGGCGCCGAGCTTCTTCGCCTCCTCCTGGGCGCCCTTCTTGATCTGCACGAAGAAGGGGTTGTTGAGGGTGGAGAGGGACAGCCCGACCTTCTGGTTCGCGGACGAGGACGAGCCGCTGTTGACGAAGGTCATCGCGCCCACGACGGCCGCGACGACCACGGCCGCCAGCGCGAGCTTCAGCGGACTCTTCCCGCCCGAGAGCACCGAGCCTCCGCCCCCGCCTCCGCCCGTACCGGCCGCGGCTCCGGGCGACCCGGCCTTCCTGCGCAGCGTGTCCAGCAGCACCGCCAGCGCGATCACGACACCGATGACGACCTGCTGCCAGAACGCCGACACCGACAGGAGGTTGAGGCCGTTGCGCAGCACCGCCAGGATCAGCGCGCCGATCAGCGTGCCGGACGCCTTGCCCGTACCGCCGGCCAGCGAGGCACCGCCGATGACGACCGCGGCGATGGCGTCCAGCTCGTAGCCCTGCGCGGCCTGCGGCTGCGCGGAGGACAGACGGGAGGCGAGCACGATGCCCGCGGCGGCGGCGAAGAGACCGGACAGCGCGTAGATGACGAGCTTCTGCTTCTTCACGCGCAGACCGGACAGGCGGGCGGCCTCCTCGTTGCCACCGATCGCGTACATGGCGCGGCCGATGTAGGTACGGCCCAGGATCACGGCCGTGACCAGCCCCATGACGATCATGACGAGCACGGGCACCGGCAGCCAGCCGCCGAGCGTGTCACCGAGGTGCGAGACCGAGTCGGGGAACGCGATCGGGCTGCCCTGCGAGATCACCAGGGACAGGCCGCGGCCCACCGACAGCATGGCCAGCGTGGCGATGAACGGCGGGAGCTTCCCGTACGAGACGAGGACGCCGTTGACGAGGCCGCAGGCGATGCCCGTGGCGACCGCGAGTATCACGGCTGTCCAGACCGGGACACCCTCCGATGTCGCGCTCCACGCCAGCACCGTGGCCGACAGCGCGGCGACCGAGCCGACCGAGAGGTCGATGCCCGCCGACACGATCACGAAGGTGACGCCGAAGGCGAGGATGGCGGTCACGGCGGCCTGGACGCCGATGTTGAGCAGGTTGTCCGTCGTCAGGAAGTCGCCCGACAGGGCCGACATCGCGACGACGAGGAGGATCAGCGCGGTGAGCGCGCCGTTGTCGAGCAGGATGCGGCGCAGGCCGCCCGAGGCGCCACTCGCGCCCGACTGGCTCTTGAGCGTGTCAGTGGCCACGGGGGGCCTCCACTTCGGTCTTCTCGGTCTTCTCAGTAGCGGATGCGGGTAGGGGGGTGGATTCGGATGCGGTGGTGGGTGCGCTGACGGCGAGGGCCATGACCGCGTCCTGGGTGGCCTCGGCGGCGGGGAGTTCGCCCGCGATGCGGCCCTGGGCCATCACCAGGACCCGGTCGCTCATGCCGAGCACCTCGGGCAGGTCACTGGAGATCATCAGGACGGCGGCTCCGGCGGCCGTCAGCTCGTTGATGAGCTGGTAGATCTCGACCTTGGCGCCGACGTCGATGCCGCGCGTGGGCTCGTCGAGGATGAGCACCTTGGTGTCGGCGAGCAGCCACTTGCCGATGACGACCTTCTGCTGGTTGCCGCCGGAGAGGGTGCGTACGTGCTGGTGGAGCCCGGCCATGCGCACACCGAGTTGCTCGGCGATCCGGGCGGCCGCCTCGTGCTGCCCCTTGAGGTCGACGAAGCCGCCCCTGGTCGCGCCGCGCAGGGTGACCAGGCCCAGGTTCTCCGCCACGGAGGCGTCCAGGACGAGCCCCTGGCCCTTGCGGTCCTCGGGGACGAGCCCGATCCCGGCCCGCATGGCGGCGTTGACGTCGTGGCGGCGCAGCTCGGCGCCCGCGACCTTGACGAGGCCCTTGTCGTACGGGTCGGCGCCGAACACCGCCCGCACGACCTCCGTACGGCCGGCCCCGACGAGGCCCGCGACGCCGACGACCTCGCCGGCCCGCACCTCGAAGCTCACGTCGTGGAAGACGCCGTCCCTGGTCAGCCCCTCGACGTGCAGCAACGCCTCACCTGTGTCCGGGCGTTCGCGCGGGTACTGCTGCTCGATGGAGCGGCCCACCATGAGCCTGACGAGCTCGTCCTCGGGTGTGGACGCGGGCACCTGGCCGACGCTCCTGCCGTCCCGGATGACCGTGACGCGGTCGCCCAGGGCGGCGATCTCCTCCAGGTGGTGGGTGATGAAGACGATCCCTACGCCGTCCTCGCGCAGCCTGCGCACGATCGCGAAGAGCTTGTCGACCTCCTCGGAGGTGAGCACCGCGGTCGGCTCGTCCATGATCAGCACACGCGCGTCAAGGCTCAGCGCCTTCGCGATCTCGACCATCTGGAGGCGGGCGATGCCGAGTTCCCGCACGCGCGCGCGTGGAGACACGTTCACGCCGACGCGTTCGAGGAGCTCGGTGGCGTCGGCCTCCATCCGCTTCCGGTCGATCAGCCCGAAGCGGCGCGGCTGCCGCCCCAGGAAGATGTTCTCGGCGACCGTCAGATCGGGAACCAGGTTGAACTCCTGGTAGATGGTGGCGATCCCGAGGCGCTCGGAGTCCTGCGCACCATGGATGCGCACCTCCTCGCCGCCCACCACGACGCGCCCGGCATCGGGGCGGTAGGCGCCGGACAGCATCTTGATGAGTGTGCTCTTGCCCGCGCCGTTCTCGCCGAGGAGTACGTGCACCTCGCCGCGGCGCAGATCGAAGTCGACGCCGTCGAGCGCGACCACGCCGGGGAAGGTCTTCCGTATGCCTTCGATGCGCAGTAGTTCATTGCGCAGTAGTTCATTGCGCGGCTGTTCGTTGCGCGTCGACTCGTCCGGGTCGCTCACGACGTGCTCCTTTCGGGGGCGGTCTCGCCGCACGAGCGGCGTACGACGAGACGGGCGGGGAGGGTGACGGACTTCGGGGTGCGGCCCTCGATGCGGTCGACCAGGGCGCGTACGGCGGCGCGGCCCAGCTCGCGTGTCGGCTGGGCGACCGCGGTGATCGGCGGATCGGTGTGCACGAACCACGGGATGTCGTCGAACGCGGCCAGCCCGATGTCCTCGGGAATCCGCAACCCGCGCGCGCGGACGGCGTCCAGCACGCCGAGCGCCATCAGGTTGTCGGCGGCGAAGACGACCTCGGGGGGCTCGGGCAGGTCCAGGAACCGCTCGGTGGCCCGTCGGCCGCTCTCGGCCTGGAAGTCACCCTGGCCTATGTGGTCGTCGGGCAGTTCCAGGTCGTAGGCGCGCAGGGCCTCCCTGAAGGCGTCGACGCGCTCCCGGCCGGTCGTGGTCGCCGCGGGGCCCGCGATGATGGCGAGCCTGCGGTGGCCGAGCCCGTGCAGATGGGCGACGAGGTCCCGTACGGCCTGCCGCCCGTCCGCCCGGACGACCGGCACGTCCATGCCGGCGATCCACCGGTCCACGAACACCATCGGTGTCCCCGACCGCACGGCGTCCAGCATCAGCGGGGAGCCGCCGTCGGTGGGGGAGACCAGGAGCCCGTCGATCCGGCGGTCCAGGAGGGTCCGTACATGGTGGTCCTGGAGGTCGCGCCGCTCGTCGGCGTTGCCGAAGATGACGCTGTAGCCGAGGGCGCGGGCCTCCTCCTCGACGGCACGGGCCAGTTCCGTGAAGTAGGGGTTCATCACGTCGCTGATGACCAGGCCGAGCGTGTGGGTCTGGTCGGTGCGCAGGGAGCGGGCGACGGCGTTCGGGCGGTAGCCCAGGGCCTCGACGGCGGCCAGCACGCGCGTGCGTGCCTCCGGGCTGACCGACGGGTGGTCGTTCAGGACACGCGAGACCGTGGCGACGGACACTCCCGCCTCGGCGGCGACGTCCTTGATGCTCGCCATCGTCGCTCCACCTCCTCGTGGAATCGATTACACGAGGGATTGGAATCGATTACACGAGGATGACGCAAGACCTGGGTGGGACCCCGAGACCAGATCGTGATGCGACGGTGACCAGGTGAAAGCCCGTCAGGGCCGTCGGCTGCGGCCGACGGGCGCCGTATCCACCACCGACCTTGCGGCGGGCAGGCGCGAGCCGCGCGAAGGCGTCCCGGCCCGCACTGTCCGAGCCGCCGCGCACTGTCCGAGCCGAGCGGTAGCGTCGGATCATGTCCAATCAGGTGGGGAACGCGGGCAGTGCGGGGAACGCGACGGCGGCCGGGGCACGGCAGCTTGCCGTACTCGAAGGTGTCCTGGAGCGGATCACGTACGCCAACGAGGAGAACGGTTACACGGTGGCCCGCGTGGACACCGGCCGGGGCGCCGGCGACCTCCTCACGGTCGTGGGCGCACTCCTCGGCGCCCAGGTCGGCGAGTCCCTGCGCATGGAGGGCCGCTGGGGCTCCCACCCCCAGTACGGAAAACAGTTCACCGTCGAGAACTACACGACGGTGCTCCCGGCCACCGTCCAGGGCATCCGCCGCTACCTGGGCTCGGGCCTGGTCAAGGGCATCGGTCCGGTCTTCGCCGACCGCATCACCCAGCACTTCGGCCTGGACACGCTGCAGATCATCGAGGAGGAGCCCAAGCGGCTCATCGAGGTCCCCGGCCTCGGCCCCAAGCGCACCAAGAAGATCGCGGACGCCTGGGAGGAGCAGAAGGCGATCAAGGAGGTCATGCTCTTCCTCCAGACCGTCGAGGTGTCGACGTCCATCGCCGTGCGCATCTACAAGAAGTACGGCGACGCCTCGATCTCCGTCGTGAAGAACCAGCCGTACCGCCTCGCGGCCGACGTCTGGGGCATCGGCTTCCTCACCGCCGACAAGATCGCCCAGTCCGTGGGCATCCCGCACGACAGCCCGGAGCGCGTCAAGGCCGGCCTCCAGTACGCCCTGTCGCAGTCCGCGGACCAGGGGCACTGCTACCTCCCCGAGGAGAAGCTGATCGCCGACGCGGTGAAGCTGCTCCAGGTGGACACCGGCCTGGTCATCGAGTGCCTGGCGGAGCTGGCGGCGCCGCCCGAGGACGACGCGGACCCCGGTGTCGTACGGGAGAAGGTCCCCGCCCCGGACGGCGGCACCCCGGTGACCGCCATCTACCTGGTCCCCTTCCACCGGGCCGAACTCTCCCTCTCCGCCCAGCTCCTGAGGCTGCTCCGCACGGACGAGGACCGCATGCCCGCGTTCCGTGACGTGGCCTGGGACAAGGCGCTGGCCTGGCTGAAGGGGCGTACGGGCGTCGAGCTCGCCCCCGAGCAGGAGGAGGCGGTCCGGCTGGCGCTCACCGAGAAGGTCGCCGTCCTCACCGGCGGCCCCGGCTGCGGCAAGTCCTTCACGGTCCGCTCGATCGTGGAGCTGGCCCGTGCCAAGAAGGCGAAGGTGGTGCTGGCCGCGCCCACGGGCAGGGCCGCCAAGCGGCTCGCCGAACTCACGGGCGCCGACGCCTCCACCGTCCACCGCCTCCTGGAGCTCAAGCCCGGCGGTGACGCGGCGTACGACAGGGACCGCCCTCTGGACGCGGACCTCGTGGTCGTCGACGAGGCGTCCATGCTCGACCTCCTCCTCGCCAACAAGCTGGTGAAGGCGGTGCCGCCGGGGGCCCATCTCCTCTTCGTCGGGGACGTGGACCAGTTGCCGAGCGTGGGCGCGGGCGAGGTGCTGCGCGACCTGCTGGCCGACGGCAGCCCGATCCCGGCGGTCCGTCTGACCCGTGTCTTCCGTCAGGCCCAGCAGTCGGGCGTCGTGACGAACGCCCACCGGATCAACTCCGGGCAGCACCCGGTCACCGACGGCATGAAGGACTTCTTCCTCTTCGTCGAGGACGACACGGAGGAGGCCGGCCGGCTCACGGTGGACGTGGCGGCCCGGCGGATCCCCGCGAAGTTCGGCCTGGACCCGCGGCGTGACGTGCAGGTGCTGGCCCCCATGCACCGTGGCCCGGCGGGAGCGGGCACCCTCAACGGGCTGCTCCAGCAGGCCATCACGCCCGCCCGCCCGGACCTTCCCGAGAAGCGGTTCGGCGGCCGGGTCTTCCGCGTCGGCGACAAGGTCACCCAGATCCGCAACAACTACGACAAGGGCGCGAACGGCGTCTTCAACGGCACCGTCGGCGTGGTCACCGCGCTCGATCCGGTCGACCAGCGCCTGACGGTGCTGACGGACGAGGACGAGGAGGTGCCGTACGAGTTCGACGAACTGGACGAGCTGGCGCACGCGTACGCGGTGACGATCCACCGCTCGCAGGGAAGCGAGTACCCGGCGGTCGTCATCCCGGTCACGACCGGCGCGTGGATGATGCTCCAGCGCAACCTGATCTACACCGCCGTGACGCGGGCCAAGAAGCTGGTCGTCCTCGTCGGCTCCCGCAAGGCGATCGGCCAGGCGGTCCGCACGGTGTCGGCGGGTCGCCGCTGCACGGCGCTCGACTTCCGGCTGGCGCCCCGGCTGATGGAGGATTGAGACACCGCCGCTCCGCGGGAGGACCCACTGCCGGAGGGCCCACCCGGACCACGTGGTTTCTCGCCCCCGCCGTCCCTACCCGTCCCAT